>REAP01000169.1 GCA_004294385.1 Oscillatoriales cyanobacterium | reverse complement strand
GGTTATAAAGGCTTGTTAGACCTGCAACACTGTTTCAGTGACTTTAAAACTGTTTAATTGCAGATGACAGAGCGGAAAACTGGCGTCGCATTCTCCGGTATCGTGACCTAAATAACGTCTCCTCACAAGAGGGGTCTGGTCAGAACAGCTTGTAATTTCTTACAAGCTCAGTGGCTTAAGCCCTGAGTTCCTGACAAGGAGTGTAATCGGAATTGATTTTAACTCAGCGGCAGTGCGATCGCAAATTCCGTCCCTTCACCCACCACCGAATCACAACTCAGCTTACCAGCGTGGGTTTTTTCCACAATTTGCAGACTGATAGACAACCCCAACCCCGTACCCTTTCCAACACCTTTAGTCGTGAATAAATGGTCAAATATTTTCGACTTGATCTCCAGCGACATCCCTTGACCATTATCTTTGATTTTAATCACCACACTCTGGTTATCCTCAGAGACATGAGTCATAATCGCGATCGTATTCGGTAAAGCCTCAATCTCATCATAAGTCCGGTCTTGATTCGATTCCTCAAAACAGTCGATCGCATTTGCCAACAAATTCATAAAAACCTGATTCAGTTGCCCAAAATAACATTTAACTGGCGGAATATATCCGTACTCCTTAATAATTTTAATCGCAGGGCGAGTATCTTTAGCCTTCAGGCGATACTGCAAAATCAGCAAAGTGCTATCGATACCCTCATGAATATTTGCTGACACCTTAGTCGCACTATCAGCACGGGAAAAAGTACGGAGAGACGTGCTAATATTACGGATACGATCTGTACCAGATTTCATCGATAAAAGCATTTTCGGCAAATCTTCCATCAAATATTCTAAATCAATATCCGATGCTTTATCCTCTAATTCATCTCCACAATTCGGAAATTTTTCCTGGTAAAGATGCAAATAATCAATCAAATCCAAGCTAGCCTCAGCAGCAGCATCAACATTACCAGAAATAAAACCGAGCGGATTGTTAATTTCGTGAGCCACCCCTGCAATCAAGTTGCCCAAAGCAGACATCTTTTCGCTTTGAATTAGTTGTAATTGTGCCTGTTGCAGTTCATTTAATGATTTTTCTAACTGTTGAGATTTCTCTTGCTCCCGCGCGTATAAAACAGCATTTTCTACCGCAATAGCAACTTGAGAAACCAATACTTTGAATACTTCAACCCTCTCCGCTGTAAAAGCTCCTACCGTCAAAGCATTTTCTAGATAAATAATTCCCCGCCGCTGAGATTGATAAATAATCGGCAAACATAGGATTGATTTTGGTTGATATTCCTGAATGTAAGCATCCGCATTAAAAGGTGCGGTGACAGTCGCATTGTCTAAAACCAAAGGCTTTTGAGTGCGCTGTACATAATTGATTACAGAAAGCGGTACATCTTGATAATTTTCTACTGGAATAGACGGTGAAAGAGTCTCTTGAGTCTGAGCAGAAGTACCCATAGCTTCTATACAGAGGATATCATTTTTCAGCAACATCACTACTACTTTTTGAGCCGCCGCATTTTCTAACAAAATATTGATCAACTTAGTCAATAACTTATCGAGTACAATTTCACTGGTAATAGCTTGAGAAGCTTTGACAAAAGCGCTCAAATCTAAGAAATTGCCTAAACTATTACTGGTAGTGCTTCCAGTGGTAGTACGGGTAACATCGAGGCTTCGGGTTTCTGCGGTGCGGGTTTGTGTTACCAAGAAAGGATGTATAGACTCTAAGTGTTTAACTTTCGCTATAGCTCCCCAGTGGATGTAGCCGTAATATGCTTTAGTTAGATATGCTTGAGAAATTATTTGTTTCCCCAGAGATAGATAGAATTCTCCGGCTAATTCATAGGCTAATGCTTCCTCTTGAATATAACCATTTTTGGCAGAACCTGCAATTGCGCGATCGTACAAATCCATCGCTTGGCTATCATACCCCAAAACTCGCGCTTGTTCCGCTGCTACCAAGTCGTACTTGTGTTGATAATTCATCGGAGCATGAAAAGCCCATTTTTTCATCTTTTTTTGGAGCTGCTCAACTTTTTTCAAAAATTGCTTTTGCTCCTTTTTACTAGCTTCTGGATACAAAGCAAGCAGGCTGAGAGAGTAGTATAATTTATTGACAGCAATCACATAAAATCCGGCTGCAACATCTTCATGTTTCTCAAATAACCTGGAATTTTCTACGGCTTGGACATAGTTTCCGAATGTGAAGTTCAGCATTGTCTTGGCATTATACGCCAAAATAACTAAAAGAAATATTTTATATTCTATCAAAATGGGAAGCGTTTTGAACTCATTAAAGCTGTCGCCGACTAAATAGCATGGATCTACTGATTTCCCGCGCAAATTGATCGCTGTTTGTCTCTCTATACTGATATAATCAGAGCAACCTTCTTGTTTAATTTTTTGCAGTAGTTTTATATATTTACCTGTCTCCTCTTCAACCAAATCGAGAGACTCTCCCGCCCACAGTTTATAAGAGCAATATATACATAGAGAATAACCCGCATATTCTAACTCTCCACTTTCCATGCCGATTTTAAAACCTTCCATGAGATAGCCTAATCCTGACTTAAGTTCGGCTTTCTGGTGTGCTATCAAAAAACTAAAGACTTCATAAACTCTACTTTTGATCGAACCGAATGGAAATTTATCTAGCAGCCTAATTGCCAGTTGACCGAATTGGTATCCCAAATTAATATTCCCTAGCCTGCATAGCACTACGCCATAATAAACGTAGCCGACACTAGAATAAGGGGAATTGCCATATTCCAGGCACAGCTTGACCATCGTAAATGCCAGCAGCGGTACCAGTTGGGGCTTGATATGAAAAGCAGTGCCGAGAATCCCTGATAAAATTCGCATGGCTGCTTGTCGATTGAGATCGGTCATTTCTGGCAAGTTAGCTAAATCGTCAATTCGCTTAATTCCCAAGCTCAGTTTTGTGTCGATCGTTCCTACCATAGTGTTTAGCGAGTTGGGATTTTCAGGAAAAGAAATACCTAACAGTTTCAGCACTTTCAGTCCTATACTTAGTGCTTCGACAAGTTTGCTATCTTGAACATTATAAGACTGGATTTGAACTTCATAAGCATTTACTTTTTCTAATATAGTTTTGGCTCGATTCAGGATGATATCGACTAATTCTTTTGATTTTTCATGGTTAATATTTAAGTATTCAGTTTCTGCTCTTGACTCGTAAATTGCTAACGTTAAGTCATACTGACTTTCCCAACAATCCGCTGGTAATAATCCCATAGCAACCCGCAAATATCTAACAGCAGCTTCATAAGCATTAGCCGCTTTTGCCTTACGTCCCGCAGTTAAATTTAATCGTGCCAAATCAATTTTTTCTGCCTGCTGGCTAATCGTATCAATTCCGACATTCAATTGATTGACAATATCAAAAATGTTTTCTTCGAGCTTTTCTGCTGGAGTATTCTGTAACAGTAATTGACCTATTTTTAAATGGGTTGATTGCTTTTGGTCTTCGGGAATTAGCGAATAGGCGGCTTGCTGGACGCGATCGTGCAAAAATCTGTAACTAACCCGCGAGGTATCTAATTTCAGATTAATTGATTCCGATTTGTCGAAAACTAAAGGAATGCGATAAGCATCACTTAAAGGCAGAATCAACCCTGCTTGCAAAGCAGAATCCAGTTCAGTGGCTGTAGTATTAGCTGACGCTTCGCTAACAAGTGAAATCACATCAAGAGCGAATTTATCGCCCACACAAGCTGCTAATTTTAATACTTCTTGCGTGGCTGCGGGGAGCTTTTCAATCCGACTGGCTACCAGTTCCACCACACTTTTATCGGTGATGCCAATGGCTTGAATTTCATCGATACTCCAATTCCATCCCCCTTTACCTTCCAGGGGACTAAAGTCAAATTTCAAAAGATTGTCTTGATAAAGTGCTTGGAGTAGCTGCGTCAAGAAAAAAGGATTACCGCCTGTTTTATTGCAGATCAACTCTGCTAGATTTTTTACTTTTTCGGTGCTGTTGTTAAGTGCTTCAGCGACTAACTCAGTCACGTTTTCTAAATCCAGCGGTTGCAGCACAATATTGTTAACAACCGTACCCGTTTTTTCAATCTCTTCTACAGTTTGAATTAAAGGGTGAGTCGGACTAACTTCGTTATCTCGATAAGCACCGATTAGCAACAAATATTGCTGGTCAGGGTCAGCGATCAGTGTTTGCATTAACTTTAAGGTTGCTGAATCTGCCCACTGCAAATCGTCTAAAAAAATCACTAGCGGGTGTTCTTTTTGGGCGAAGACGCGAATAAATTCTTTGAATACCCGATTGAATCGATTTTGCGATTCTACAGGGCCTAGTTCTGGTACTTCCGGCTGTTTGCCAACTATCAATTCAACTTCTGGAATTACATCGGCAATTACTTTACCATCTGTTCCTAAAGCTGTTAAAATTTTAGTATGCCATGTTTCTATAGCAGCAGCACTTTCAGTTAGCAACTGGCGTAGCAGCGAGTTAAATGCTTGGATTAATGATGCGTAAGGAATATTGCGTTTTAATTGGTCGAATTTGCCACTGATGAAGTAACCTTTTGAGCGAGTAATTGGCTTGCTAACTTCATTGACAACTGCTGATTTGCCGATACCAGAATAACCCGAAACTAGCATCAATTCACTTTGGGAATGGGCCGGTTTTTCTGTATAGCAACCGCCAATGTGGTTAGGATACTTCCGGTCACTGAGCGTAGTCGAAGTGGGCATTTCGACTACGCTCAATGACCAAAGAGCCTTGGCGACTGCTGTATTTTGGTTGGGCGGCAATAAAGATTCGGCTGAATGTGTCCCTACACGTTCAAATGCTGCTAATAGTTCGTTGACTTGTTGTTCTCTACCGTACAATTTTTGAGGAATTAATAACTGACTGAGAATATCTAAGCGTCCGGGAGTAAAGTCTGAAATTTGGTTTTTTGTGTCTAACTGATGCAAGCAAATTTCTAAATCTGCCAATAATCCGGCCGCACTTTGATATCTGTGTTCGGCATTTTTGGACATCAATTTCATCACTATTTCTGAGATGATTTGGGGAATTTCAGGATTAATTTGATGTGGTGAAATTGCTTGAAATGCGATGTGGCTATAAACTATTTCTAAGGGATCGCTGCTGGCGAAAGGCAATGTACCTGTTAGCATTTCATACAAGCTAATTCCGAGGGAATAAAAGTCTGTGCGGTAGTCGAGGGTGCGATTCATTCTCCCGGTTTGTTCGGGTGACATATAGGCTAATGTGCCTTCGACGGAGTTGGGATTGTTAAATTGGGGGTTTTCTTTGTTGAGTTTTGTCGCAATACCGAAGTCTGTAAGTTTGACTTGCTTTGTTTGGGAGTTGATGATGATGTTGCTGGGCTTGATATCTTTGTGAATAATCTGATTTTGGTGGAGGTATTCTAGGGCTTTAGTAATTTGGATGGCAATGTTTAAAATTGCTTGTGGAGTCAATGTCTCTGTTTCCAGCAGTTTTCCGAGAGATTCCCCACCAAAATCTTCTAAAACCAGTCCTAATCGGTGTTCAAAGCTTTGGATACTGATGGTTTTGACGATTTGTTCGCTATCTAAATTCTGGCGGATTTGATATTCGTGTTTGAGGCGGGTAATTGCTTCGAGTGTCGGATATTCGGCTTTCAGAAGTTTAAGAATTGTTACGGATTGGTTTATCAACGTTTGGCCGCGATAGATAATTGTTTCGATGCCTTCATGGAGAGTAGAATTTATTTGGTATTCTGAAAGGCTTAGCATAGGTTTGTTTAAAAATTAATTGGATCTAATTCAACCTAGAGTAGCGCTAATTTAGTTAATATTTATGTGATATAGATCGCAGTTTATTATGCCACAGGTCACAAATAATATTAAATCCGGCAGCATCGAAATTAATATTGCCGATAGCGGTTGGTGTTCTTCGACCCTTCGACCCTTCGACTACGCTCAGGAACCACGGAAATGATAAACTAAAGAACGAACGTAAAAAAATAGTGATCCAATTAAGTAAAAACAATTCACCAAAATCAACAATCCTTTGCCAACATAAGAGTGAACAAAACCAAAAACTCGGAAAGTTGACAGCAACACTAACAACATTTCAATAAAAGAAACAATTGACCCGTAGTGATTCCGATCCCAATAAGAAAACGGACTGATAAAACGGTAATTACTAAATGGAAAAAAGTGTCTGTGAGCATCGTCATTATGCACCGGCCAATCTCCTAGAGAGTGCAGAATCATGCTCAAAAACAGAATTTGGATGCTTTCCCAGCCAAAGTAATAAGCAATTACCCAGCCGATCGCCGCCAGAGGGATAGAATGAAACAGAGCCACAATATTCTGGACAAAAGGCTCATAATATGCTTGCGACCAGATTGTCGCGGACGGTAAACGAGCAATGTATTTCGCCCAAAAGTAAAATAAAAATATGGGGATGTCGGGCAAGATTCCGCCGATCGCAATAATTAGATTAGCTTGCGGCAGTTGCGGTTTGCCGAGAATTGCCAGATTGATAATCGCGTGGCTGGGAGTCTTCATGATTGACGGTTAAATCTGTTGGGAGGGTGAAGCATTTGGAGATAAAACACTCTTGTTTTCAACATAAACTGTCGCCCAAATGCTTCACCCCTACACTCATTGTGATACTCTCTTACTACGAACCTACAAGAAAGGTTGCAGTCGATCGATCAATTGCGCCGGTTGCATCACTCCCTCAATGCGATCGACCTCAGCGCCATTTTTGAACAACACCAAAGTCGGCAAAGCATAAATGTGATACTGCGAAGCCAACTGTTCGTACTTATCCGTGTCAATTTTGACCACCATCAGCTTGTCCTTCGTTTGACCGCTGACTTGCTCCAAAATCGGCACCATCATCTGACAAGGCCCGCACCAAGTAGCATAGAAATCTACCAACACTGGCAAATCGGAGCTCGATAGTAACTCCTCAAAACTGCTGAACTGTTTTTGAACTGCCATAGGACAAAATAATTTTTTTGGTTCTGGCTCGATTTTAGTGCAAAATTCTCTGGTAGATTGCGAGGATAGAATTATGGAATTATTACCAGAGACATTTCAGAGATTGCAGGGTAAAGTTGCTGTCGTGACCGGTGCATCGCGGGGAATCGGCCGCGCCGTTGCTTTAAACCTAGCCACAGAGGGTGCTAAAGTCGCCGTCAACTATGCCAGTTCCAGTGCTGCTGCTGATGAGGTGGTAGCCGAAATAGTCGCTGCTGGTGGCGAAGCTGTGGCACTTGCAGCAGATGTCTCGAAAACTGACCAAGTAGATTTACTCACCAGTAATGTCATGGAAAAATGGGGACGGATTGATATTTTGGTGAACAATGCTGGGATTACTCGCGATACTTTGCTATTGCGGATGAAGTTGGAAGATTGGCAAGCTGTGATTGATTTGAATTTAACTGGCGTATTTTTGTGCACTAAAGCTGCGAGTAAAATCATGCTGAAGCAGCGCAGTGGCCGAATTATTAATATTGCTTCGGTGGCGGGACAAATGGGCAATCCGGGACAAGCTAATTACAGTGCGGCGAAGGCTGGGGTAATTGGGTTTACTAAAACTGTGGCGAAGGAGTTGTCTAGTCGCGGGATTACTGTGAATGCGGTGGCACCGGGTTTTATCACTACAGATATGACTAAGGATGTTAAATCTGATGAGATTTTGAAGTATATTCCCCTGGGGAGATACGGGGAAGTTGAGGAAGTTGCAGGGATGGTGAAGTTTTTGGCGGCGGATGCGGCGGCTGCTTATATTACGGGGCAGGTGTTTAATGTGGATGGGGGGATGGTGATGGCTTAGGATTTGGGTATTTTTTTAGCCGCAGATATTGCACGGGCTTTCCGGCCTGTGCCACTATTAACAGCGGATATCTGCGGTTTAATTGTGAAGTGCGATCGCACATTTCAATAAATAATACTGTAGGGACTAAGGCCAAGCCCAAGGAGTGTCAATTTAAGGTAGAACCAATAGTCCGGCAGGGGTTTAAACCCCTGCCTCAAAGCGCAAGTCCTCTCAAAGAGGACTGAAGAACTCTTTAGTCCTCTTTGAGAG
>REAP01000168.1 GCA_004294385.1 Oscillatoriales cyanobacterium | reverse complement strand
ACTACCTATCCTTTCGGCAATATTTAAACCAAATACCCGTTCGATTGAACCAAGCATTGAGTCCAACTTAGATAGCCCCAGAGGGCTTGTCTCCCCAAGGTTTCGGAGATTTTTCTCCTTGTTTCCGTGCGCCCCACGGTACGTTTAACATTCAAGATTTGAGTTTTCTGGTCATTCGTGGTGTTCGCCACCCACTAACCATTATTATTTTCCGACCAGTCGTTTGAGCAGGCGTGTCTCATGTGTATCGGCGGTTATGCTACCTGTAGTATCATTTTAAGATACCATGTAACGGGGCTTTAGACCCAATTTTCTGGTAAGATTTTCCACAAATAAGTGAGTATATTTTCCCAAATATGTTAAGTCTTTTATTGGCAGCTACCGGGCCTTGGTTTCAACCGCTAGTGTGGATGGATTATCGGTTGTCTGTGTTATTAACGGTTTCGATACCGCTGGTAGTGCTGATTTGGGCTGTCGTTGAGAAAGCTGAGGCGATCGTCCGTTTGTCAATGATCTATTGGCGAGTGGCGAGTTTGCTGACAATTACACTTTACCTGATGATGGCTGCGCTGCCCGTGGGCTTTGTGTCATCGGTAATCGGGAGAGCTTTGATTCCTGCTAGTCTGTGGTTTTGGGCAGATTTGAACGAAGAAATTGCCGATCGCCCACAGTCGCCCCTGAAACTGGCTTTTACTGCTTGGCGATGGGCGATTACTGTTTACAGCGGATTGGGTGCGATCGCACAAATTCCCTTCCTAACTTGTGCCTTCAAATCTCAAAATCAGGTGATTGACGAACCGTTTTGCCGCATTTGGCTTGACCCGCCTTGGCTTTACAAACAGATGTTTCACCCTACCACCAACCCAACTTTCTTGGGCTTTCTAGCTATGGCCGGTTTAGGGATTTATGTAGTTTACCTATCCTACTTTGTGTTAATTAGACTTGGCAAACAAGGGCGATCGGCTACTGGCCAGTAAATTAATTAGGACTGATATCGATTCCGGTAACACCGAATTGTTGACAGTTGACAGTTGACAGTTGACTGCGCCGGTTGACTGCGCCGCCCTGAGCCCTTCGGCGTAGTTTATCCTGAGCGTAGTCGAAGGGCTCAGGATAAACGCAGTCGTTGGGTTGACAGTTGACAGTTGATGCCCAATTCCCAATTCCCAATTCCCAATTCCCCATTCCCCATTCCCAATTCCCAATTCCCAATTCCCAATTCCCCATTCCCCATTCCCTATTTTTCCGTCAAAGCTTCCACCCCCGCCCACCCATCAGGCGCTCCATACATTCGATATTTGCGAGAGCGTTTGAAATACAGCATTGCTACCTTATCTTCAGGATTAATGTGTAAAATATGCTGAAAGATTTTTTGCGCTAAAACAAATTTTTCTTTGTAGTAAAAATCTAAAGCTTCTTGAAAAATCTCAGCAGTTTGCTGCTTCAGCGCAATGCTCTGCTCTGTTTCTGTATCGTAAATTTCAAACACCGACACAGCAGTTGTTTTCCCTTTCACTGTCACTCGATCGACAAATCTGTACTTATATTTTTCGCGATCGCTCAAACGATGGATAATAGTATCACTCACTAAAATCCCCGAACCGTAAACCTTAGTCAAGCCTTCCAAACGAGAAGCGAGATTCACCGCATCAGAAATCACCGTACTTTCCATCCGTTCCCGCTCACCAATTGTACCCAACATTAAATTACCCACGTGTAAACCAATGCCGATAGAAATGGGAACCAACCCATTTTCTTGTCGCTGTTGGTTGTAAACATTGACTTCTTTTTGCATATCAATAGCAGCTCGAACCCCGTCATCAGGACAAGTAGAAAAAAGTGCCATTACTGCATCACCAATGTATTTGTCAATAAAACCGTTATTTTTTCTAATTGCAGGGCTGACCCTCCCCAAATAACTATTAATAAAAGCAAAATTTTCTGGCGGTGTCATCTGTTCTGAAAGTGCCGTAAATGAACGGATATCAGCAAACAAGACCGTCATATTTTTTTCTTGGTTATCGCCTAGCTTGACTTCAATAATACTAGGCTTTTCAAGTAAATTTAAAAAATCGTGAGGCACAAATCTGCCGTAGGCTGCATTCAGTTTTGCCAAGCGAATTTGCGTATTAATTCTTGCCAACAATTCCTTTTTAACAAAAGGTTTAGTTACATAGTCATTGGCTTCTAAGTTAAAAGCTTCTACCAAATCTGAGGTCTGATTTTTGGCAGTCAGCATCAAAATCGGTAATTCTAAAGGCGAGTATTTTTTGCGAACTTCTCGACACACTTCATAACCAGTCATCCTCGGCATCATTACATCGAGTAACATTAAGTCTGGCTTAAATCCCTCTTCAATCAAAGTTAATGCTTCCAACCCATTGCTGGCTTGAGTTATGGCGTAATTTTCGCTGGAAAGACTGTTAATTAACACCTGAATATTAATTGGCTCATCATCGACGATCAAGACTTGAATTTTGTCAGTTTCCAATAGTTCTTGGCAAGCAGGTGACGGAGAAGGTATGATAGGTGATTGAGTTGTAATGTGATGACTGCTGAAATTGCGATCGCCCTCAGCAACAAGTGGATACTTCCCATTAACTTCTGCTTGACCTTCCGATACTGGCAAAGTAAAGGTAAATTGAGAACCAACTCCCACAGTTGAAGATACCCGAATTAGACCTCCGTGCAATTCAACTAATTGCTTTGCTACCGCCAAACCTAAACCCGCGCCACCAAATTCCCTAGCAGTAGAACCGTCAGCTTGTTCAAAGGATTCAAAAATTTGCTCTAATTTTTCTGCGGCGATACCAATGCCGGTATCGGATACTGTAATCGCCAATTGAGGACTAGGAATTGATGATTGTTCATTCCCCATTAACAATTCTGCTGAAATTTCAACATTACCACTTTCACTAAATTTAATCGCATTACCAATTAAATTGTAAAGTATTTGTTCCAAACGATTTTCATCCGCTGCTACTGGCGGCAATTCTGGACTAACTGAATTGATTAACTGTAACTTTTTTTGGCCGACTAAAGGTTTAGATAAAGTCAGGATTATATAGACAATTTCCCGAATCCCAACTGGCTTAATTTGCAGTTCAAGAGTTTTATGTTTGAGTTGAGAAAAATCTAGAATATCGTTAATTAAAGACGATAATCTTTTGCCAGATGATGAAATCAAAGCTAAGTTCATATTAGTTTGTTCTGGCAGTTGTCCAGTCGCACCGTCTATTAGAGATTCTGCAATACCAATAATTCCATTGAGGGGAGTGCGGAGTTCGTGGGAAGTATTGGCTAAAAATTCGTCTTTGAGTTTGTCTAGTCGCTGTAATTCGCTATTTTTAGTTTCTAAGGCGGTAAAAGATGCTTGCAGTTGTGCTGCCATACTGTTAAAAGCTTTTGCCAGTACGCCTAATTCGTCGCTTCTTTCTAGTTTTACGGTTTTGTCAAATTGTCCTTCAGACAAGGCTATTGCTGCATCTTTCAGTTCGAGAATGGGTTGAATTATCCACCGGGAAGTGAAGATTCCTACAACTGTTGCCATTGCCAAAGCAGCCACACAGAGCAGTATAGTAGTTTGAGTATTAGCATCAATTTGTGCCATAAAGTCGGCTTCGGGAACGACGACGACAATTAGCCAGTCTAAACCTTTGCCGTCTTTAAATGGCAGAACTTTTAAATATTGCTGTTTGCCGTTGATTTTAAAATTGATTTGCTGAGAAATTTTAATTTGATGCAAGTCTGGAAATTTCATTCCTAAGTATTTAGCTGTTGCTTGAGTTACTGCATCGCTGCTTTCTGTAACTTTAAATAGTTCTTTTTGATTTTTTTGAGTACGAAAAGGTTTTTCTGATGTGGAAGTTGCTAGGAGTGTACCATTTTTGTCAACAATAAATGTCTGGCCTGATTTGCCAATTTTGAGGCTATTTAAAAATTGACCTATGGCATCTAGACGCAAAGCCGTAACTAATACTCCTTCTAGCTGTTTTTGGCTGTCATAGACTGGTTGGAGCGCACTGAGGATTAATGTTGGTTCGAGAAAGGATACATAGACAGAACTCCAAGTGGGTTTAACTTCTAAGGCGGCTAAGGCGTAGGAGGGATGTTGTCTGATATCAAAATTTTTGACTACGGCTGCTACTTTGGTGCGATCGCCTGTATCGTTGGTATTGTAGGAATGAAAGTCAAAACCAGTAGACGGGCCTGATGCGTTAATCAATAAAGTGCCATTGGACATCTTTTCTCCCGTGCGATACTCTCCATTTTTATTGCCGATCGACGTAAAATTGATGTAAGGGTATAATTGCACTTGTCTCCAAAGGTATTTCTCCCAAGCTGACAAGTCTTTCATGTTCACAAAACCCAATTTCACAGAATCTAGCTTGCTTTGATTAATCTGGTGAGGAGTTTCTAAATATGTTTCCAAATTTTGTTCGATGCGATTGCTGACTTCGCCCATTAACTGACCGGCAAGATCATTAACTGATCTTTGACCGTTTTTAAATGATAAATATCCCACAAGTCCCACCGCTGCAAATACTTGCAAAACAAAGGGAACTATCACGACTGTTCGCAGATTAACTTTTCCTGAAAGTCTTGTAGCTAAACGGTTGAGAGAAAGAGTTGACATAACAATTACTCATCTTAAGATAGTTAGTTTGGCGATCGGCTCGAATCTGCACTCCTGTTAAGTATTGTAGACACTTTGGCACCCTTTAGTCTTTGAATAAATTATAAATTGTCCGCACTATTTTTGGGCTTGAACTCAAAATCTGCGATCGGACGACTATTTACCAAAAATATAAAATTGACCGCCCAAATTCTTCGCCATGAATGTATTATTACTTAGAGTCAGTAAGAAAAACAGGACAAAATTTCTTCCTCCTTCTTCCTGAAGCGTTCCCTGAGCGTAGTCGAAGGGCCTTCTTCCTTCTTCCTTCTTCCTTAAAAATTTCCTATGACTGATTCGATCGCCCGCCGCTTGGAACAATACACAGTAAGACGCCCCCAAGAAGTTTTAATAGTGAGAGTTGAAACTGAGGGCGAATTTGATGAAATTGCTGTTTTTAAAGGCTTTTCTAGTTCCCTGGTGCGATCGACTGCTTTCGATCCAGACATTCCCGTTTTACCAGAGGGAGCAAAAATCATCAGTATCGATCGCCTTGCAGGGCCCTACAATCCAAAGAGCCCCCGCTATCTTCAGCAAGGGCTATCTTGGGAAACGATGAAGTCTCTACTATTGGAAATTGGAATTTAACACAAGACAGTTGTGTCGCTAATTAGCGAGTGTGCCGCCAGCAGCCTGAAAACGAGCTCGCGCACGTTTGATTGCTTGCTTAGCTTGAATTTGCTCTTGGAGAGTGCCATTAGCGGACTTTTCCAAACGAGCTTCAGCTTCAGTGTAAGCAGTACGAGCAGTTTCTTTGTCAATTTTGTCGCCTTTTTCAGCGCCATTCACCAAAACCGTAATTCGGTTTTCTTGGATTTCTGCAAAACCGCCCATCAGAGCAATAGACACCCATTCCTTACCGGGACGGACGCGCATTACTCCGGTATCTAAAGCAGTCAACATCGGAGCGTGACCACTCAAAATACCTAATTGGCCTGTAGTGCTTGGCAAAATTACTTCTTCAGCATCAGAATCCCAAACAGTTTTGTCTGGGGCAACTACGCGCACAGTTAATGTCATAAATTGTCCTTAGTCATTAGTCAGTAGTCATTAGTCAGTAGTCATTAGTCAGTAGTCATTGGTTAGTAGTCATTGGTTAGTAGTCATTGGTTAGTAGTCGTTAGTTGTTGATTGTTACTAATCACCAACAATCAACAACCAATAACCAATAACTAATAACCAATAACTAATAACCAATAACCAATAACTAATGACTAAAATTACTTAGCGTCAGCCTTCATTTTTTCAGCTTTGGCGATCGCCTCGCTAATGTCGCCCACCAAATAGAACGCTTGTTCTGGCAATTCATCAAGTTCGCCAGCAAGAATCATCTGGAAGCCCTTAATCGTATCTGCCAGCTTGACATACTTACCAGGAGCCCCAGTAAATACTTCCGCCACAAAGAACGGCTGCGATAAGAACCGTTCAATCTTGCGAGCGCGAGACACAGTTAAGCGGTCATCTTCAGACAACTCATCCAAGCCCAAAATTGCAATAATGTCTTGCAATTCCTTGTAGCGTTGCAGAGTTGACTGTACTTGACGAGCAACACCATAGTGTTCTGCACCCACAACGCTAACTTGCAACATCGTAGACGTAGAATCCAACGGGTCAACCGCAGGATAAATACCCTTCGCAGCCAAACCACGAGAGAGTACAGTTGTAGCGTCCAAGTGAGCAAAAGTCGTAGCTGGTGCGGGGTCAGTCAAGTCATCCGCAGGCACGTAGACAGCTTGAACCGAAGTAATCGAACCTTCGGTAGTAGAGGTAATGCGCTCTTGCAAGTCGCCCATGTCCGTACCGAGAGTTGGCTGATATCCCACAGCCGAAGGCATCCGACCCAACAGAGCCGATACCTCAGAACCCGCTTGTACGAAACGGAAGATGTTGTCAATGAATAGCAAAACGTCTTGTTTGCTGACATCACGGAAGTATTCGGCCATCGCTAGAGCCGATAGACCCACGCGCATCCGAGCACCAGGTGGCTCGTTCATTTGACCGTAAACCAGAGCAATTTTTGATTTGCTGCGGTCTTCTTCGTTAATAACCCCGGACTCGATCATTTCCTTGTAGAGGTCATTACCTTCGCGGGTGCGTTCGCCCACACCACCAAACACGGATACACCACCGTGAGCCTTGGCGATGTTGTTCACGAGTTCCATCATAATGACGGTTTTGCCAACGCCAGCGCCGCCAAACAAACCGATTTTGCCTCCACGGCGGTATGGTGCCAGGAGGTCAATCACTTTGATTCCAGTTTCAAATACCGAAGGCTTGGTTTCCAGTTCGGTGAAAGCTGGGGGGTTGCGGTGGATGGGCATACTTTCGGTAGTATCGACTGGGCCGAGGTTGTCTACGGGTTCGCCGATGACATTAAAAATTCGGCCCAGAGTTGGGATACCAACGGGAACTTGGATCGATCGCCCGGTGTCTACTGCTTCCATACCACGCACCAAACCGTCGGTGGTACTCATGGAGACCGCGCGCACTTGACTGTCACCTAGCAGTTGTTGAACTTCGCAGGTGACGGAAACGTCTTGGCCTGCTTGGTTCTTGCCGGAGATGGTAAGGGCGTTATAGATTTGGGGCAGTTTGCCGCCGGGGAATTTGACGTCTACGACCGGCCCAATGATTTGGGTGATGTAGCCTACGTTCGTTTTTACTGCGGTGGAGACCATGAATAGTGCCTTTGTTAGGATTCTACTTTTCCGATATTGGAAAAACTCTTAACATTTAGAAATGCTATTCATCAGATTACCACTGAATAGACTCACTATTGAGATTTATACGGGGCTACTTAAAAGTCATTTTTTCGTTTGGTCGTAATGTTTTTTTTTCGATCGCGCCACGCCCAAAGCCCCGATCCCCAGGATAGTACCCAACACTGACATTGGTTCGGGGACTGCCTGAGCCGAGACAGTGAATTGTTGAAAATCTACCTCGTTTACCTTTTGTCCGTCGTCAAAGGAAACTGTTGTACCCTTAGCGAGTTGTTCTGTTGTCACAGATTTAAACTCCTCTGGACTCTTGCCATTGTTGACGGTGCTGAATGGATCATTGGATTCATAGTTGAGCTTAAAGTCGCCAAACACGGCTTGCTGGCATCCAGTTGCTAGACAGTCAATTCTGCTGAACTTACTATCGGCGGCAAACCAGACGGTGCTGTTCATGAAGGTACTGCTGGAGACGAATTGCTCTAGGGGCTTGCCAGTGCCGGTGTCACTCCAGAGTAGGAGGGCGTAAATTTCATCCTTAAGAAAGGTGAAGGTTTGGGTGATTGCTCCATCCTTGGAGGTGACAGCGTTGCCGAAGGTGC
Organism: Oscillatoriales cyanobacterium; assembly: GCA_004294385.1. Taxonomy (GTDB): domain Bacteria; phylum Cyanobacteriota; class Cyanobacteriia; order Cyanobacteriales; family Microcoleaceae; genus Microcoleus. The sequence continues at coordinate 1,183 of REAP01000168.1, read as the reverse complement.
CTTTTCCGTTGTTGGCGGAGCCGTTATCTGAGGGTTTAGTTTCATTAAACAGACTGGATATGTTGATGTAGCCAGTGTTGTTGCGATCGGCTTGGGCTACCCACAAACTTGACTGGTATAGTCCCTGAGAGTTATTAAATGTAAAGTTGATACTTGTATCTTCATCGAACTGGATACCGCTTGTACCAAACATAAAAGCTCGCGCGGGCGTGCAGATACTCAGGACAAGTGTCGCGGCTAAACTACTGACAGCGAATGATGTTTTTTTTACTAAGGTTAAGGTAGTCATAAACCCTGATTCCTCCTAAAAATTTATTGTGTACTAAGGTTGAGAATGCTTGTTGCAACGTAGGCTGGCTGAGGCAAGCAAGGTCTGTCCTGCTAGATTGAGGATGCGATCGCATGAGCTTCAAAACCCAATCTATGGATAGAGTGTGATCAGCTATCTGGATCTTTGAGTAAAAGACTTTTGATTACTCAAGGAATTTTCACCTACACCAGACTGCCACACTCTAATCTAAAACAACAAGTTTTTCGGCTAATATGGATCTCCAAACTACAACATTTATTTTTGTTGCCAACAGCCTCTAGTTGACTGAAACTCTTGCAAAGATTAGCTTCTATCAATCAAAACTCAATTTTTTTGCTGAGCTTTTATAAATTTTTGGTAAAGTCGAGCGGAGAAATATAAAGTTTGTGTAAAGTACCTGAATGATATAGAGGACACGGCAGTGCCGTGTCCCTACTATGATTAATTGTTGGGTAATATCATAAATCAATACGGGATGCGGGAAACTCAGAGACTTCAGTCCTGAGAGGGAAGCGGCGCGAGGGACTTTAGTCCCCGTGTTTTTTCTTTCTTTCTTTCTTTCTTTCTAAATATTTTGTTGATCAAGGTTGAGATATCTACTATAATCACTAAAAGTAGACAAATTAACCAATATTCAGGAAAATAGAGGTGACCAAAACCCAAAAAACAATGGGAGTTCAGCAAGTATTACTGTCTCCAAACAAAGAGGTTAAAGCATTGTTGGAGTATCTCTGCCAACAATCAGGTAAACTGTACAACAGTGGGGTTTATTTAGCTCGTCAAACTTTTTTTAAGACCGGAAAACTGTTGACGGGAAAATTCGACTTATCTTTTGAATCGTCAGTTGCCAAATCAATGGTTGCTAAGTCGTTG
>REAP01000167.1 GCA_004294385.1 Oscillatoriales cyanobacterium | reverse complement strand
AAAAATCCACATTTTGTGGAACAGGCATCTTGCCTGTTTGTGCTAAAAAAAATGCCAAAAAATCCACATTTTGTGGAACAGGCATCTTGCCTGTTTCTGGCGGGCAGAATCCAAAAAACATAGAGACGCGATCGCCCGCATCTCTATAACAGTAAATGTTAAAATTCGACATCAAAGTTTTGCCAAAACCTTAACTACATTCGGAACTGTTCTACTTCTGGGGTGTAACCGATCGGCAAAACGTAATCCAGATTCTCGTGGGGACGAGCAATAATATGATACGACAGCAATTTTCCGCCATCGACCTTTTTAACTGATTCAATCCCAGCAGCAACGGCTGCTTGCACTTCCGATATATCTCCTCGAACTATAACTGTCCAGTAAGCACGGGTTATTTTCTCATAGCGAACTAGAGTAACGCGGGCTGCTTTCACCATTGAGTCCGCAACTTCTACGGCTGAGGGAAGTCCTAAGACTTCAACCATTCCAACTGCAACACCCATTACAACATTCTCCTAAATTTCATGGCATATCTGAACTTCATTGTAGTTGAAATTGTTGCTGATTTTATATCTCAGGTTTTGGTACTCGCTGGGGAGAGGGGAGAAGAGGAGAAGATTTTTGATATGGGATCGAAATACACAACTTAAATACACAAGAGACAACGGAAAACAGACAACAGAAAACAGTCAACGACCCTTCGACCCTTGGACTGCGTTCATCCTGCCCTTCGACTCCGCTCAGGGTACGGTGCCACAAAACATATCAACGGACAACGAACAAATTCAAAACTCGTCCAGCAGCCACTCCGAGGCTCTTTCGCCCAAATCTAGGGGGATGCTGACTGCTTTGCCCAAACGGGGCCGATCGCGCGTAGTCTCAATATACTCTCTCACCCGTGCAGCGCTCCCCCAACCGTTGAGGTAATTTGCCACTGCGTCTAAATGCTCAAAATAATCAGCCTCCGTCATCGGGAAAGATACCTGTTCCAGATATTTCCACATAACTTGCACAAAAATCTTGCCCCGCGTCCGCCGCAATCTGATATCGTAAGATTTTCCCCATTTTTCTAGCAATAGCTGGTGTAAATCCTTGCCCGTCATGGTTGCTCCTGGGTGAATTCCTTAAACAATAAAAGACAAAGTTCAAAAAATGTAATAATACTCTAATAAAGGCTGAAAAGTGCATTCTTAAAAGGAATTTTCACAGCCGAGATTTTGTGAAAGCAGATTAACCGCAATTATTCCAGTTGTCTGCACGTAACAGATTCACAGCTACAGCTCGCAAACAAACGTAACTAAAAAGCGCAAAGGCAGGTCATGGCTCAATCTTCTGCTGGTAATCCCGATGTTCCCGATATGGGGCGTCGTCAATTTATGAACTTGCTGACGTTCGGTACTGTCACAGGTGTGGCACTGGGCGCACTCTATCCAGTTGTCAACTATTTTATTCCTCCTTCGGGTGGGGCGGCTGGCGGTGGAGTCACTGCTAAAGATGCTCTGGGTAACGACATCATAGTTAGCACATATTTGACTTCTCATCCTGCGGGCGATCGCACTTTGGCCCAAGGTCTCAAAGGCGACCCCACTTATATTGTGGTCGAAAAAGACTCATCTTTGGCAGACTACGGCATCAATGCAGTCTGCACCCACTTGGGCTGCGTTGTGCCTTGGAACAACAGTGAAAACAAATTCATCTGTCCATGTCACGGTTCTCAATACAACAGTGAAGGCAAGGTAGTGCGCGGCCCCGCGCCTTTGTCTCTGCCCTTAGCCCATGCCACTGTCGCAGATGACAAGCTGACCTTTAGCCCTTGGAAAGAAACAGATTTCCGCACCGGCGAAGCCCCTTGGTGGTCATAGTTATTAGTCATTAGTCAGCAGTCATTAGTTAGTAGCAGTGGTTAGTGGTTAGCAGTTAGTAGTTAGTTTCAATAACCAATAACCAATAACCAATAACCAATAACTAATAACTAATAACCAATGACCAATGACCAATGACCAATGACCAATGACCAATGACCAATGACCAAATTGTTAGACCTTTGAGATTGAATACTCTGATGCCACAAACTAATTTATTTGCGATTTTGCGTCGCAGTGTCCAAACGATCGCCAAAACTGCCATAGTTGCGATCGCCGCCGCCGCATTTTTCCTCAGCAGCGATATCGCACTTCCCCAAGCAGCACTTGCCTATCCTTTTTGGGCTCAAGAAACAGCACCAGCTACTCCCCGCGAAGCAACGGGCAAAATTGTTTGCGCCAACTGTCACCTCGGCGCAAAACCCACCGAAATAGAAGTACCGCAATCTGTTTTGCCAGACACAGTTTTTGAAGCTATTGTCAAAATTCCCTACGATACCAGCGTTCAACAAGTAGTTGGCGACGGTAGTAAAGGTGGCTTGAATGTTGGTGCTGTTTTGATGTTACCCGAAGGTTTCAAAATTGCTCCCGAAGACAGAATTCCTGAAGAAATGAAGGAAAAAGTCGGCGACCTTTATTTCCAACCTTACAGCGAAACCCAAGAAAATATTATTTTAGTGGGCCCACTGCCAGGGGAAGAGTACAAAGAATTGGTATTCCCAGTTTTGTCGCCAAATCCGGCAACAGACAAGTCTGTTCACTTTGGCAAATACCTAATTTATGTCGGCGGCAACCGTGGTCGCGGTCAGGTTTATCCGACTGGCGCTAAGAGCAATAATACTGTTTATAATGCTTCCGTAGCCGGTACAATTTCTAAGATTTCCACCCCCGAAGATGGCGGTTATGAATTGACAATTCAACCAGCAGAAGGTGCAGCGGTTGTTGATACAATTCCTGCTGGCCCTGAACTGATTGTGACTGAAGGACAAGTAGTTGCAGCCGGCGAACTTTTGACAAACAATCCTAATGTGGGCGGTTTTGGTCAAAAAGATGTCGAGATTGTACTGCAAAGTTCTAATCGCATTCAAGGCATGATGGCTTTCTTGGCATTGACCATGTTGGCTCAAATCATGTTGGTTCTCAAGAAGAAACAGGTCGAAAAAGTTCAAGCTGCTGAAATGAATTTCTAACAGCGTCTTTAACTCAATTCTACTATCAAACGAGAGGGCGGGAATTCCCCGCCCTCTTGTTTGATAGATAGCAACTGCCAAGATGGTTTAGCTATTTGTTATTCCCAATTCCCAATTCCCAATTCCCAATTCCCAATTCCCAATTCCCAATTCCCAATCCCCAATTCCCAATTCCCAATTCCCAATTCCCAATTCCCAATTCCCAATTCTTAAAGTAATGTCAATTGACGAAAAGACAATCCAGTCCGGGTCACTGGAATGGTTTTATCGAGAAACAAATCCGGTTAACGAAACTGACAAGCTTCCTGTGCTGTTACTGCACGGTTTGCCCTCCCAAAGTTTTACCTGGACTGCAATCATGCCAGATTTGGCGGCAAAGGGGTTTCGGGCGATCGCACCAGATTGGATCGGTTATGGGCGATCGACCAAACCAGACAAACGCGACTTTGCCTACACTCCCGATGCTTTTGTTGAAGCACTAGCTGGATTTATTCAAGCTTTAGAAATAGACAGATTTCACCTAGTTGTTCAAGGATTTTTAGCTTCTGCTGGTATTCAATATGCTTTGCGAAACCCCGATAAAGTTGAACGTTTAGTAGTCATAAATACACCAGTTTCAGCAGACATCAAACTGCCCTGGAAAATGCAGCAATTTGGACTGCCTTTCATTGGCGACATGATCACTCAAGACCCACTTTTAGTAGACAGAACCTTAGAAGGTGGCTGTCGCCAAATCATATCAGACAAGGATTTAGATGTTTATCGTCGTCCATTTCTGAAGAGTTCCGATGCTGGGCGATCGCTAATGAACACAGTCCGTAACATTCAATTGCCGCAGTCAATGGCAGAAATTGAATCCGGCTTTCCAGGATGGACTAGACCAACCTTATTTGTATGGGGATTAACAGACCCTTGGCTGAGTATGGAACCAGCCCAAAAGTTAGTTAGTTCCTTGGCAAATGCAGAGTTAGTTAAACTGGAACAAGCAGCGCATTATCCTCAAGAACATTGGTCAGAAAAAGTTGGTGATGCTCTAATCGATTTTTTGCGCCGAAAAGAGGTAAACTAATTTTTTGTACCTCATTTTCGGTGCTGGGTTAGCGAGGCAGAGCCTCTGGATCTGCGTTCCCAGGCAGAGCCGGGGAACAAGAAAACCTTTACCAGCCTGGTGTCTGCTCGTTACGAGCCATCTAAAATCTAAAATCTAAAAATCTAAAATCCATATGAATCGTCCCCGTTCATTTTTTGCCTTGATCATGTCATTTATGATGGCATTTCTAGTTAGTTGCAGCAGTGTCGAAGCCAAAGTTCCAACCACTTACACAGCAGCACAGGTTCAGCAAATTCAGCGTTATGTTCCTACTCTGACAGAATTGCGATCGCGCATGGACAACTTAGGAACCCTAATTCAAAAACGCAATTGGGTTGATACCAGAACATACATTCACGGGCCTCTCGGCGACTTGCGTGGCGCAATGAAAAGTGTTTCTGCCGTTTTGTTGCCTAAATCTCAAGAACAAGCTGTTGATTTGACCAAGAGTTTGTTTGCAGACTTGGTTAACCTTGATCTTGCTGCTAAAGATTTTGATTATGCAAAAGTCACCAGCAGCTATCAAAAAGCAGTCAATGATTTTGATGCTTTCTTGCAACTAATTCCTAAAGCTTAATCACTTTCGAGTCCAGAAATTAGGAGACGGCACTGCCGTCTCCCTACAATATTATTTGAGGTAGGGACACGGCATTGCCCATAGGTGTCAACTTAAGGTTCATTCCACAGCCCGACAGGGGTTGAAACCCCTGTCTCATAGCGCAAGTCCTCTCAAAGAGGACTGAAGAATTAGTTGAGTTGATAGGTATTGGTTTGGGACAAATTTTCAGTCAGTTTCAACTGACTTTGGCTATGAGACAGGGGTTTTAACCCCTGTCTCCAGGGCGGGATGACTAACAGACACGGGGCGGGCTTTCAGGGTTAAGTTGACACCAATGGGCATTGCCGTCTCCATTATTTTGGGGTAGGGACACGGCATTGCCGTGTCCTCTATCAATCCTAAAATCCAAAATCCAAAATCTAAAATCTAAAATCGATTAATGGTTCGTGTTGCAATTATTGGATGTGGTATTGTTGGAGCATCGATCGCGTTTGAACTCAGCAATTATCCCGAACTGAAAGTCACTGTATTCGACAAACAGCCGCCGGCACAAGCATCCACAGGTGCAGCCCTCGGAGTTTTGATGGGAGTAATCAGTCATAAAACTAAGGGCAGAAATTGGCAGTTGAGGGAAACCAGCCTTCAACGTTATGAAACTCTGATTCCTGAATTGGAAGCAATGACGGGGCGGAAAATTCCTTTTAATAAACAGGGAATTTTGATGCTTTGTGCGGAGGGTGAGGATTTGAGTAAGTGGGAAAAGTTGAAAGCTACTCGCCAGTCTCAAGGTTGGGATTTGGAAATTTGGGATTTGGAGCAGGTGCGCGATCGCAATCCTCATCTTAACCTCAATGATAATATTATTGCTGCGATTTATTCACCTCAAGATAGACAAGTCGATCCAACTGCTTTAACTTTGGCTTTGGTTGATGCTGCTAAACTCAAAGGAGTTAATTTTGAGTTTGGGGTAGAAGTTACAGGCCTCATGGGCGGGCAAGATGCCCACCCCACAATAAACTTAATATCTTGTGGAACAGGCATCTTGCCTGTTGCTGAAGATTGTGGAACAGGCATCTTGCCTGTTGCTGAAAAATTCGACTGGCTAATTATCGCCGCTGGCTTGGGTTCTTCGGCTTTGACAGCATCATTAAATCAATTGATTGATATTCGTCCAGTGTTAGGACAAGCGCTACATTTTCGGTTACAAAATCCTTTGGCCAATTCTGATTTTACACCAGTAATTACTTGCGATGACATTCATATTGTGCCTTTAGAAAATCAGGAATATTGGGTGGGGGCGACGGTGGAATTTTCAGAAAATGGCGGGGAAATTCAGGCCAATGCTGAGATGCTAGATGGATTGTTCAAAAAGGCGATCGCACTTTGTCCAGCCCTAGCAGCAGCCACAATTATCAAGCAATGGTCAGGATTGCGCCCACGCCCCGAAAGGCGATCGGCTCCAATTATCGATCGCCTCGGTAACAGCAACATCCTCATAGCCAGCGGCCACTATCGCAACGGCGTCTTACTCGCCCCCGCCACAGCACAAACAATTCGAGAAATGATTTTGCAATAATTAACAAATGTTAATATAATTAAAAAAGCAATTTATCTCTTACATTTTCAGATGTCCGAAAAACCTTTAGGTAAACCCCGCTCTCTATGGCGAGTAATATTATTATCTGTAGTGAGCTTGATGCTCTATTACGGATGGTATAAATGGATAATTCAAGAAGAATTACGCCGCTATAACGGCACTGGTTGGTCGGGAACACTCTGCTTATTTCCCTTTGTGTTAGGAGTAGCAATTCCCCAAGCTTTACGAATCTTTGACCCCGACGTTCCCGGATGGTTCGGTTGGTTTTCCTTCCTCGGTATTGCTTGGATTTACATCGTACAATTCAAACTTTACAACACAGTCAACGAACTATACCGCCAAGAAGGAATCAAAGAACCGCTAACAGTTTGGTGGATTTTTGTACCAGGTCTAAATTTAATTGTCGGTTTGCGACAAATCCACTTTTTGAGCCAATTTTGGGCGAGGAAACAGGGAATTGAAGTTAAGGATAACTTAGCAGAAAACCTTCCTTTCCTCTCGGCTAACGCTTAATCTACTTCTTAGTCCGCCTGCGCGGACTTTGTTTGTGTAGTTTGACGCGGAGTTTCCGATTAAATTAAACTACGATCGCATCGAGGCCTTTTGTTCAGCCTTCAAATCCCGGTTGCTAGCAGCAGCCAACTCCGCATCCAACAGCGTCTTACCAGTCGCAGCCAAATACACATCATCCAAACTCGGCCGAGATTGAGCAATCCCAAAAATCGGCAATCCCGCATCCTTCAAAGCTTGCTGAATTGTCACCAGCGCGTCGCTGTGCGGTGTTACTACCAAATTTAGAGAATTTCCTTGCGCGGCGTTGACAATCACTTCCTGAACGAAAGAGAGCGATTCCATGAGGGCTTTTGCTGTTTCGGCTTCCGCGATCGGCGAAAACTCCCGAATCCGCAAAGTCACCCGATCGCCCCCAACCCGATTTTTCAACTCCTCCGGCGTCCCCTCAGCAATCACCGTACCCTTATCAATAATCGCCACGCGATCGGCCAAAGCATCCACTTCTTCCAGATAATGACTCGTAATCAAAACCGTCGTACCTTCATCCCGCAAGCGACGCAGGAAATCCCAAACCACCACCCGGCTTTCAATATCCAGCCCCACAGTCGGTTCATCCAACACCAAAACATCCGGCTGATGCAGCAATCCAGCCGCCAAATCCAAGCGCTTGCGAATACCCCCGGAATAAGTCCCCGTCTTTTTATTTTCCCACTCCTCCAAACCCAGGAGTTTCACCATTTCGTCAATCCGCCCTTTAATCGTCTGACGCGGCAAATGGTAAAGCGCCGCTTGCAATTGCAGAAGTTCCCGCCCCGTCAACACCTTATCGAGAGCAACTTCTTGAGCCACATAGCCTAGTCTCTGTCGAGCAATTCTCGCCTGACTGACAGCAGAAATACCAGACACTTCAATACGTCCGCTATCTGGCGCTGTCAAAGTACAAAGTACGCGCAGGGTGGTAGTTTTGCCAGCACCGTTGGGGCCTAGCAAACCAAATATTTCCCCCGGTTCTACCTTGAAGGAAACATCTTTAACGGCTTCTACATTGCCGTAGCGTTTCTGAAGATTTTCAATTAAAACGGCGGGAGCCATATTATTTTGGGGACGAACTGGTTATTAATATTTTGACACTTTCCGGCTCAAATTGCCAAAATATTTGGTTGAATCTGAGATGTTGCACCATTCTCAACAAGCCTTTTATGGACGGGCAGGATGCCCATCCCACAAGAAATGTACTCTTTGTGGAACAGGCATCTTGCCTGTTGCTGACGGGCAGGATGCCCATCCCACAAGAAATGTACTCTTTGTGGAACAGGCATCTTGCCTGTTGCTGACAAT
>REAP01000166.1 GCA_004294385.1 Oscillatoriales cyanobacterium | reverse complement strand
TGCTGCGTTCAAATCCCTGTCCATCGAATGACCACAACTTTCACAGTCGTAGGTTCTTTCTTTTAGGGGCATATCTTGAATATGTCCGCAGTTTGAACAAGTCTTGCTCGATGGGAACCAGCGGTCAGCAATGATTATTTCACAGCCAAATTTTTGAGCTTTGTATTCCAGTTGACGTTTGAATTCATAGAATCCACAGTCAGCGATAACTTGAGCTAGTTTGTGATTCGACAGCATCCCCGAAACATTTAAATTTTCTACTACTATCGTTGCGTGGTTTTTGCCTAAGTAAGTAGTAATTTGATGGAGAGTATTTTTTCTGAGATTCGCTACCTTAGCATGATGTTTTGCTAACCTTTGTTTCGCTTTAAATCTATTGCTGGAACCTTTCGTCTTTCTCGATAACTCTTTTGACAGCCTACGCAACTTACTGAGATGCGTTTTGTAATGCTTTGGGTTAGGGAAAACAACTCCTGTTGAAAGGGTTGCCAACTCTTTAACTCCCAAGTCAACACCCACGACATCATATTGCTTTACAGTTGGTTCATGTTCCTGTTCGTAGGCAAAAGCCATAAACCAACTGTCGGCTGTACGTGAAATAGTAATTGATTTGCAGGTAGTGTGAGGTAATCCTTCGTGGGTTTTTACCCAACCAATTGTCGGCAATTTTATAGATGTACCGCCCACAGGTATTGGCTTACCGCCTGCATCAATAGTGAAGGAATCATGATGCCCCTTCTTCTTGAATTTGGGATATTCACCTTTTTTCAAGAAGAACCGAGTGAAAGCATCCCCTAGATTGTCAAAAGCATATTGAGTTATCTTCTGGCAAATTCCCGATTCTTTAATCCATGTAAACTCAGGTTTTACATGGTTGTTGAAGAACTTTTTGAGTAAGTATTTATTGGGCTTCAATCCATCTTGATAAAGGTTGCTCCAAGTAGCCAATCCCCAGTTATAAGTAAACCGAGCTATTCCAGCGTGTTTGCTCATGACTGTTGTCTGACTCTTGTTTAGCTTTAACTTTGTTTTGATGGATAAAAGCATTGTTCGACCTCAACACTGGATTTCACCGAACTGGATTTCACCGATCGCCCGACAGGGTGGATTTGGCTAGTAACTTAAGAGAAACATCCCAGCGAAAGCGAGTGTCTTTACTAACAATCCAAGCTTTTTTGGGAATCGCCCAGGGTTTGAACAAAATGGTACATCGTATTTGTCTACAAGTGTACCACCTTGTCTATTTAATCGCTAGCTAGGTACTAGCTCAGTTAGGACTCTCAACACAACCAGTGTCATGTCATCTCCATTCTGGTTGCCGAAGCCGATAAACTGGTGAACACGATCGAACAAATAGTTCAAAATTTCTTCAGAATTCTGATAATTTTGACAAGCCCACTGAAAAGCCTCAGTCAAACTGTCCTCATCAAAACGATCGCCTACTTGATTTGCAGCATCTGTAAAACCATCGGTGTAGTAAATAATAGTATCTCCCGGCTGCAATTTTACCTGTGCCTCTTGGTAGCGCGAATCTGCATCCAAGCCAATCAGCATCCCTTCTAGAGTATCCAACCGCTCAATAGAATTAGTTGCAGCTTGCCAAAGCAAAGGCGGGTGGTGAGCAGCATTACTGTAAGAAAGAATGCGCGTTTTTGGGTCATACTCCGAATAAAACAGAGTCACAAAACGGTGGGAATTTTCCAAATCCGCGTGCATTACCCGGTTTAAATGTTGCAAAATCCTTGCAGGCGAGTGACGGTTCAAAACCTCTGCCCGCAGCATACCCCGTGTCATCGTCATCAACAGACCGGCCGGGACACCTTTGCCCATCACATCACCAATCACAATGCTCCAGCGACCCTTGTCAATTTTTGACTTGAGATTTTTGATTAGGGATGAGGGGTGTTCTCCCTCATCTTCCTTACCTATAGGGTCATAGTCGGCGGGAATAAAATCATAATAATCTCCACCAACTCTGCTAGCTGGTTGACAACGGGCGGCCACATCCAGACCTGGAATTTTCGGGCAACTACGGGGTAGCAGTCGCACTTGAATTTCAGCACCAATTTCTAACTCTCTGTCTAAGCGCTCTTTTTCTGCCAACTTAGCATTCAGCTCATCTTTGGCGATCGCAACTGCGGTTTGATCCGCTACCAATCGGACTAATTTCTGTCTCCCAGGCGTGAACAAATACTGCGGATCACTGCTAAAAACATAAAGCCGTCCCCGTTCCAAATTATTCAGTAAAATGGGCGCACCAAACAAGTGAACATCCGGGCCCAAAAAGCGACTAACTTGAATATCAAGATTAGAAGTTTGCCCGGAGTTTCCCGACATAAAATCTGCACCCGTTCCCACACCAGTCGTCACTTGCTTCGTGGCAATTTCCAGGGCTTTTCGCATATCTTGACACTGCTGTCCGGCTTGACAATGCAACTGCTGAAATCTGACTTGACCATTGGGCTTGAACAGCACCAAAGCTCCTCCCTCAGCGTCAGTAATGCGAGTGGCGACTAAAGGAACCAACTCCAAAAATTGATTGAGATTATTAAAAGTCCGCAGGGCAAATCCCAGGGAACTCAACATATCTTGAACATTATGCTGATATCGGTGCAAGCGCGCCACCAGTTCTTTGAGCGCGAAGACTGGTGTCACGTCGAGGGAATTGCGACCAGAAAGGCGGTCAGCAGGTTGAGGTGAGGGGCGAGGGAAAGGCACAGCAGTCATTCAATTTTGGATTTTGGATTTTGGATTTTAGATTGTTCCCACGGATGAATCCAGGGGCTGGCAAATTTTGGATTTTAGATTTTGGATAAGATTTTAGATTCAAGGATGTTAATTGATCTTAGTCCTGAGATTGCGATCGCGTGTCTCCCACCCAAAACTTGGGAGAGTTAAAGATATAGCAACCGCCAAGGTGGTTAAGGTATTTATGCGATCGTTCCCTGAGCGGAGTCGAAGGGTTCAATGACCTTCTTCGCCTTGGCGACTGCTATACCTCTCAATCAAAAAATCAAAAATCTAGAATCTAAAATCGAGCAAAGCTTCAACAAATTCGTAACTAGAAAACGGTCGTAGGTCTTCGATGCTTTCTCCGACTCCGATAAAGCGGATCGGTAGCCCTAATTGCTGCACCACTGCTAGAGCAACACCACCTTTAGCAGATCCGTCGAGTTTTGTCAAGACTACTCCACTTAATTTTGCGGCTTCTGCGAAAACTTCGGCCTGTCGCAAACCATTTTGACCCAGTGTTGCATCCAAAACCAGTAGAGATTCTACGGTAGCACCAGGTGCTTTTTTGTCTATAATGCGCCGGATTTTGCTGAGTTCGTCCATCAGGTTTTTTTTGTTTTGCAGACGGCCGGCGGTGTCTACGATCAGGAGTTCTGTACCTCTGGCTTGGGCCGCAGTGATCGCATCAAACACTACAGCAGCGGGATCGGTATTTTTCCCTGGATTGGCAATAATTTCGACACCACTGCGTGCACCCCAAACTTTAACTTGTTCGACGGCGGCGGCCCGGAAAGTATCGGCGGCACCAATTAGAGTTTTGTAGCCTGATTTTTGGGCTATGTGGGCAAGTTTGCCGATCGTCGTTGTTTTTCCTGCGCCATTAACTCCTACAATCAACCAGATATTAAAGGTGTCTTTTTCTGGGGCAAAAGTCAGGCTGTAGGCGGGATTACCGATCGCACTTTCGGAACAAGGTGCATCCAGGATGTCGCGCAAAATGGTTTTGAGGTAGGCTAAGGCCTCTTCTGGCGGTAGGACTTCTTCTCTGAGTCTGGCTTGGAGACGACTAATAATGATGTCGGTGGCTGCGACTCCCACATCGGCTTGTAGCAGTAAAGTCTCAATTTCTGCTACGGCGTCTTGATTGAGCGGGCCTTGACCAACGATCGCCTTAAGTCGATTAATTAAGCTACGACGGGTTCTTTCTAAACCTTTTCGCAGCTTTTGCAACCAGGTGATTTCTTCGACGGATACTTGATCCGGGCGGCGGCCTTGACTGGCGAGGATTTCTGATGACCACAGGAAGCCTTCGTCAAAGGCAAAACCGGGAATTTCTTCGATAATTGCGGCTCTAGCGGCTGCTGCTGCGATTACCTCTGGTTCTTCGATCGCGGTTTCTTTGAGGCGTTCGATGCGTTCTAGGCGATCGGCTTGAGCTCTTGCCCAAAACGGTAGCGCTTCTGTTGATTCAGCTTCAACCTCTGTCACAGTCGGCTCTTCGTCTGATTTCATCGATGCGGAATCGGCAACTGAGATTGCAGGTTCTGCAATTTCTGTAGTTTCTGTGGAAACTTCTAATTGTTGAGTTATCGGTTCAAGAATTTCTGTAGTTTCTGCATCGGTTGCTTCAACAATTTCTGGTTCAGAAATTTCCGATGTTTCTGTAACAACTTGTGCTATGGGTTCAGGAATTGCGATCGCATCAATTGCTTCAACAGCAGCTAATTCAGGAAGATCTGTTTCGGCTGTTGGAACCTCAATTGCTGGTGTCTCGGTAATTTCTGTTTCAGGTTTTTGCTGTTTTTGAATATTTTTATAAGCAGCTTTCGCCCAATTCAAATAATCCTCTGCTACAGCGGGGGAACTTGGATCTGCTGCTGCATCTGTTTGAGGCTCAACGGGCGCGGATTCTGTTGGTGACTCTTCTTGGGGCTGTTCGGGAGTATTTTCTTGTTCAGAAGATCCGCTTTCGCTGTACTGACGACGAAACCAATTAAAAACCATAAAATTAAAATGGGAATAGGGAATTGGGAATTGGGAATGGGGAATTGGGAATGGGGAATTGGGAATATTGTTAGTTGTTATCAGTTAGTTGTTATCAGTTATTTGTTATCAGTTATTTGTTATCAGTTATTTGTTGGTTGTTGTTTGTTGGTTGTTGTTTGACAGTTGTTAGTTGTTATTTGCCGGCTATTAACCAATAACCAATAACCAATAACCAATAACCAATAACCAATAACCAATAACCAATAACCAATAACCAATAACCAATAACCAATAACCAATAACCAATGACTAATGACTAACTGGTTGTGCATTAATGCGATCGACAACTCGGCGTAAAACTCCGTTGATGAATCGATATCCTTCCTCGCCACTGTAGCGTTTTGCCAATTGGACAGCTTCATTGACCCCGACTTGTTCGGGTAAGCCGAGAAATAGAATTTCAGCGATCGCAATTCTCATAATATCTCGATCGATCCTAGGCAAACGTTCTATTTGCCAATCCACGAGAGCTTCTTTCAGCAATTCATCAATTTCAGGGCGGTTAGCGCTGACTTTTGCCAGAATTTGCAAAGCATAGGTGCGGACATCTTGCTGGTTAGCTAGCTGAATGATTTCTGGAAACTCCATAGCTGAACCCAGACGGTTAATCGCCGTTTGTGTAAGTTCCACAGCTTCGCGCACCATCGCCCTAGCGCTTTCCAAGTCTGCGGCGCGGATTTCGCTGGAGAGGAGTTTGTCGCTACCACGTTGGACTTCCGAGGCTGCGGTTTCTAGAGATTCTTGAACTTCTGTTGTCAGAGTGCGGATGGCGGCGAGGACGACATCTTGCAGTTTCTTGGCTTCTAAGAGTTCTGGATTAGATGGGAGTTGGCTGATGCCGAGGAGTGCGAGTTCGCGTGCGGTTTCGCGGGCTTTTTTCATATTTTTTAAATAGGAATTGGGAGTTTAGGAATTTAGGAATTGCCGAGATTGCTAGGGGCTAATTAATAGCATAGACTTGGACTTTAGCAGAAAAACTACTAAAAAACCCACCTTCAGTCACGATTTCCGTGTGGGCAGGTTTTTTACAAGATTTGATGATGTGTTACTTCACTCTTCTTCCACTGGAACAGGATGATATCTGGCATCGGGCATTAGGGGTTCAAGTTTTGTCCCCTTGGTGTTTTGGGCCGTTACTATAGCTGAGTTGCTGGGGTTGACGATGCCGCCGGAGATGATGACTTTAAACGCATCTTCGATCGACATTGAAAGATTAACCAAATCTGCTTCCGGGACAATAGCATACCATCCGGTGGTGGGATTGGGAGTAGTGGGGATGAAAATGCCGATCGGACTTTCGCCAGAAAGATGAGGTGGAATATCATTACTCTCGATCGTACCAGTCACAAAAGCCAAAGTCCAGATTCCGCGCCGGGGATACTCTACCAAAACCACACGGCGAAATTTGTCATCCGACTTGAGGATAGTTCCTAGTAGTTGTTTGAGGGTTTTGTAAACAGAGCCCGCTAGGGGAATTGCCTGTAATAGACGTTCACCCAAGTCCAACAACCACTTCCCGAAGATATTGCGGGCCATCAGACCAATAATCGTAATGCTCAGCAGGGGTACAGCCAACCCTACCAAGAGATTCAGCAAATTCACCAAAATCGGGTTGAGTCCGTCAAAAGGGTTAATTTGCTTGGGAATTTTGGTGAGAAAATTAATCACCCAACTGGCGACAGTGATTGTCAGCCAGATGGTTGTAGCCAAGGGTATCACTACCAAAAGACCTGCGATCAGGTCGTTTTTTAAGTCTTGTTTGATGCGTTGGAGCACGGGTGGTTAACTCTCCTCGTAACTGGCTGTAGATAACGTGAACAAACCTGAGACTAGAGAAACTGCACGAGCTTTCATGAAAGTCGCCATGTCTATTGTATATTTTAAGACTTTTTGGCTCGGACTTCACAAAGAAGCCGATCGGCTTGAGGGGGCGCGGCTAGGGTGGCTTGTTGACGGTCAACTAAAGTCAGGAGTTGTTGAGTCTGTATTTTGCTAGTAATTTGAATTATCGGCATCACGGCGACGGGTGAAACGGGCGACTGACAGTTGGGGAGGTGGCGAATTAGATGCCAAGATTGAAGTCGATCGCGATAAGTCGGTTCTTTTGGTATCCTAGGAAAATCCTTCCCACTTTTGTGGGTGGTGAATGAAAGGCGATCGCCCTTGATTTCTCAGGTCGGAGGGCGATATTGCGATCGAGGATTTAGTTGAGATTTTGGAACAGTAACTGGACGCACGGGTGGTCAGAAACCGGGTTTTTGCGGGAATACTTCGCTACAGTCCACAGATTCGGTAAAAACCCGGTTTCTCTGTCGGAGTGCATAAGTCTCGATCGCGAAAAGTGGCCAGAAACCGGGTTTTTTCGATAAGACTTCGTGACAGCGCCAAGACTCGGTAAAAACCCGGTTTCTCTGTCGGAGTGCATAAGTCTCGATCGCATTAAAAAGAGGTAGATTGCGATTTGTCGTTGGGTGGGGGCGGGTTTTTGAGATTGTCGATTTGTATCATAAATGGTTGGAAAAACCCGCCCCTACATCGATCGAGGATAGTGCGATATCTCGAACTTTACGGTTTCTTCCCCTACTTCATCTCATATCCAAACAAATTCGGATCGACTTCTCCCAAATTCAAATCAGCCAAACCATACTCAGCCCAACGCCGCTGAACCATCGCCGTCATATCAGGATCGGATTCCAAAGGTTTACCCCATTCGTGATCAGTTTCCGGCGGCATCTTCGTAGTAGCATCAATCCCCATTCTGCCTCCCAAACCAATCTTTTCACTGGCAAAATCTAACGTATCAAAAGGCGTATTCGGCAGAATAAATACATCTCGAACTGGATCGACTTTAGAACTAATTGCCCACACTACTTGACGCGGGTCGCGAATGTTGATACTTTTATCGACAACAATCACAAACTTAGTGTAAGTAAACTGCGGCAATGCACTCCAAAATGCTAAAGCAGCCCTTCGCGCTTGACCGGGATATGCTTTATCAATGGAGATAATTGCGGCTTTGTAACTCAGGGCTTCCATTGGTAAGAAGAAATCGACAATTTCCGATACTTGCTGCCGCAAAATAGGGGTATAAATGCGATTTAGCGCGATCGCCATCATTGCTTCTTCTTTCGGTGGCCGCCCGCTAAATGTAGTCAGATAAATCGGGTCTTTGCGGTGTGTCATGCAATTGAATCGCACCAGTGGCGAATCTTCCACACCGCCGTAATAACCCATGTGGTCGCCGAAGGGCCCGTCGGGTAAAACTTCACCGGGGGTAATCGTTCCTTCTAACACGATTTCTGAGTCCGCCGGTACTTCCAAATCTACGGTTTTGCACTTCGCCAATTGCACGCCGGAACCGCCGTAAAGTCCGGCAAATAACCATTCCGATAAATCTACCGGAATTGGCGTTGCTGCGGCTAGGATGATTAAAGGATCGACTCCCAGGGCGATCGCAACTTCCAACTTTTTACCAGCCTGTGCAGCTTTCCGCAAGTGCCGCGCGCCCCCTCGCACCGATAACCAGTGTACAGTCATCGTGTTTTTTGACTGCAACTGTAAGCGATAAACGCCCACATTCGGCGTCCCGGTTTCGCAATCCTTGGTAATTACCAAACCGAGGGTGATAATTTTGCCCGCATCTCCCGGATAGGGGCGAATCATCGGGATTTTGTTCAAATCCAGCCCTTCTCCCTCAAACACTACTTGCTGACAAGCTGGGAAAAAGTCGCGCCCTGGTTTGGCTTTCACCACGTCAAACAGCACTTTGCCGAATTCGATCGCTTGGGAAATCTTTTTCGGCGGTTTGGGCTGTTGTAGCATACCTAATTTTTTGCCGAGTTCTTCAAGTTCGATCGGCTTTTCCATGTTCAGCGCCCAGCAAACCCGCTGTTCCGTGCCCAACAGGTTGATTGCTACGGGGAATTCTGCCCCTTTGACGTTTTCAAACAAAAGTCCAGGGCCGCCTTTTTGCAGCATCTGGTTGGAAATTTCGGCAATTTCTAAGTCGGAATCGACTAAAGCGCTAATCCGGCGCAGTTGTCCCCGTTCTTCGAGTAGTTTGAGGAATCCCCGCAAGTCTCTAGCCATTTTTTTTAATAATTGTTAAGTTTCTTTTACTATTATGGGGCGATCGACTGCCACAAGTTACTCTTGAACCGCTCAAAGAATATCTATTTAACGAACCGCGAAGACGCGAAGGGCGCGTTCGGCGAAGCCGTTCCCGCAGGGTAGGAAGAGGAAGAAGAAGATAGGTAATGCCTTGTTGAGTTCGGGAGCAGGCTGCAATAATGGTTACATGAAATGTCCTCAATGCGAATCTGACCAACTCCGTAAAAACGGCCGTCCCAACGGTCGCCAGCGGTATCTGTGCAAGGCTTGCCGCAAACAATTCTTTGAGCCGCCTGACCCGCAGTCTTTCAGTCGCCAATTCACCGAAAGTGAATTAAGCGCAGCTATCCCGCAGGAAATCACCTCTGTAAGCACTACAGATTCCGGCGGGATTGCGATTTTGCTGTTGGATGCGGAAAATCTGAAACTTAAGGTTAATACAGAACAATTTTTAGCGAGTTTGTGCGTCTATCCTCTGCAAGTTAAAATTGCTTTTGCTAACTGGAAAAACCCAAGTATCGGCAAGTTGGATGCTGAACTTTACGATCGCGGTTACGAACTGATTCACGTTCCGGGCGGTTCTAATAGTGCTGATGGTAAAATGATTGCCTTTGGGGCTGCTATTTTATACCGATATCGGGATGTCAAACAAGTTTTTGTCTGTTCTTCGGATGGTTTGTTAAATCATCTTTGCAATCAGTTGCAAAATCAGGGATTGACTGTGTTTCGGGTGCGACGAAAAAATGCTGTGTTGTCTGTAGAAAACTGTCAGAATGGTGAGAGCAAGCACTATTCTTGTGAGAGGGAAATGGAAATCCCTAGTTTTGAAGAATTGGCTAATCAAGTTGCAGAGTTTTTACAGGCTGAACATAAATCTATTGACGAGCGGATTGCTCGATTTTCGAGGGTAGCTCAGTTTTTTAAAGAGCGCCATACTATTGCTTTTAATTCTGTGAATTCTCATGCAGTAACAGTTGCGGAGTCAGCACAACCGCAAGTTTCTACCGTGTCGGAAGCGCCTTTGGCGACGGTTGTTGTCGAGCAAAATGTTGCCCAAAAACCGGATATAGAAATCGTTCCTGTTGTCAATTCCCCTACTATTGATTCTCTGGATGTTTTCCAAATTAAAATTATAAAAATAATTGAATCTGCCAAAAATGAGTTGCACGAGAATACTGTTAGTCTGGTGAGAATTAAGAAAGATTTTTTGGATAAATATAAATCTAATGCCGATGTAATTGTGAAAGGTTTTTTGGGTAAAAATTCCAGCTTGCTAAAATATTTGCAGTCGAGATCTACAGTTTTTCAAGTGAAATCCAGCGGGCAAAAACATCAAGTGGCGATGGTTGGGCAAAAATCGGCTGCTTCCAAAGCTCAGGCCTATGCTACCTTGGAAACTTCTGTAGCCAAAATTATCAGAGGATTAACGGCTCAATCTCCCGGTAGTTATATTCCGATTAACCAGGTGGCTAGCGAATTTAATAAGTTATATAATCAACCACTTACTAAAAAACTGCAATCGCTGAATTTGGGTAGCAAGGTGATTAATTTTTTGCAGTCATGCCAAACATTTAAAGTTCAGAAAAACGGTAAGAATTATGAAGTGGCGATCGCACTTTCCTAAGTTGTTCCCATCTTTAATAGCAGATGTTGAGGTGTGGATGCCATAGTTGAACAGGGAATTAAAAAATGGATAGATGCTATTGCGGGCAAGGGTTTAAGCGATTTACCAGCGATCGGAGTCAATCCCCAATTTCTTCAAGAATCCTAGCCTGGTGCCTATGGTATCAATTGTGAATTTTTTTTTAATAACTCTCGCAATAGCCAATTGTCAAAAATTTAATCTAAATTTAACCAAAATTTAAAGCAAGCTTATTATTTATCCAGCCCTGACTCGTATGTTTCGGTCTATCCTATGGAGGGGATTCCCCAAAGTTTGGTATTAAGGAGGAGGAGTATGTTTTTTTTCACAGGACGTTGGCGACGCGCCTTTATCGTTACACTAGCAGCAGCAGCATTTTCGCTCTCGTTGATTAGTTCTGCTGTAGCAGCCGTTACACTCAACGGTTCGGGAGCCACTTTTCCTAAACCTCTTTACGATCGCTACTTCTCTCAGATGAGAAGTGCAAATCAAATTACTGTAAACTACGAAGGAACAGGCAGTGGTGCTGGCATCAAAGCATTAATTTCAGGCACTGTTGATTTCGCAGGTAGCGACGCGCTGATGACTTCTGCACAAATAGCTGAGGTAAAACGAGGCGTTATTGCAGTTCCCACGGCTGGTGGCGCTGTTGCAGTTGTTTACAACTTGCCTGGGGTGAACAATCTACGGTTGAATTCCGATGCGATGAAAGGCATCTTTGAAGGCAAAATTACCCGCTGGAACGATGCGAAAATAGCAGGTATTTCTGGACAAGCTAAAAACTTGCCAAATACTGCAATTCGAGTAGCTGTACGAGCAGACAGCAGCGGTACAACCTTTATTTTTGCTAACCACTTACAGGCGATCGGCAGCACCATCAAAGGTGTCGCTCAACCTACTTGGCCCGGAAGCCCTGTCAGCGGTCAAGGAAACGCTGGGGTAGCAGGTTTGGTCAGACAAACAGCAGGTGCGATCGGCTACGTTCAAGATACTTACGCTCGGCAAAACAAGCTCCAAACAGCATTCATTCAAAATAAAGCTGGTCGGTTTGTAGATGCTAACTTGGCAGAAGCAGAGAAGGCTTTTGTAGGGGAAACATTCCCAGCAGACTTCCGCTTAGTAGAAGGAAATCCTAACGACGGTTATCCGATTGTTGGCTTAACTTGGTTGTTAATCTACAAAGAGTATCCTGCTGCGAAAGCTGATGCTATTAAAAAGATGGTTAATTGGGTGATGACTACAGGCCAAGGTATCAACAAACAGCTAGAGTTTACTACAATTCCTTCGGCTACAGCTCAAAAGGTAATTCAAACAGTCAATCAAAGTGTGGTTGCCAAAGGTTAATTAGGGCAATCTCAGAGAGTGATGAGTTAAATAAATATGACTCAAAACTCATAAAATTTCAGGGGTAAGGTGCGCTTCCGTGCACCTTACAAGATATCTACTATAATTACTCGTCCATCAAGCAAATATTTCACTGTTTACGCAGTAACTTAGGGTATGACCAATTTTGCCAAGCAACCGGAAAAATTTACAAACCAGCAGACAGCAAAGACTACAGAAGTAGACTTAACTGATACTAAGGGTGAAGGTTTGTGGATGGAGTCAGCATTTACCATATTTGTATGGGGTTTTGCTATAGCGACAGCGGGCACTCTGTTCTGGATGAGTGCCATAATTTTTAAAGACGCTTGGCCGGCTGTTAGCCAATTTGGACTCTCATTCTTGTGGAATCCCAAGTGGGATATCCAGGAGTCACAGTTTGGGGCTTTGCCGTTTATTTACGGTACTGTAATTAGTTCTGCGATCGCCATAATCATCGCACTTCCCCTAGGACTTTCAGTTGCTATAGTTACTAGCGAGAACTTTTTGCCAGCTTGGGTGCGATCGCCCTTGGGATTCATGGTTGAATTAATCTCAGCTATTCCCAGCGTCATCGTTGGACTTTGGGGAATCTTTGTTCTCATTCCCTTTCTGCTACCTTTACAGCAATCACTATTTAACAATTTCAGTTGGTTTCCCCTGTTCAGCAGCGAACCCTTGGGGCCCGGAATGTTACCCGCTGGCATACTGTTATCAATTATGATTTTGCCAACAGTAGCCGCCATCAGCCGCGACGTGTTGATGTCCGTTCCAGTAGATTTGCGAAGTGCTTCCATGTCCCTCGGTGCCACCCGTTGGGAAACAATTTTTAAGCTGCTATTACCAGCAGCAAGTTCAGGAATTATCGGAGCAACCATCTTGGCATTGGGACGCGCTTTAGGCGAAACAATGGCAGTGACAATGGTAATTGGTAACTCCATTCAAATCAATCCATCTATCCTCGCCCCCGCCTACTCAATCCCCGCTGTTTTAGCCAGCCAATTTCGGGAAGCTCAAGAGCCTCTACACATCGGCTCTTTAATGTATTTAGCTCTAATTCTATTTGTCATCACCCTATTGGTGAATGCAGTCGCAGTCTTGTTTGTTCAGCTAATCGGTGTCAAGGGAGCTAAGAATTAAATATGACTCAAGCAAAAAACACAGAAACTATCCTTGATGCAGAAATTTATAACCCCCTGTCCCTAGGCAGAAGTTTTTTTAGCCAGGGAATGACTGTTATTTCCTTTGCTCTCACAGCCTTGGCTCTGCTACCTTTGTTTGCTATTTTATACAAAATCCTGGGGGAAGGATTAACACATTTGAGCTGGGAAGTTTTAGTCTCTCTGCCAGCACCAGTCGGAGTTGAAGACCAGCCAAACGGCTTTGCTAATGCGATTCTTGGCACTGCTTTAATGGTAGGAATTGCTACGTTATTTAGCGTGCCTATCGGCATAATGACGGGAATATTTCTGTCAGAGTTTGGTAGAGAAAATAAAGCGATCGCAAATATCATCCGCTTTATCACCGTCATTCTCAGCAGCGTTCCCTCGATCGTTGTGGGCGTCTTTACCTACGCTTTAATTGTCGTTACTACCAAAGTATTTTCAGGATTAGCTGGAGGTATTGCTCTGGGTATTATCATGCTTCCAGTTGTCGCGCTGACAACAGAACAAGCATTAAAGCTAGTCCCTACTTCTTACCGTCTCGCTTCGGGAGGTTTGGGAGCAGGACGCTTTCAAACTATCTTTAAGATTATCATTCCCGCCGCACTCCCGACAATTACCACAGGGGTTTTACTCGCCGCTTCTCGCGCCGCCGGCGAAACCGCACCGCTAATCGTAACTGCCTTGTCCAGCCAATTTTGGCCTCCTTTAATTGAAAAATTGGGAGAAATAACTCAGTCTCCCATTGGCGCAGAAACTATCTCCAAACTCCAAGAAATTCCAGGGACACTACTGACTCCGACTCCTTCGATGTCAGTATTAATATACAGTTATGCTAGTTCTCCTTACAAGGAACAAAACGAATTAGCATGGACTGCTGCCTCTGTTCTTTTGGGGATGGTTTTGATTGCTAGCGTCGCATCCCGCGCAGTCACTCGCAAACGCTTGCAAAATCGATAAATCAATAACTCAATTGAATCAAATAGTCACATAGTCAAGTGTTAACACTATAACTAGGCAAATAATGAAACCTGAAACTAACTTGAAAGACGAAAAATATACAGATCAGTTTCCAGAAGATGCAACTCCTGAAATTGACCCGAATGCAATGCCCGCATTGCGAGTTCAGGACTTGAGTTTTTATTACGGAACTCACAAAGTTCTGGAAAATTTGTCGATGAATATTCCTCACCCACAAGTCACAGCGATTATTGGGCCTTCAGGTTGTGGCAAATCAACTTTTCTCAAAGCTCTCAACCGCATTGGGGAATTGGAAGGAAAAGTTATCGTCAAAGGAAGGGTTGAGTTTTTTGGACAGGATATTTACAGTCCAAAAGTGAATATAAATAGTCTGCGCCGCCAAATTGGCATGGTGTTTCAAAGACCTAATCCTTTTCCCCTAAGCATCTACGATAATATTGCTTACGGAGTCAGAATTTTTGGCAAAAAGAGTAAAGCAGAATTAGATGAAGTGGTGGAATCGGCCCTGAAAAGCGCGGCGCTTTGGGATGAAGTAAAAGATAGTTTAAATAAGTCTGCCCAGGGGATTTCCGGTGGACAGCAGCAGCGGCTTTGTATTGCTCGCGCTTTGGCTGTGAAGCCCAAAATTTTGCTAATGGATGAACCTTGTTCTGCTCTAGATCCGATTTCTACGATGAAGATTGAGGAGTTATTTCAGACTTTGCGCCAACAGTTAACTGTGGTAATTGTGACGCACAATATGCAGCAGGCGGCTCGTGTTTCTGATTACACGGCATTTTTTAATACTGATGAAAGTCGCATCGGACGCATGGTTGAGTTCGGGCCGACAAGCCGGATTTTTACTTCTGCAACTAATGCGAGTACGAGGGATTACATTCAAGGCCGTTTCGGTTAATATAGATAGCTTGCACCTCATTTCAGAACAGGCAAGATGCCTGTTCCACAACAGACAAATATCTTTGTGGAGCGGGCATCTTGCCTGCTATAATTATGTCTTCAGAACAGGCAAGATGCCTGTTCCACAACAGATAAATATCTTTGTGGAGCGGGCATCTTGCCTGCTATAATTATGTCTTCAGAACAGGCAAGATGCCTGTTCCACAACAGACAAATATCTTTGTGGAGCGGGCATCTTGCCTGCTATAGTTATGTCTTCAGAACAGGCAAGATGCCTGTTCCACAAGAGATAAATATTTTTGTGGAGCGGGCATCTTGTCTGCTATAGTTATGTCTTCAGAACAGGCA
>REAP01000017.1 GCA_004294385.1 Oscillatoriales cyanobacterium | reverse complement strand
GCTCAGTGACCGTATAGTCTTAGCGACTGCTATATTTTTGAGTGGACACTTCGACTTCGCTCAGTGACCGTATAGTCTTAGCGACTGCTATATTTTTGATAACCAATAACCAATAACTTATGGCAAAACACTGCCATCAGGCATCATTGTTCTTGTCAAATTAGCTTCAGCCAGATTCGCCCCCGTCAAATTTGCCCCTCTGAGATTTGCGTCCGTCAAATTCGCTCCTCTCAAGTCAGCTTTGCCGAGATTAGCCCAACGCAAATCAGCCCCTATCAACTGGGAAAAACTCAGATTTGCTCGAAAAAGATAAGCTCCAGTTAGGTGAGCTTCCGTGAGATTAGCTTTATAGAAATTACCAACATAAAAATGCGCCTCAATCAACTGTGCTTGAGAGAGATTGGCTTGACTGAGATTAGCATTATTGAAGTTAGCCCCGATCGCATTAACACGACACATCACCGTACCGATTAAGCTAGCATCAGCTAAATCTGTCTGCTCAAGATTAGCACCACTCATGTCCGCCCCAATCAAATTTGCAAAGCTCAAGTCTGCTCCTCGGAGGTCAGCTTCCTGGAGATTAGTTCCAGTTAAATTCGCTTTAACTAAATTAGCTTCCAGCAGTTGAGTACCTGCCAAATTTGCCAGACTGAGATTAGCTTCAGCCAAATTAGCTGCAATCAATTTAGCCTTAAACAAATCGATTTTGAACAGGTTTGACCGCCCAAGATTCGCACCTCTGAGATTAGCTTCGGCCAGGTTAGCTTCACTAAGATCTGGTTCAATATTTGGGTGAAGATTTCTCCATTCAATCCATGTGACAGCACCTCGTTTCAGCAGCGCTAAATGCTCTTTATTTGCCATAATTCCGTCTCCTTAAATAGCTATTCCTTGCGCCCTAAAATTGCTGGATTTTCGCGACCTGCCACACTTTCAATTGCCGCAATCGCCGCCTGGGAACCAGCCATGATATCTTGTTCTGCTCCGCCGAGGTAAAGCCTTCCAAAACTACCTACAGCCTGAACCTCTAAGATATTAATAGATGCGCCCTTTTCGGCTTCATTTGCCGCTAGTGCTGCATAGGCCGCCGGCTCTACTTCTAAGACATAAAGCGTTTGTCCCGCCAACAGCAACTGTCCGCGACGACTGCGGTTGATTAATTGCGTTTGGTGGGGGTCGATGTTGCGAATAATTTGGCTCGAAATAACTCGCGGTTTAATACATTCTTCTTTACGAACTCCCATGAATTCTAAAATCGCTTTCCCCGCAGCCCTGGTTTCCCCCTGCTGGCCCGAATGCACTTCCAGAAGCCCGTACAAACGTTCGACTATCTGCACTCCAGGGCGCACAGAGGCGGATTTGAGGGCGACATCGGTAATTCGGTTAATTTCGATGCCGGGGGAAATTTCGATCCACAGCGACGCATCCCCCGGTAGTGGCAAGAATCCAGCGGCGATTGTGCCGATGTATGCTGCGTGCTGTGGCTGTAAATTGTCTAGAAAGACGTAGCTGCGTAGCTCTATGCCCAAAAGTTTTTATCTCCGTCGATCGATCTGCAACTGTTGTAGGTGCAAGATCTGAGTGTACCGCAGAAGGAAAGCTAGAAGATCGATCGCGGGTAAAGTTTGATCTCAATCTATAGTGATAGCTGGAATTGAGCAAAGTTTACTGCTACAGGTGGATTTAACTTGAATTGGCGATCGATATAGTTGTGAGAGTTAAAGATTTTGCCAACAGAGAGCATTTTACTTATGAAACGTTCTGATTTATCCAAAGCTATCGGTGCAGGAATTATCGCTGCTGGTTTAGCAATTGTACCCGCTAACTTGCCTGCTTCTGCTCAGACAAATACAGCTCCTGGTACTAACAGCACTACCACTACGACAACTCCTCGATCGGATGTTTACCGTGCCGATGCCGATCGCGATTTTGACTGGGGATGGCTGGGATTGCTCGGTTTGTCGGGTTTATTCGGTTTGATGCCACGTAAGCGCCCAGAAACAGTCGCCTATACTACTAGAGATCGCGACCCCGCTGTTCGCACTGACTACTAATCCTGATTTCGTGTTTTTGCTGTGAGCGTTTTGCAGGGACAGGTTTCTTTCACCTGTGCGATCGTAAATAGGAATTTCTTGACCTCCATCTTTGGGGGTCTTCTGTTTTATGGATTAATTAAGAATTAAAAATCACAAAGTGTTCAAGTCTGTGTCAAAATGATTTTAACAAATTTTCTAAGTTGGAAAAGTAACGATGACTGTAAATCCTAAATTGCAGCGCGCATTTGAACAAGGTCGCGCCCTGAAAATTATCAGCGGTTTGAATAATTTTGATGCCGCCAGAGTTGCGGCTGTTGTCAAAGCAGCGGATCTCGGCGGTGCAACATTTGTTGATATTGCAGCCGATCGCGATTTGGTAATTATGGCAAAAAAGTTGACAAATTTGCCAATTTGCGTATCGGCAGTAGAACCAGAAAAGTTTGTCTCAGCCGTGGAAGCTGGTGCTGATTTGATTGAAATTGGTAACTTTGACTCTTTCTACGCTTCAGGTCGCCGCTTTGAAGCTGCCGAAGTTTTGGAGTTAACTCGCGAAACGCGATCGCTATTTCCCAACATCACTCTTTCTGTGACAGTTCCCCATATTTTGACCCTGGATAAACAGGTGCAATTAGCCATAGAATTAGTCGCAGCCGGTGCTGATATCATCCAAACCGAAGGCGGTACCAGTGCTCAACCAGTTCACGCCGGTACCCTCGGATTAATTGAAAAAGCAGCACCTACTTTGGCCGCTGCTTTTGAAATTTCTCGCGCCGTATCCATCCCCGTACTTTGCGCTTCTGGCATCTCCAACGTCACCGCACCCCTAGCTATTGGAGCTGGTGCGGCCGGTATTGGTGTCGGTTCTGCTGTCAGTCAACTCAATAGCGAAATCGCCATGATTGCGGTAGTTCGCAGTTTGGTTGAAGCTTTAGCTAAGGTAGAGCGATCGCACTTAGCTACTTCAATTTAATTAACGGAATCAATGAGTTCTTCAGTCCTCTTAAGAGGACTTTAGCTTTGAGGCAGGGAATTCATTCCCTGCCGGACTATGGGACTGACAATTAGACTTAATTAATGATTGATAAACCACGTTGAATAGTCATCCAAAAACTCATTATTCTGAGAATCTTCATCACTGGTTACTAAATCTACTAAAGGCAACACAAATTCTTTGCGATCACTGAGACGCTTTACCTCTACAAGTATGCCCTCGTCATGATGGACAGAATCCTTAAACTGTTTAATCTCAAAGATATCGGTGTAAGAAGGTTGAGTTTTTTTCAGCCTTTGATATTCTTTTTTACTACCATCACCTATCACATACTCTTCTTCCCAAGGAAAGTCTTCTCTCCCTGTGACATTACATGGCAATCGCAGATTTTTCTTGAGGTATGCTAAATATCTGACCAGATTTTCAATGCCGACATCAATATTTTTGGAATGCAATATTTTGGCAATTTTTCGATCGAATTCTTTGATATTAAAATGGATGATTCCATCTCTACCTGTGAGCATTTCCGGTTCAATTGAGTTAAATTCAGGGATTTCCATCAACAGCCGCTCTAGGCTATTTAGTGGTTTTGGTCTTCTGCCTGCTATAATAGTTTCATCAAGCTCGATCGGAGGAAGCTCTGCTTCTGAAAGTAGGGATTTGCTCTTATTTAGGCGATCGTCAAATTTAGGCTTTTTAAGTTTAGGCTTGTCAAATTTAGACATAACTAGATCTGGTTGTACTGGTTTATCAATAAAGTATATCTTGACAGAAGTACATTCGCGTCTAATACATAGGAGGAAGCTACGATGCAACTATTGAAATCCCCTGATGAATCCCCAGTCTATCAAGGGCAATTTGGTGAGTTTACGATTACTCAAAGCGATCGCACAGGAGTGATAATCTACCGCACAGGATTAGCTGTGGCCGCTGCTTGTTTTGCGATCGGCACAACCCTCGTACTCCAACAGGGCGACAACCCAACCGCCATCCAAGCAATCACACCTATTTTTGCTGGTTTCTGGATAGCTTTAGGCGTTAGTTTGGCAACAATTCATATCTACATGATTGCGCTACACCGACTGTTACAGCTATTTTGGGCGATCGGAGGCGCAGCAGCACTTTTTGTCGCCACACAAAGCACAGAACCCCTAGCCTTAGCCGTTTACGAACATCCAGCAACTCTATGGGGAATTGGTTTTCTGTTTGCAGCATTAAATGGCATCTATTTCAAAGAAGCTTTCTGCTTCAATCGTTTAGAAACCAAGTTCTTGACTCCCGGAGTTCCTTTATTAATTATCGGACACATCTGGGGTTTCTTTACATTAGAAAATAAACAATTATTGTTAGCAAGTTGGGCAGTTTTGTTTATCATATTTGCTGTACGGAAACTTTTTCAGCCAATCCCCCAGGATATCGGTGACAAAAGCGTTTTTGAATACATCAAAAATCAATAGTTATTTGAGCCTATCAAAACCAAAGAAACCGGGTTTTTTGTGGCTTTTGCGTGCTTTAACGAAGTATTCTGCCAAAAACCCGGTTTCTGGCCAGCCGTGCGTACACGACGAAAGAATTAAAATAACTGGGTTTTTTGTGCAAAACAGCGAACAATGAAA
This sequence comes from Oscillatoriales cyanobacterium, assembly GCA_004294385.1. Lineage (GTDB taxonomy): Bacteria > Cyanobacteriota > Cyanobacteriia > Cyanobacteriales > Microcoleaceae > Microcoleus. The sequence goes on along the minus strand of REAP01000017.1, from coordinate 52,561 downwards.
ATCCGTCTAATACGTCGCCGAGAAATGTGGGCAATTACCAGAGAAGGTTGGGTAATTGCCATGATTGGATTAATAATTTCAATGATGTTAATAGTCAAAAGTATCCATCCATTTTTGGCGGTCAATTCGCCGCTGAAAGCCGATATTTTGGTGGTCGAAGGCTGGTTGCCAGATTATGCGATCGTAAGTGCGATCGCCGAATTTAAACAAGGCAAATATACCAAACTAATTACCACAGGACTGCCCCTAAGTAAAGGCTACTATTTAGCTGAATATAAAAATTATGCTGAACTCACAGCCGCTACTTGTATCGCCCTAGGATTTGATCGGGATAAAATAGTAGCAGTACCAGCAACGAATGTCCTCAAATACCGGACTGCGGCTTCGGCGATCGCACTTCGAGATTGGCTTTCTACTTCATCCTTAAAAGTTGACGCAATTAATCTGTACTCTTTGGGAACTCACGCCCGCAGAAGTTGGCTCATTTTTCAAGAAGTGCTAAATCCAGAAATTAAAGTTGGGATTATCGCTGCGGAACCACAAGATTACAATCCCCAAGAATGGTGGAAATCCAGTGAAGGTTTTCGGACAGTCATAGGAGAAATTATTGCTTATCTGTATGCCCGTTTTGTGAGTTGGAAAACTTAGATATAAACTGAAGAACTCATTAGTCCTCGATCGAGGACTTTCGCTATTAGACAGGGAATTCATTCCCTGGCGCCAGGGCGGGCCCACAGACGGACTTGGCGGGCTTTCAGGCTTAAGTTGACACCAATGGGCACTCCCGTGTCCTGACCTACACCCCAGCCGTGTCCTGACTTACACCCCAACCAAAACAGCTTCCGGCTGTTGACGTTCAACCACCAATTCCTCTAAATCAGCGCCGTAAATCTCACAGCTATTATTGGGACTTTCAATCAGCTTAATCTTGTGCAATTCTGCTCCCAATTCGCGAATAGGCGATCGCAATAATTGCCCAATCCGCACCGCAATATTTTCCGCCGTCGGCACAACATTTTCAAAATAAGCAATATCCTTATTTAAAAAAGTATGATCGAAAGGTTCAACAACATAATCATCAATCGCCTTTTGTAAAGCTCCCAAATCGGCAATCATCCCAGTCCGCGGATCAATTTCCCCTTTCACAGTCACCTCTAAATGATAGTTGTGACCGTGACCGTTCGGACGAGCACATTTTCCGTAAATTTCCGAATTTTCTTCAAAGCTCAAATCTGGACGAGCTAACCGGTGGGCGGCGCTAAAATGAGTAGACAGAGTTAGATAAGCTTCCATTCCATTTCCTAAATATTCGGCCCAAAGTTCTGGGTGTTCAAACAATTGAATTTTGCTGAGAGGCAAATGAGGAGCTAGCCGCAGCCAAATTTGCCGTGCTATGTTTTCGGTAGTTGGCAAAGTCTGCTCAAATTCCGGCCACGCTTCGTTAAGGTAGGAAAAATCCAGATCCTTGGTAACTTCCCGCTTAATGACGTGCTTGACATCCGACAGGTTCAGCACCATGCCGTATTCGTCAAGTTTTCCGATCATCGAAACGTAAAGGACGTAATTGTGTCCGTGTCCCGGTGCGCGGGCTGTTGGGCCAAACCGCTCAAAATTCTCGGTTTCGCTCAACTCCGGTAGCCAGTAACGATGACTCGCCGAAAATTGTGCCCGACGATTGATGATGCACTGCATAAAAGTCAAGTAGGGTAAGCTTGTTAAGTTCTGTAAACTTACTCCTTAAGCATAAACCAATTTTTGCTTAAATTTTTCGATACTTTGAGGGTGCTCTGATGAATTTATACATTTTAATGAATGCAATTACTATACGAGCTGAACATTTATGGGAAAATTTATCGGGTGCGATGACAACTCCGCTATTTTATATCGGAGATGCTCATCTTTCCATCACTACAATTTTCAAACTAATTCTTTTAGCTATCGTTGCCTTCTTTGTATCTCGCCTCCTTAGTGAAGGAATCAAGCGTAGCCTATTAGTTAGAATGAGATTAGATCGAGGTAGCCAAGAAGCAATTTCCACCATAATCAGCTATATTTTAACAACTTTTGGCTGCATCATTGTCCTCCAAGGCGCAGGCATCAATCTCACTTCTCTAACCGTTATAGCTGGGGTTGTTGGCATTGGTCTTGGCTTTGGCTTGCAAAATCTCGCCACTAACTTTATCAGCGGTATTACTTTACTCTTAGAACACCAAATTAGAGTTGGAGACTTTATTGAAATAGACAGTTTATTAGGGACTGTAGAAAATATTTCTATCCGCTCTACAATTATCAAAACTATTGACGGTCTTTTTGTAATTATACCAAATATTAAGTTTGTCGAAACTAACATTATCAACTGGAGTTATCGAGACCCCAGATGCCGCCTGCACATCCCCGTTGGCGTTGCTTACGGAACTGATCCAGTATTGGTAACGGAAGCACTTTTAGTCGCTGCGAGGATGGAATCAAATATTTTGTCCCATCCTTCTCCGAAAGTATGGTTTCGCGGTTTTGGAGATAACGCTTTAAACTTTGACCTTTTAGTGTGGATTGACCAGCCACAAGAAAGCGATGCAATCAAAAGTGCAGTCAACTTTTTAATTGATTACGAATTTCGCAACCGCAACATCGAAATTCCTTTTCCTCAGCGAGATCTATGGCTGCGAAATCCCCAAGAATTAACCAAACTACTTTACAATCAGAAAGATGATATTTCTAATGGTAACGTTTTTCCGCACAATGCCCAAAATTTAGCAGAATCAAAATCTAATGGTAGTGTTTCAGACCAAAAAAAGTATGCGTCAAAGTCTCCAAAAACTCGGACTTTGCGGGAGTTGTTGCGACGAGTCACTTACTTTGAACAATGTACAGATTTAGAACTGCGACAATTAATTGAATATGGCTACCGACAACTGTTTCCAGCGGAACAGGTTGTATGCAAAGAAAATGACTTAGGTGATTCTTTCTATATTATTCTTTCGGGGTCTGTAGAAGTTATTTCTCAAAAAACTGGTCAATATATTGCTACTCTTCATGAGGGGGAGTTTTTCGGGGAAATTTCTTTGCTGTTGGGAACTCCGAGAACGGCGACTGTGAAAACTAACGCCGATACAATTTTGTTTGTCGTGGAACGCCACGATTTACAAAAATTATTAGTAGAACAGCCAAATTTAGCGGATCAAATTGCTCTAAAATTGTCAGAACGTCAACAAGCTTTGAGAGATTTGGGATTGTTAGATGATGATTCTCTGGAACAAACTCCTTTTCTGAAAATTCGTAAACGCATTCAAGTTCTTTTTGGAATCTGACTAGCAAATATCTGCATTACTAAAAACTGCGATCGACAAAAATGCAAACAAACCAAAAACTTTTACTACCAACAATGGGCTGCGGGACTTGGGCCTGGGGCAACCGACTGCTTTGGGGCTATGATGAAAGTATGGACGAGGAATTACAAGCGGCGTTCAATCTTTGTGTTAGTAACGGTGTGACTTTATTTGATACTGGTGATTCTTACGGAACTGGGAAATTAAATGGACGCAGTGAGCAACTTTTAGGGCAGTTTTCTGAACAATATCAAGGTGCAAATAAAGAGAGTATTTGTATTGCGACAAAACTAGCTGCTTATCCTTGGAGATTGACGCGAAAATCCATGATATCGGCTTGTAAAGCCTCTGCCGAACGCCTCGGCAAAAATGTAGATTTGGTGCAAATGCACTGGTCTACTGCTAATTATGCTCCTTGGCAAGAAAGCGCGCTTTTAGACGGTTTGGCTGACCTTTATGAGCAAGGATTGGTTAAGGGTGTGGGCTTGTCTAATTATGGGCCGAAACGGTTAAAATGGGTGCATCGTAAATTTTGCGATCGCCAAATTCCAATTGTTACTTTACAAGTGCAATATTCGCTACTTTCTACCTATCCAGTTACGGAACTTGGATTAAAAGAAGTCTGTGACGAACTAGGAATAAAATTGATTGCTTATAGTCCTCTAGCCTTGGGATTATTGACTGGAAAATACTCGGAGAATGGGGTATTACCTAAAGGTATCCGAGGTTTGGTGTGTAAACAGATATTACCGGGAATGCGATCGCTTTTGGACTGTTTACGAGAAATAGCGACATCCAGAAACAAGACTGTTTCCCAGGTAGCAATCAACTGGTGTATCTGCAAAGAAACTATGCCGATTCCTGGGGCAAAATCAGAGGTTCAGGCGGCAGAGAATATTGGTGCTTTGGGTTGGAATTTAGACTCTGGGGAGATTGCAGAATTGGATAAAACGGCGGCGAAGGTAGATAAGAAGATGGTGCAAAATATATTTCAAACTAGGTGAGATCAAATCCCGTGGCATCGGAATTAATGTTACCCGAAATCAGGACACGGCAGTGCCGTTTCCCTACAATTAATAGCGGTAGGGAAACGGCACTGCCGTGTCCCTACAATTAATAGCGGTAGGGAAACGGCACTGCCGTGTCCTCTATGTCATAAGGAGTGTTACCGGAATTAATATCATTGATTCCCACAAAACTTTTCCACACAGCGCACAAACATTTCTACACCCATACCCAAAGCTGTTTCATCAAAATCAAATCTGGGGTGATGGTGCGGGTAAGCCAAATTTTTATCTGGATTTGCCGAACCCAAAAAGAAATAGCAACCGGGAACTTCTTGTAAAAAGAATGACATATCTTCTCCGCCCATTGTTTGGCATTCCGGCACGATTCCTGCTGGAGTTTCCACAACTGATTCTGCGACACTACGCACCAATTCAGCCATCTTGGCATCGTTGATTGTCGGTGGATAATAGAAAGCATAATCGAATTTGTAATTTGCGCCATAACTCTGACAAATTCCGGCAATTACTTGCTCGATTCGCTTGTCAAAATAACCTTGATATGTTGGCTTGAAATAGCGTACCGTGCCACCAATTTGAGCGGTATCAGCAATGACGTTGTGGATGTGGCCTGCGTGGAATTTGCCCACGGTGATGACTGCGGAGTCGATCGGGTCAATGTTCCGCGCTACAATCGATTGCAAGGTATTGACAATTTGGGCTGCAACGACGATCGCATCTACAGTCTGATGAGGCATCCCACCATGTCCACCTTTGCCCAAAATAGTACAATCAAAAGTTTCCACAGCCGCCATCAGCGCACCACTACGCACGCCTACAGTGCCTAAAGGTAGATTGTTCCACAAATGTAAACCAACGATCGCATCAACATCAGGATTCCTTAAAACCCCCGCTTCAATCATCGGCTTCGCACCGCCTGGGCCTTCTTCCGCTGGCTGGAAGATCATTTTCACCTGCCCAGAAAAGCTGTGTTTGTGCTGTGCTAGATAACAAGCGGTACCAAGGGCGATCGCAGTATGACCATCATGGCCACAGGCGTGCATAATTCCATCATGTTGCGATCGATAATCCACCTCATTTTCCTCTTGAATTGGCAAAGCATCCATATCAGCCCGAATTGCCAAAACAGGCCCAGGTTTGCCACTGTCGATAGTTGCGACAATCCCAGTTTTAGCAATACCAGTTACATGATCTATTCCCCATGCTTGCAACTTTTGTGAAACAAACTCCGCCGTTAAATTCTCCTCAAAACTCAACTCAGGTTTTTGGTGCAAACGCCGTCGCCATTCCACTAATTGTGGCTGCAAATTTCTAATTTCTAGCCGCAATTGAGATAAATCAACAGAAGTTAAATTAGGTAAAGTAGAAACCATATTAGTTGTTATTAGTTATTGGTTATTTGGAGTCCCCTGAGCGTAGTCGAAGGGTTAAATAATTTGCAAAACTCTCTCTTTTTCCTCTCTGCGCTCTCTGCGCTCTCTGCGGTTAAAATAAAATCTTAGTTTTTTAACCACAGAGGGCGCAGAGTACACAGAGAAAGAGAAGATTGAGCAAGAGAGGTGTTGAGAATACGGTTATTTAGCAATATGAGGAATCAAATTAACCCCATGCAACAATCGTTCTAAATCTAATTGTGAAGCAGCTTTAGCTAATTTAGCAATATCAGTTGGGTCATCTAAATGCGGCAAAATACCCAAAACACGTATTTGAGTTAGCGACTCAATTAAGTCGATCGGGGCCCAATCCGCAATTTCTTGCTCAGAAGCAGCTTGAACACAGTTCAGGATAATCCCTTTGAGCTTAAAGCCACTGTGTCTGGCGAGAGCCACATTCGCTACAATTTGCCCGATCGCACCTAACCTCACAGGTGCCACCAAAACCCCCCTCAGCCGCCAATCCCTAGCAATATCAGCCACCGTCAGTTCCCGCGTGACAGGGGAACCCAGGCCTCCCAAAGCCTCAACTAACACAAAATCCTTGCGTTCCTTCAGGCTTTGCAGCGTCGTCCACACCTTTTCTAGTTCAATATGTCGGCCTTCCCGTTCGGCTGCAATCGGCGGTGCTAGAGGCTCATTAAAGTGCAATGGGTTGAGTTCTTCGGGGGATTGGTCGAGGGCAAATAAACGGGTGTAGTGTTCCCGATCGCCCCTTCCCGTTTGCAACAGCTTCATAATTCCCAAAGTGCGATCGGAACAGTACATTTGCCAATAAGCAGCTAGAGCACTGGTCAAAACAGTTTTGCCCGCGTCGGTATCAGTTCCAGTAATTAGCAGCGAATTCATGAATAGCTAATAGGTAATGGGTAATTGGCCTCAACATCAGTCTAAGAGAATTTTGCCAGAAGCATTTAAAGAGCCGGTGATGGTGCCGGAGTTTCAGCCGGGGCGGGAGTTGGTACCGGATTTTCAACTGGTGCCGGAGTTGGGGCGGGAGTTGGTGCGGGAGTTGGTGCGGGAGTTGGTGCGGGAGTTGGCGCGGGAGTTGGTGCGGGAGTTGGCGCGGGAGTTGGTGCGGGAGTTGGCGCGGGAGTTGGCGCGGGAGTTGGTACGGTCGTTGGTTTAGGCGTCGGAGTTGGTTTGGGTGGCGGAGTCGGTGCCGGAGTTGGTTTCGGTGGTGGAGTCGGGGCGGGAGTTGGTTTCGGTTCCGGAGTTAGTGGTGGTTTCGGTTCCGGGGTGGGAGTTGGGGTTGGTTCTGGGATTGGTTCTGGAGTTGGTTCTGGAATTGGTTCTGGAGATGGTTCTGGGATTGGTTCTGGAGATGGTTCTGGAATTGGTTCTGGAGTGGGAGTTGGGGTTGGTTCTGGAGTGGGAGTTGGGGTTGGTTCTGGAGTGGGAGTTGGGGTTGGTTCTGGAGTTTGTATCGGCGACGGTTCTGGACTTGGACTTGTGAGTGCTGGTGGAGTCGGGGTTGGCTGCGATCCCTTATTCAGAAATGAACCTACCAAGGCCCAGGAACCGAAGCCTGTCAAGATTACCAAACCTGCACCAAGCCCGATCGCAGCCATTGGATTGTCCCACAAAGAATCGCTCCCAGGATTGATGACTGGATCTGGCTGGTTTTGCGGATGGGAACTTTGGGCGATCGCATCTGGCCGTCTACCCACAGCCACCGTTGCTACTTGCGAAACATTCGACGACATGGGTGGCTGAGTCAGAGATCCACTTTGAGGGTTAGCATAGGGATTAGTTTGTCCATCCAGTGCTTGAGCAACTTCGCTAACTGACTGATAGCGATCGGCTGGACTCCGATTCAACATCCGATTTAACACCAAAGCAAAATCCGCACTAACCTGCACCTTCTGCTGCCAATTCCACAGCAGCGTAGTCTGATCCAGCAATTCCTGTGGTTCTTTCCCTGTCAGCAGCACGATCGCAGTTACAGCTAAAGCATACAGATCACTGCTGGCTGTGGCTCGCCCACTTTGCAATTGTTCGATCGGCGCATAACCAATTTTACCCACAGTTGTCGCATGAGCAGTGCCTTCAGGAGACTGCACTTTCGTAGCAAGTTCCTTAACCACTCCAAAGTCAATCAGCACAGGCATTTGGTCATTTTCACGGCGGATAATGTTTTCCGGCGAAATGTCACGGTGAATGATGCCCCGTGCGTGGATGTGAGCCAACACAGGCAACATTTGGCGGATAAACACCAAAACTTCAGTTTCATTGAATGTGCGGCCCGTTGAAGTGCGATCGAGCAACAATTCCCGATAAGTCATCCCTTCCACATAATCCTGCACCAAAAACAAACGCTGACTCTCCTCAAACATTGCCCGAAACTGCGGAATTTGCGGGTGCTGAATTTGATAAAGAATCGCCGCCTCTCTTTGAAACAATTCCTTCGACTTTTCCAAAACATAAGGCCCACTTTGCACCGGAATAAATTCTTTCAGGGCGCAACGTTCTTGAAACCGTCCCAAATCTTCCACCAAATAAGTCCGACCAAATCCTCCTTGACCTAAAATATTCAGTAAGCGGTAACGGTTTTGTAGAAGAGTTCCAATAGCAATAGGTGGCTGCATAAATTTAAGTAGACAATGTTAAATAGTTGACAGTTGACAGTTGACAGTTGACAGTTGATAGGGGATTTAAACCCGCTTATCAACAATTGCTATATTGTCCACTGTTAAAAAATACGCGATCCGTAATTAGACTGCTAGGTCTTTAACGCTAACGCTCAATAGCATACTTCACAGCCTTTAGTTCCCAGTCCCGACCAAAGTTAGCATCTTACGTTTTTTTACGCAACTTTCAGAAACCAATTTTTTTGATAAATTTAAGGAGAGGGGCAACCACGGGGGGTTTGCCCCTACATTCTTCCTTCTGAACCAATGACCAATGACCAATGACCAATGACTAATGACCAATGACCAATGACTAATGACTAATGACTAATGACTAATGACTAATGACTAAGGATTAAGCTTAGCTTTCACCATGTCTTGAATTTTCTTACCATCAGCCTTACCTTTAAGCTGCTGCATCGCCGCGCCCATCACCTTCCCCATCTCCTTAGCAGAAGTCGCGCCCGCCGACGCAATAACTTGGTCAATCACTCCACTGATCTCTTCGTCAGACATCTGCGGCGGCAAATACTCCTCAAGAATTACCAACTCCGCCTCCTCTTGCGCCACCAAATCTTCGCGGCCACCTTTGCGGTATTGTTCGATCGAATCCCGGCGCTGTTTCGCTATTTGCACCAAAATTTCCATTTCCTGAGCTTCCGTCAGCCCATCTTGCCCCGAAGGACGAACGCTGACCTCTTTTTCGATGATAAATTTCTTGATACCACGAACAGTTTCCAAGCGAACCTTGTCCTTGGACTTCATAGCTGCTTTGATTTCTGCGTCAATTCGTTCTTTTAAGCTCATCGATTTCGTCCTTATTTTTCCCGATATCAAAAATCAGGAGTCTGCTTCAGATTCTTAACTTTTTTTTCACTTTTTTGCAAGTTTATGGCTTTTTGTGCGATCGTCATAAATTTCCATACATAATATGCTAATGCAAACCGTTTATGGTAATCAAAAAAACCATTTTTGAGACAAACTCGTTACACAACTCAATTAAGCTTGCCAAATTTCGAGTTTCCGATGGTAAGATAGCCGTAAAATAATGTCTTGCAAGAGGCCTGCTGTGATCCGTTCTGCTACTTTACCGCTTTCGCTTCCCGAACCGCCGGCTTCCGCTAATGACCGTCTGCGGCTGTTCTCTGGTTCTGCCAATGTTCCCCTCGCCCAAGAGGTGGCACGTTATCTGGGGATCGATTTGGGGCCGATGGTTCGTAAGCGGTTTGCTGATGGGGAACTCTACGTTCAAATTCAAGAATCGATTCGAGGTTGCGATGTTTACTTGATTCAGCCAACTTGCTGCCCAGTCAACGATCGTCTCATGGAATTGTTGATCATGATCGATGCTTGTCGCCGCGCTTCGGCAAGGCAAGTTACTGCCGTAATTCCCTACTATGGGTATGCTAGGGCCGATCGCAAAACCGCCGGCAGAGAGTCAATTACCGCAAAATTGGTAGCTAATTTGATTACTGAAGCTGGGGCTGGTCGCATTTTGGCAATGGACTTGCACTCAGCTCAAATTCAAGGTTATTTTGACATTCCCTTCGACCACGTTTACGGGTCGCCCATACTCCTAGATTATCTCAAGAGCAAGCAGTTGACCGATATTGTTGTAGTTTCGCCAGATGTCGGCGGAGTCGCCAGGGCTAGAGCTTTTGCCAAAAAGCTCAACGATGCACCCTTGGCAATTATTGACAAGCGCCGTCAAGCTCACAACGTCGCCGAAGTAATGAACGTCATCGGGGATGTCCGAGGTAAAACAGCAGTGTTAGTGGACGACATGATCGATACTGCGGGCACGATTTGTGAAGGGGCGAAATTGTTACGTCGCGAAGGTGCTAGGCAAGTGTATGCTTGTGCTACTCATGCTGTTTTTTCACCTCCGGCGATCGAGCGTTTGTCCAGTGGCGTCTTGGAAGAAGTAATTGTCACAAATACAATTCCTGTACCAGAAGACAAGCGTTTCCCCCAATTGACCGTACTTTCGGTAGCCAACTTGCTAGGAGAAACTATTTGGCGAATTCACGAAGATAGTTCTGTTAGCAGTATGTTCCGCTAGATTAGGATAAAACACAAAGATCAAGATTCCCGACTTCTTCAAAAAGTCGGGAATCTAATCATCTAATTGTGAAACAGGCATCTTGCCTGTTCATCCAATTGTGAAACAGGCATTTTGACTCTTCATCATAATTGTGAAACAGGCATTTTGACTCTTCATCATAATTGTGGAACAGGCATCTTGCCTGTTCAGAAAAATAGTCACATCTGTCACTTACCACAAATCAACCAAAACGACCACTAACATATTCCATCGTAGACTGTTCCTTCGGATTTTGGAAAATCACCTCAGTATTGTCACACTCCACAAGATAGCCAAACCGTTTCCCATCATCAGAAAGTTTAGCATTGAAAAAAGCAGTCATATCAGAAACGCGAGAAGCCTGCTGCATATTGTGAGTAACAATCACAATCGTATACTTCTCCTTCAGTTCCCGCATCAACTCCTCAATTTTCACAGTAGAAATCGGGTCAAGAGAAGCACAAGGTTCATCCATCAATACTACATCAGGATTAATTGCGATCGCCCTAGCAATACACAAACGCTGCTGCTGGCCACCCGAAAGCGAAAAACCACTTTGCTTCAGCTTATCCTTCACCTCATCCCACAAATAAGACTGGCGGAGCGATTTTTCCACCAACTCATCCATATCTCCCTTATAATTATTCACCCTTGCACCGTAAGCAATATTGTCATAAATCGACTTCGGGAAAGGATTCGGCTTTTGAAACACCATCCCAATCCGGCGGCGCACCTCCACAGCATCAATATCAGGATCATAAAGATTTTGACCATGATAATAAATTTGCCCATTTAAACGAAACCCATTAACCAAATCATTCAGACGATTAAAACATCGCAAAATCGTACTTTTGCCACAGCCAGAAGGCCCAATAAAAGCAGTAATCTGATTTTTGGGAATCGCCATCGAAACATTTTTTACAGCTTGAAAACCGCCGTAAAAAATATTGATATTGTCTACCTGCAAAACCGTTTCAGTCTTTTGTTCCACTTGCATCATCATACAGTTAATACTCCAATTGAATTTTACAAACTAAGTGGAAGGGGAGAGTGGGAGAGTGGGAGAGTGGGAGAGTGGGAGAGTGGGAGAGTGGCATAATTGGAAAAATCTTCCTTCTTCCTTCTTCCTTCTTCCTTCTTCCTTCTTCCTTCTTCCTTCTTCCTTCTTCCTTCTTCCTTCTTCCTTCTTCCTTCAATAAACCTTTTGGCGAGTAGCCCAACGAGAAAGAATACTCGTCAGCAAAACCATGAACACCAAAATTAAAGATGCCGCCCAAGCCAACTCTTTCTGTGCCTTAAAAGGAACCGTTGCAAAGTTGTATACCAACACCGCAAGGGACGGAGTTGGCTTATCAAATCCTGCCGGCCAAAAAGGCGAATTCAGCGCCGTGAAAATCAAAGGAGCCGTTTCACCAGCCGCGCGGGCAATTGCCAGAGTCACACCAGTTAAAATAGCCGGAATAGCCGCAGGCAAAACCACCTGCAACACCGTTTGATAATTAGATGCACCCACACCAACAGATGCCCATCTGATATCTTGAGGCACGATTTGTAGAGCTTCGTCAGTAGTTCGGACAATCGTCGGCAACATCAGCACAGCCAGCGCTGCACCACCTGCAATTGCCGAAAAACCTCCCATATTTACCACAAACAAACCGTAGGCAAATACGCCCGCAATAATCGAAGGAACCCCGCTGAGGACATTAGTAGCAAAGCGCACCGAGCGAGCTATATTCCCACTACTAAATTCAGACAAATAAACGGCAGCTAATACACCAAAAGGAACAGCAATTAAAGCAGCAATTCCCACCGTCATCAATGTACCGACAATTGCATTAGCAATACCGCCTCCCGATAGTCCCGGTGGTGGTGGCAACTTGGTAAACAAGTCTAAATTTAGGCGATTGAAACCTTGTACGGTGACGTAGGAAAGCACTGCAAACAAAGGCAAAAGACTAATTGCCAAACAGCCTCCTGCTAATACCGTCATTGCGATATTGAACAGCGATTGCGGACTGCCTTTAACTTTTTTCAAACTGCCTGGATTCGGGGCAGAAGAAGTTTGATCTTCCGATGAAATATTTGACATAAATTACAAGTTTATGGAAAATTGCAGCAAACCTTTAGTTGTACTTGGCTCTGACTCTAGAAACAATCCACTCAGCCAAGATATTCACAATCAGCGTCAGAATAAACAGAATTAGCCCCGTATACATCAGAGCTGCTACTTGCAAACCTGAAGCTTCCGCAAACTGATTTGCCATCAAAGAAGCAATAGTATTTGCCGGAGCTAGTACAGAAAAACTTAACTGATTGGAATTGCCAATTAACAGAGTTGCAGCCATTGTTTCTCCCATCGCGCGACCCAAACCGAGCATAATTCCGCCGACAATGCCGGAGAAAGCAGCAGGTACGAGCACTCTAAAAATGGTTGTCCAGCGAGTTGCTCCTAAACCTAAAGATGCTTGTCGCAATTCGGGAGGAAGACTTGCCAAAGAGTCGCGGGAGATAGCAGTAATAATGGGCAAAGTCATAATGCCTAAAATTACTCCGGCTGGTAACATTCCAGGGCCCACTGGTGGAGTGCTAAAAATTGGTAACCATCCGAAAGTACCGTTGAGAAACTTGCCGAGGTTGGTAATTATGGGAATCAATACAGCAATTCCCCACAAACCATAAACTACGCTAGGAATGGCGGCTAAGAGTTCTACTAAAAAAACTAATGCTGTGCGGATTTGTAGTGGTAAAAAATCCTCGCTCAAGAAGATAGCAGTTCCTACTCCCAATGGTACTGCAATTAGGAGTGCGATCGCGGAACTGACGATCGTCCCATAAATCATCGGCAATGCGCCGTACTCTTCTTTAACCGGATTCCAATCACTGCCAAATAAAAATCCTAAACCGTACTGTTGAATTGCAGGTAAGGCCCTGTAAGCAACCGTAAAAGCGATTACTAGCAAAATTACCCCAATTCCTATTCCCAAAACCCTAGTTAGCCAGATAAAGCCTTGGTCTAAGGACTTTTCTAGCTGAGAGCGGGAACGACTCTCAGGTTGAGCGCTCTGATTATCTGAAGTCATACACAAAAAACCCAATATATAGTCAAAAAGATTAATTTCAAGAAAAAGCTAGCTGGAAGGAAGCAGAAAGAAAGACCATAGATAAAATCAAAGATGGGCGGGTTAATTAATCCCCTTATTTTTCAACAAATATTTATGGTAAAAGCCCACTCCTTTTATTTTGAAAGAAGTAGATTGGGATTTACCGTTGGGCGGGGGCGGGTTTATGAGATTGTAAATTTCCGGCAATTATTGTCGGCGAACCCGCCCCTACAGAAATCTCTCTCTTCCTTCTTTCTACTTTTGACAACTGCCAACAGTCAACAGTCAACTGCCAACAGTCAACAGTCAACTGACTTCAGTTACTATTTGCCAATCTCAATTTTGTAGTCGGGGCTGATGCCGTCGGCCGCCAAGGCTACTTTTTCTTTAACGCTTTGGGGCAGAGGAACGTAGCCCAATTCGGAACTAACTTTTTGACCTTCATTCAAGCCGTATTCAACCATCGCCTCGATCGCTTTAGCTTTGTTGGGGTCAGCAACTTTTTTGGGGACTAGCATCCAAGTGTAGGTGACAATTGGATAGGATTGAGCGCCTTCTGGGTCTTCGATAAATGCTCGCAAATTTTCTGGGAGTGGCACTGTTGCTAGAGCTGCTGAAGCTGATTCATCGCTAGGTACTACAAATGTGCCTGCTTTGTTTTGCAAAGATGCAAATTTGACGTTGTTGTTTTTGGCGTAGCCGTATTCTACATAGCCAATGCTCCCGGCGGTTTGCAGGAGTTGGGCGGTGATGCCTTCGTTGCCTTTTGCACCGATGAATGTACCAGTTTTGGGCCACTGTACTGTTTTGCCGTCGCCTACTGCTGCTTTCCAGTCGGGGCTGATGGCACTCAGGTGTTTGGTGAAGACGGCGGTGGTGCCGCTACCGTCGGAACGGTGGACGACAGTGATAGCTTGGTCTGGCAATTTAGCGCCCGGATTGGCTGCTGCAATTTTGGGGTCGTTCCACTTGGTAATTTTACCGGCGAAGATTTCTGAGTAAACCTCTCTTGGCAATTTCAATTCGGGTACATCTGCGAGGTTGTAGCCGATGACGATGCTACCTGCTGTCATGGGCAACAAGATGACGCCTTTGTCTGCTGGAACTTTGGCGATTTCGTCGTCTTTCATGGCGGTGTCGCTAGCACCAAAGTCTACGGTGCCTTTGGTAAACTGTTCGACTCCGGCGCCACTGCCTGTTGATTGATAGTTAATTTGTACTTTGGGGTTGATTTTGTTGAAGTCTTGAAACCAACGCTGGTAAAGGGGGGCGGGGAATGACGCGCCTGCTGCGGTGATGGCTACATCTGAGGCTAGGGCGAGTTTGCTGGGGGCGGCGGTGCCGGTGGCGGCAACAGGGGATGCGCCGGGGGATGCTGCGGGGGAATCGCTGGGGCTGGGGCTGCTGCTGGTTGTGCTGCCGCCGCCACAAGCTGCTAAGCTGAGCGCGATCGCCATTGCGGCAATTGCGGTAGTCAGGCGGTTTGAATTTATCAGGTTGAGACGAGAAAGCATGGGTATAAAGATTTAATTCTGATACAGGGTGTCGGGCATCAGCATAGCGCTCAATAGTAAAGCTTAGGTTAAGATTCTTTACAGTTTACAAAAATTTAACATTTGAGCGATCGGTGAACTTGACAATTGTCGATTAATAAGATAAAAAGAAGCTAAATTTGGTTTGAATAAGTTTAGACAATCAAGTTAAATTATCATGCGATCGGGGCTTCAGGTACAGAAAACCATACAATGGTGGTTGTTTTCATAAGGTGCAAGATATGGTGCAAGCGCCACTATCAACATTGTCTCATGGCTCGATCGACTTTTTGTCGGAAAAATCACCGCTGCAACAACGGTTAGATAGCCTCGTAGAGCAAATAATTAAAGGATATCGGATCAACAGAGACGAAGCGCTGGCTCTGACAGAAATCGATGGCCAAGAAAATATTTTACTGTTGTGCTCCGCAGCCGATCGCGTGCGTCAAGCTTGTTGCGGTAATACGGTAGACTTGTGCAGCATCATCAACGTCAAATCTGGCAACTGTTCGGAAAATTGCGGCTTTTGCTCTCAGTCGGCTCACCATCCGGGAGAAAACGTCCCGATTTATGGCTTAAAGACCTCCGATGAGATTTTAGCGCAAGCCAAGGCGGCTGAGGAAGCCGGAGCGAAAAGATTTTGTCTAGTTTCTCAAGGAAAAGGTATTAAACATAACAGCCCGAAATCGTCGGAGTTTGACCAAATTCTCGACACAGTGCGCCGAATTATTGACGAAACTAATATTAAGCCTTGCTGCGCTTTGGGAGAAGTCAGTGTCGAACAAGCTCAGGAATTGCGAGCGGCGGGAGTGACGCGCTACAACCACAATTTAGAATCGTCTGAGCAGTTTTTTCCGAATATTGTCACAACTCACAAATGGAGCGATCGCACTGCTACAATTAAGAACTTAAAAGCCGCCGGCATTCAAGCTTGTAGCGGTGGAATTATCGGCATGGGCGAAAGTTGGGAAGATAGAATTGATTTAGCTTTGAGTTTGCGCGAGTTAGAAGTTGAGTCAGTACCAGTGAATTTGCTCTCTCCCAGAAAAGGCACACCTTTGGGCGATGTTCCTCAATTAAACCCTTACGAAGCATTAAAGGCGATCGCAATTTTTCGATTACTGCTTCCAGAGCAAATCATCCGTTACGCTGGAGGTAGAGAAGCTGTCATGGGAGAACTACAACACCTCGGCTTAAAAGCTGGAATTAATGCTATGTTGGTTGGGCATTATCTGACTACTATGGGTCAACCCGCAGAGCAAGACCGAGCTATGCTAGAATCGCTGGGACTTCAAGGCGGCGAAGCACCAATTCCAGGCAGTTTTGAGCTGAATTCATAATACCCAAGTACCCGACTTCTTAAAAAGTCGGGTATCTGATAAGTTGATCAGTTCTGGAATGATCTTTTAACCACAGAGAACGCAGAGAACACAGAGAATTCAAATAAAAAGAAGAGAGAAATAATTTTGATTGATGCCGACATATTTTCTCTAAACAATTCCTGTCTAAGGGATAGCTAAAAAGCATTATTCCTTGTTCCCCGTTCCTGAGCGAAGCGGCGCACTGAGCGTAGTCGAAGTGCCTTCTTCCTTCTTCCTTCTTCCTTCTTCCTTCTTCCTTCTTCCTTCTTCCTTCTTCCTTCTTCCTTCTTCCTTCTTCCTTCTTCCTTCTTCCTTCTTCTTAATCTAAAATCGAATGCCTGTTCCCATCGAATTAATCTGGGCTTTTATTGGTTTACTCCTAACGATAGGAGGCGCATTTTTTCCTGCCTTTGTCACTACTCCAATTTGGTTTGGAGACAATCGAGGATTTCAAGCTTATTCTTTAGGTGTTACCTATCAAATAGGAGCTGTTTTACTGGTAGGCTGCATGGGTGGCAAAAATGCTGCGGCTCTCTCACAAATTGCCTATTTAATTTTAGGATTAACTCTGTGGCCAGTTTTTGCTCAAGGCGGTGGGATCGGCTATCTCAGAGAACCGAGTTTTGGCTATTTACTGGGTTTTGTACCGGGTGCTTGGGTGTGCGGCTGGCTGGCGTTTAAGGTGGCTTCACGGCTGGAATCCTTGGCTTTTAGTTGTTTGTGCGGTTTATTCACGGTTCATGCGATCGGCTTAATTTATCTGATTTTCACTCACTTTCTCCCGCCGGCAAGAACCACATCTTTATTCGATGAGATTCTCAAGTATTCAGTTTATCCAATGCCTGGACAATTCGCGGTAGTTTGTGCGATCGCACTGCTATCATTTGTTTTACGCAGGTTGATGTTTTATTAATTAGTCAGTAGTCAGTAGTCATTAATCATTGGAGGAGATATTAGGTTATATCTGAGATCTTGCATCATTCTCAATAAGCTTTTTATGAACAGGCATCTTGCCTGTTCCACAATCAAATTAACTCTTTGTGGAACAGGCATCTTGCCTGTTCTTGAGAATGGTGCAAGATGTGAGTTATACTGTACATTGCGAAACGGGAGATTCATCTCGCTGCGGCTGCGATTGCTTTCCAGCACTGCATTGTTCTGGCAATGACAGACGAGATTTGAGTAGATTATCCCATGCCCCATGTCCTATCTTCTATCCCCTAATTCATGCGTTTAAAAAAAAATCCCTGGTTCTGGGTTGCTGCTATTATCAGTTTAGTTTTAGACCACCTGACTAAGTTTTGGGTGGTACAAAATTTTGAATTGACAGTCCCTCCACAAACACAGCCACTCTTACCTGGGGTGTTTCACTTCACCTATGTTGTTAATACCGGTGCGGCTTTTAGTCTCTTCAGCAATGGCGGGGCGATTTGGTTGCGCTGGCTGTCTTTGGGCGTTAGTATAGGATTGATGATACTCGCTTGGTTCGGGCCCCGAATTAATCGTTGGGAACAAGCTGGCTATGGCTTGATTTTGGGGGGCGCGCTGGGTAATGGGATCGATCGATTTGTGTCGGGTCATGTTGTGGATTTTCTGGATTTTCGGATAATTAGCTTCCCAATTTTTAATCTGGCCGATGTATTTATTAATGCTGGAATTATCTGTTTGCTAATTGCCACTTTCCACAGTCCGCCGCCACCAAGAAAACAGGACAATCGCGATTCTATTTCCGATGAACTTTGAATAATTTAATTCCATAATCTAAAGTCTAAAATCTAAAATCTATAGCAACCGCGCCCGACGGTTAGGACACTCCGAGGGAGTTTATCCTCAACCCTTCGGCTTCGCGAGCCGATAAACTCTGTCGAAGGGCGATCGTGCATCGCATTCTTAATTGCTGAAACCATTGTTCCTTCTTCCTTCTTCCTTCTTCCTTCTTCCTTCTTCCTTCTGCTATAAAATCTAAAATCTAAAATCGAATGACTCCTAATCCATTTGTTGAAGAGCGGTTGCTGTTTGCCCCAGCAACCCCCGATGTTGATGCTATCCCGACGATTTTTGCTTTTCCCAACGAGTACACTGTTGGCATCACCAGCTTAGGCTATCAGATAGTATGGGCAACTTTGGCTGTGCGATCGGATATTGAAGTAGGTCGTTTATTTACTGATGTCCACGAACAACTTCCCAGACATCCAGAATTACTGGGATTTTCTTTTTCTTGGGAACTCGACTATGTAAATATTCTCAATTTATTAGAATCTCTAGAAGTGCCAATCTGGGCATCTCAACGCACAGATAGTCATCCAATTGTCTTTGGTGGTGGCCCGGTTTTCACTGCCAATCCTGAACCTTATGCTGACTTTTTTGATGTGATTTTGCTCGGAGATGGCGAGAATCTGATTGACAATTTTATAAATACTTTTAAAGAAGTCCGTACAGCGGATAGACAAACTAAATTGCGGCATTTAGCCCAAGTTCCAGGGGTTTATGTTCCCAGTTTATATGAAGTGACTTATCTGGATGCGACTGAGGGGATTAAATCAATTCAGCCTATTGATGCAGTCATTCCCAGTGTAGTTGAAAAACAGACTTATCGCGGCAATACTTTATCTGCTTCTACTGTGGTGACAGAAAAGGCTGCTTGGGAAAATATTTACATGGTGGAAGTGGTGCGGAGTTGTCCAGAAATGTGTCGTTTCTGTTTGGCAAGTTATCTGACTTTGCCGTTTAGAACTGCGAGTTTGGAGGATTCGCTAATTCCGGCGATCGATCGCGGTTTAACTGTGACAAATCGTTTAGGTTTGTTGGGCGCTTCTGTCACTCAACACCCGGAATTTGAAGTTTTATTGGATCATTTGAATCATCCGAAATACGATGGTGTGCGGCTGAGTCTTTCTTCAGTGCGTACAAATACAGTGACAGTAAAACTCGCAGAAATATTGACAAAAAGAGATAGTAAATCGATTACAATTGCTGTGGAAAGTGGGAGCGATCGCCTTCGTAAAATTGTCAACAAAAAACTGACAAATGATGAAATTATTCAAGCTGCAATTAATGCTAAGGCTGGTGGTTTAAAGGGGATTAAACTCTATGGGATGGCGGGAATTCCCGGCGAAGAAATGGAGGATTTAGAAGCGACAGTGGCGATGATGCGGGCTGTGAAAAAAGCTGCTCCCGGTTTACGTTTGACTTTTGGTTGTAGTACCTTTGTCCCGAAATCTCACACTCCTTTTCAATGGTTTGGAGTGAACAAAGATGCAGAGAAACGGCTGAAGTTTTTGGATAAAGAATTGCGGAAGTTAGGTTTAGAATTTAGACCTGAAAGCTATAACTGGTCTGTGATTCAGGGTTTGTTGTCGAAGGGCGATCGGCGTTTGTCAAAGCTGTTGGAATTAGTCCGGCATTACGGCGATACTTTGGGCAGTTATCGGCGGGCTTTTAAGGAGTTGCGGGGACAGTTGCCGGAAATGGATTTCTATGTTTTTCAGGAGTGGGAATTGGATCGGGTTTTGCCTTGGAGTCATATCAAAGGGCCGCTACCAGAAGCGACTTTGAAGAAGCATTTAGCTGATGCCATGAGTCATGCAAAAGGATGTGAAAATTCATTAAGTCCCGTTTAGTAAATTAGATTATAATAGTCTCATGCGTGTCATTAGCCGAAAACGACTCAAAGAATTTTGGGAAACCCACCCCAATGCTGAAACAAGTCTGTTGCTGTGGTATCAGCGTAATTGTGATGCTGAATGGCAAAATCTAGTAGATTTACGTAAAGTATTTCCTTCGGCTGACTTAGTAGGTAACTTTACGGTATTTAATATTGGTGGCAATAACTATCGGTTAATTGCTTTTATCGATTATGAATACCAGATAGTGTTTGTCCGCTGTGTTTTAACTCATGCAGAATATGATAAGGAGAACTGGAAAAATGACGACTGGTTTAAAAACTCCTAGTAGCTACTACATTGAGATCATCACGACTTTTCCACCGCGTCCAATTACTTGTGAAGCTGAGTTAATCGCTACACAAAATCGGATTGATTCTATTCTGAGTCGGAGAAATCTCACGCAAGACGATCGAGATTACTTAAATGTGCTGGGTACTCTTGTTTATGATTACGAACAAAAACATGAGCTAATGCCAGTCTTGAAAGGTATTAAACTACTGAAAGCGTTGATGATTGAAGACAATATTCAAGAAAAAGATTTGGTTGATATCTTTGAATCGGAGTCTTGGATATCTGAGGTGATGAATGGAAATCGGGAACTAACGGCGAGTCAAATTCAAAAGTTAGCTAAGTTTTTCCATCTTTCCCCTGTGGCATTTCTTGAGTATAATTAGGAGTTAAGATCGTGCCTAAAAGTTTGCCTTATCATCCATAATCAGATAAATGCCTAAAAGCCTACCTTATCATCCATTTTTAATTGAATCTCTCAGGAAAAATTCCGCACTAGCAGCAGCCTATATAACGGCAACATTAGAAGAAGAAGAGCCGGAACCTGAATTGCTGAAACGAGCAATCAGCGATGTAGCAGAAGCTCTTGGTCAATCAAAAATGTCTCCTGAACAATATGAATTGCACTTTAAAACACTGGATGAATTGCTTTCTAAGCAAGGAAGTGATGCGATTTATAGTTTGGGAAGTTGGCTAAAAGCTCTGGGATTAAAACTAACTGTTGCTGTTTGTACAGATACAGAGGATAATAATCTAAATGCTGAGATTCCAGCGCAATTAACTGTTTAGTAATATTTACAAAATGCCTAACTTTCGATATTCATCCCTAATTAATTCTGCTGTTGAAACTGTCTGGAACTTTCATGAAAGACCGGATATTCTGCAAATTTTGACTCCGCCTTGGCAACCGGTGAAAATAATTCGCCGCGAAGGTGGACTTGGTGTGGGTGCTGTATCTGAATTTCGCCTTTCATTGGGCCCAATTCCGGTAAAATGGGTGGCGACTCACACTGAGTGCGAACAGTATCGCTTGTTTGTGGATGAGCAAACTGAGGGGCCAATGGCGAGTTGGATTCACCGACATGAGTTTACCACAGAGAATGGTCAGACTAGATTGACGGATGCGATCGCATTTTCGATACCGGGTGGCCCAATTGTTGATTTATTATTAGGTTGGTGGGTGGAGATACGGTTAACAGATATGTTTCGCTACCGCCATGAAGTTACAAAAAGGGAGTGCGAAAAAAATGTAAACAACGACTGAACATTATAATGTATGAATTAGATTTGAGGCAGATTTGGTAGAATTTATAGATTTTGCAGTGGCTGCTTCCACGAAAGCCTTAAAAATTCCAGAGTTTACTGAACATTTTGGCGACATTTCTGGATGCCATTGAATTGCTATCATCCAAGGGTGATTTTGATGTTCCATTGCTTCTACCAATGTGTCAGGTGCATCGGCTACAATGCGCCAATCAGATGTTACTTTCCGTACTGCTTGATGATGCCAGGATACAACTGTTGTTGAAGTTGTCCCCATAATTTTTGCGAGGCGACTGTTTGGTTCAATTTCAATGGTATGCTCGATCGCACGAGGGGGAATTCCCGATCCGTGACTAACCTCCATACCGTAAGCATCCGGTACGTGAATCACCAAACTGCCACCGCTGGCTACGTTCAGGATTTGCATTCCGCGACAAATCCCCAAAACAGGTATGTCTGCTTTCAAAGCTAGCTTGGCTAAGCTTAGTTCAAAGTTATCACGTTCTGCATTAATTGCGTAAACTGTGCGATCGGGCAAACCGCCATAAAGTTCTGGGTTAATATCTCCACCGCCGGAAAAAATCAAACCGTCTACTGCATCAAAAATACTAGCCGGATTTAATTGATTAGGCGGCAGTAAAATCGGGATACCACCAGCCGCTTGCACTGCATCAATATAAGTTCCATTTAAGCGATATTCGCCTGCTTGACAGCGGTTATATGTTGTGATGCCAATAATCGGAAATTTTTTCATTTTGTGGAACAGGCCGGAAAGCCTGTTTCTTGCGTAATTACTTTTGATTGAGTCCTAGATTAAACTGATAATCGTCAGTAATGCTGTCTAATTTGTAACAGTTTCCGCAGTATTTTCTGGCAACGACTTGCGCGTACACAGATAAGCCAGCGGGCCAAATAGAGGCACTAATGTTACAGCCCAAAATGCTGTAGTATTCTGCATTCCTCGGCGCGCCATATCATCTGCCAGCAATGCCGGAAACAACGCCGAAAGCATACAGAAATCTAAACTCATGACGTGGATAAAACGGCTGGTTTGCCACTGCTGAACAAAATCAGACCAATCGCCTTTTGTCAAGCCTAATGCAACTAAAGCCACAGCACCTAATGTTAATATAATTCCAGTAAAACGGGAATCCAGTATCTTTAAAAAGATATTTTTTTTGCCTAAAAATTCTGGGTTAGGTTCGCGCAGGGCTAAATAAGGTACTAAGGCAAATGCGCCGACACCAAAGGATAAAGTAGCAAATAACCATGCAGGTATTTTTTGTCCTCTCCCGTCAGCAAACAGCACGCAACTGTAGATGAGTGGCCAAATCCCCATGATGTTGAACAACGCGACAATTAAAGGGTTGATGTCTGCTACTTTGCCAGTGGAAAGATTTGTGATTAGGGTCAATGTTTCCGGGCTGTCGGGAGGTGCAAACACAAAAGCGTAGGTGCTAAATCCAATCCAAAGTAGCCAAAATCCTATTTTTCTGAACATCATTACTCGTTACTCATTCCTGGTTGTACTATTATGATATAGCCCATTGGTGTCAACTTCAGCAGTTGACCCCCAGATTTCCTGATAGTAAGGGCTGTAGACTGTAGAACACATAAATGTCATCAGTAAATTATGCCAGGGTGCGTTTAAATAGGTAACTCACTATTCAATATTATGACATTACGAATCATTCCTCGCGGTTGGCTGCGATCGATAAAACCTCTTCTCCCGCTTCTATTTGCAATTTCATTCATTGCAGTATTGTTCGCAAACAACTTCTGGATGTCTGCGCTATCTCAGCAACCCCGTCAGGAAATCCGAGGCGTTTGGATGACAACAAACGACAAAGATATCCTCAGAGACAGACGCAAAGTAGCAGATGCTGTCAGTAAACTCAAACAGTTAAATTTTAACACTATTTATCCCGTAGTTTGGAATTCTGGCTATGCAATGTATCCCAGCCCTGTAGCCCAACAAAGAGAAATTCAACCCTTTGTTTACCGAGGCTTAGATGGACAAGATATGCTCGCAGATTTAATCGCTCAATCTCACAGTCAAGGATTGTTAGTAATTCCTTGGTTTGAGTTTGGCTTCATGGCTCCTCCTACTTCAGAATTAGCCTTAAATAATCCTGATTGGCTAACCCAAAAACAGGACGGTAGTCAAACATCTAACGAGGCTGGTGGCGAAGTAGTTTGGCTCAATCCTTTGCATCCAGAAGTCCAAAAGTTTATTACTGAAATCGTATTAGAAGTCACTACTCAATACAATTCTGACGGCATTCAATTTGACGATCACATGAGTTTGCCATCGGAATTTGGCTACGATGCCTACACAGTTGCACTGTATACCAAAGAAACCAAAAAAGCTCCTCCAACTAACTTTGAAGACCCCGCTTGGGTCCGGTGGCGAGCTGATAAAATTACGGCATTTATGTCGCAACTAAATCAAGCCGTAAAAGCAGTTAAACCCAATGCAATTTTCTCGATTTCTCCCAATTACTACGAATTTGCTTACAAGCATCACCTGCAAGATTGGCTAGCTTGGGTGCGTTTGGATATTGCTGACGAACTAATCGTACAAGTTTACCGTCCCAATTTAGAATCGTTTATTAGCAAAATCAACCGTCCAGAAATGCAAGAAACCCAGAAAAAGATTCCTACAGGAGTTGGGATTATGACTGGTTTGAGGAATCGCCCAGTATCGATGCAGCAAATTCAATCCCAGGTACGCGCAGTCCAAGAATATGGCTTAGGTGTCGCTTTCTTCTACTATGAAAGTTTGTGGGAAGATGCGCCGGAATCTCTTAATGATAGGTTGTCTAGATTTAGAACTTTTTTCCCGATTTCTGCATTCCGAACAGCGCTACAAATACCCAGACGCGCGGCTACTTTCCCTCCTCCACCACCACCAAAACCAGAAACTAAGAAGAAGCCCAATCAGCCTAAGAAAAACAGCCAACCTTTAGCCTTACCAACGACTAAAAGGAATTAATATTAGTATTGTAGGGTGCGTCAGCTTGATCGCTTCCACCGGCAAGGAAAACACTGCGGGCTGACGCACCCTACAGGCCTAAAAGGAATTGAGACAAAGTTAGATACCCGACTTCTCAGAGAAGTTGGGTATCTAAGCGCGATCGCATTTGATGTTCAATTCGGTTAACCTACTGATCAGCCTTTCTTCATCCAAAACTTTAACAGATTTTCTTTGACCATATTTTGCCGCATGACCTCTAGGAGGTATTCCTGGGCTTCGTTTTGACTTAGAGTTTTGACTTGTTCTCGCAACACTTGCAGTTTGAACTGCTGTTCCACGCTCAGACTTATAGGCATATCCATAAATCACTCCTCCACTTTGCTACATGAGATGAATCGAGATGAGATATATCAGATGACGTTTTGCAGGATATTTTGTATCCCCTCCATTGTAAACTATCATAACATTGACTTGACAATCTGTCCAAGGTATACATTTTGCAACTAATTTGTGCCGCAAAAGTACATCTAAGTGGGGAGAGCTCTATCATAAAAAAACGTACAAACCAGGAAGCTTAAACCGAAGGAGTTATTTACTATGGATGCAATGGAGTTTTTTCACAGCAGTGCAGGGGAGTGGCGATCGCACCGCACCACTCACCACCTCGCTTTCCGCCAAGCGGAGATGGGGGATTCAAACATTCAGGTGACGGCCCTAGGCGCAGAAGACGCGCGAGTGGCTGAGATTTGTCAGATGCACGAAGTTGACCCGATTCGCGCTGCTGGAGGCGCTTTTGTGACTTGGCACGGCTCGATGGCGTGGGATAAGGATGATGAGAATCATAAAGGGTCTACGGTGTTTGCGATCGTCCCCGATCCTGAAAATCCTCGCCAGGGTTTGATGTTGCGGGAACGCGGCTATGCCGAAATTGTGCCAGTGGCGGGCCGTTTTGAGATGGATGATGAGGATGGGCTGCTGTTGATTACCGAATATGAGACCATGAGTTCGATCGAGCGTTTCTGGTTTGCGAATCCCAATGTGCGGATGCGGACAAGTACGGTAAAGCGCTTTGGCGGTTTCAGCACTTCCACTTTTTGTACCGAAATTCGCGTCGAACCAGATGCGGATGAAGCCAAAGACTCAGCAGTTGCTGATGTCGCTACCACTCAGTTCTACTCGGCTCTGGGCTGGTAATTTATGAGGCGGTGGTTAACTGACAACTGACCCTTCGACCCTTCGACCCTTCGACTACGCTCAGGACGGCGCTCCGCTCAGGGAACGGCAACCGTCAACTGCCAACAGTCAACAAATATTACAGATTGTTGCAAAAAATCAGGAAAATCAGATTTAGACTGCGAGAATCCCCTAATCTATTTAATGAGGTGTACCGTGGGGCACACGGGAACAAGAGAAGTAATTCTCTAACGCTTGGGGAGATCGGCCCTCTGGGACTGTTTAAATTAGGCTCAAAACTTGGTTCAATTGAACGGGCTTTAGGTTTAAGTATTGCCGAAAGGATGGACAGTTTAAAGGTATATCAGTGAACCAAGAATCTCAGTGGCTTCAGCCCTGAGAGTGTCAAGCTCGCCGATCGCAGTATCAGCTATTTCTGAAAATTTGAGATAACGGAGATTATAACGTGGCGCTTCCTTTGTTGAACTACGCTCCTAAGAGCCAAAACCAGCGCGTAGCTGGCTATGAAATCGGTGGCGATGAGCAGCCCAGAATTTTCACAAGTGAAAATGTGCTCTCATCCGGGGACATGGAAAATTTGATTTGGGCTGGATATCGCCAGATTTACAGCGAACACCAAATCCTCAAGAGCAACCGCCAAAAGTCTTTGGAGTCGCAAATCAAGTTCGGCCAAATTACGGTGCGGGACTTTATTCGTGGTTTGGCTACTTCCTCTCCTTTTTTGGAACGGAATTATCAAACTAACAGCAACTATCGGTTTGTGGAAATGTGCGTACAACGCATTTTGGGCCGGGATGTTTACAGCGAACGCGAAAAGATTGCTTGGTCGATTGTCGTAGCAAATAAAGGGCCTCAAGGCTTTATTAGCGACTTGCTCGATAGCGATGAGTACCTGAATAAGTTTGGCTACGATACAGTGCCTTATCAGCAGCGCCGAATCTTGCCTCAACGAGTTGGAGGTGAAGTACCTTTTAACTTGAAGACTCCTCGCTACGGTGAGTACCACCGTTCGCAGCTTGGCTTCCCACAAATCATTTGGCAGTCAACTGTTCGCCGTTTTGTTCCTCAAGAACTGCAACCGAAGGCTGGCGATCCGTCCAACTATTTGAGCATGGCTCGCAATATGCCAGTGCCTACTACTGCGCCACAGCGCGTTCCTCTGGCTAATATCAATATCGAGACGATGGTTCCTCGCCGGGGTCGGTAATTGATAGCGTTTGGATACATTTAGTTGTGTCACGCGATCGACTGAATCTATCAGTTTTTAGTCTGAGAGAATTTTGAGTTTTGAGTTTTGAGGTTTGAGTTTTTTAGTAAACTTGGAATCCGAAACTCAGAACTCATTATTTTTGAGAATAAAGTTCGGCAACGGATTCTGTAACGGATGTAACGGATGTAAAGGATAGAAGGCAAAAGGCAGTATTATTCATCTCTCTCTTCTCTTCCTCTGTGCCCTCTGCGCCCTCTGCGGTTAAATCATTCCAAAACAACCCCAAAAAACATCAACCAAACAATCGCTGCTGTCCATTGGCTGCATCTTTCCCCGCGTAAATCTCACGAGTTCCCTTCGGAATATAAATCCAGCCAAACTCTTGCAAACGATTAGTCAAATTGGAAATACTCACTCCCAATTCATCCCTCATTTTGTATAAATGCGACCATTTAGTTAAATCCCGTCCCTGTCTTTTGTCCTCCAAAATACATCGTGGCATCAACAAACAACTGGCAAAATATTGCGCTTGCCATTCAATCGATGCCACCTTAGTATCAGCACTCGTACCCCGACAAACAAACGGTTCCTCCACATCCTGCGACGTGTTTCCCCCATTTTCCAGCTTTAACTCCAATTGTTGGACAACACCGTCAGCTTCATCCTGATTGATGTGCAGCACCCAGTGTCCGATTTCATGGGCGATCGTTGATTCGATGAAGCCTGGGGGTTTTTCCAAAATCTGTTCGTTGATTTCAATTAACCGCTGCTGTGGCAAAATCCTCGCAGCGATCGCACCTTCTTCATCTGGCTCAATCAAGTCCCAAACTACTCCCAAATCCAGAAAATCAGCAACCATTGTCGCATCAAAAGGCCATCTCGGAGCAAAATTTGGTGTCTTTTGCATCCGCATCAAAATGTCATTTGCCAAACCCTCGATCGATTCTTTGGGATAGAAGCAATACGGCTTAAAAATACTCACTTTGAAAGCCCTCTCTTAGGATTGGAATGACTTTTTGAGCCAATCTGGATTTTCTTGCATCCGGCGGAAAAGAGCCTGCATTTCCTTCGGATTCTGCTTCAGCAAGGCTTCGTACTGCTGAGGTAGTCTACCGGCTAAGAAAATTAGTTCCTCTTCATTGATGTCTAGATTCCGTGCTAGCGATCGGATGACCTCCTCTTTGGGCGCATAATCGGCGCGATCGTTCTCTAATTTCGACAAATAAGTAAAATCCACACTCAGCATAGCTGCTAGCTCACGTTGTGAGTATCCTTTGTCCTTGCGAGCTTGACGGATGAGTTTCCCAAAGGTCTGTTCAAGTGTCTGTTCCACGGTTTTTTGCCTCCCTCTAAGCATTCTAGCCTGTTTTGATTAAAAATTCAACAAAATACTTGACGGGAAAATCAACATACGCTAGACTAGGTTTAGTTGACGGATTAATCAACGTTTTAGCCGTACTGGTAGAGTTGAAAGTCCAAAGACTCTGGCAACACACGCTATATACAGCCTGTGGATGGTTAAAAAAGAGCGGAGGCGCGATCGGGCAAAACGCTTTTACAGGGCTAAGACCAAAAAACCCGGTTTCTTCCAAAAATCCTCGATTCTCCCACAAATATTCACGCAGAAACCGGGTTTTTGACCCCTCGCCAGGACTGTATTGAGCAAACAAGGAGGAACAGACAACCAATGCTGAGAACCTGGACAGATACCCATTACAAGCTCGAAGACGACGACTGGCTATACATCGCCGCCAACGAAGAACAAAGCTCAGCCTCACTTGTTTGTCCCGGTTACGCGCGGGATGGCGAAGGCTTCAGCATCCATTTCACCCCAGAGCACTTAGAAATGTTAGAGCATTTAGTCACCGCGCTGCGGATTATTAAAGCTCAACAAGAGGCGATGCTTGAATACACCTATCCCGAACCACAAAAAGCAAAACATCTTATTAGGTAATTGAAGGAAGAAGGAAGAAGGAAGAAGGAAGAAGGAAGAAGGAAGAAGGAAGAAGGAAGAAGGAAGAAGGAAGAAGGAAGAAGGAAGAAGGTTTTTCGACACTTCGACTACGCTCAGTGTCCAATGCCCAATTCTCAATTCCCAATTCTCAATTCCCAATTACCAATTACCAATGCCCAATTCCCAATGCAGTAAATCAATAATTAAAGGAAAAGACAATGACTAAAACACAAGAAAGACCAACATTTTCAGTATTTGGTGCTAAACCTAGCAACGCTTTGCTAGTACCAGAAATCCCGATCGCAGTCCGAAACAACTGCCAAAGTGGCCAATGGGCGATCGGCGATACCGATTATGGTAGCAAATGCTCAATGACAATTCTCAAATTCTCCAAACTCTTCGGTTCCCTCGGTCAAACTTCCCACACACTTTGGGGACAACTCTGGTTTGTCGCCGAAAGTGGCGAATTGCCACAAGGAGTTGTCATGACGACATACATCAAAAACCGTAGTTTGAACGATTTTAACCGCTTAGTTGCCTCTGTGCAATCTCGTGGAATCGAGCCAGCTACAGGTATTTTCATTCCCGAATTTAGCAAACATTCCGGTCAGAAACCAGACGACAGCGGAGTCGTAAAACCCATCAATTACTACAGCTTGAAATGGTCATGGGCGGAACGCAAAGACTGGGCAATTATCGACCAAGCAGCAGCAGTTTTGTCCGATATGAGCAATCAATCTCGCATGATTGACTTGGAAGGAACCCGGCAAATGATCTGCTTGGACAATCTCCCTCCCCAAGAAGTTGCTTGCCTTATGGCCGCTCATACTAGCACTGAAAGTGATGGTATCGCTTTAAATTCTAACGGTGCGATTTCGCTGCCAGCAGCAGCAGATAAATCAACTGCTGACTTGTTCTAATCTTGTTGTAAAGGCGCGATTAACTCGCGCCTTTACTATAGTTTTTACTCATTGAATAAAATGCAGAAACTAACGAACAGAAAAAAACCATCTAACCTGCTGGAAAGCCGTTTAAGAGACAACTTAGATCTGCTCGATCAAATCCGATCTGATGCAGTCAATGATATCGAAAGTCTCACAGATGCTTTCCAACATATGACTTTAGTTGCCCAATCTGTTCAGCAAAATTACCAAGCTTTGTTGGCGCAAAATCAATTGCTAAAAAGCACACTTTTGAGTATAATTGATGAGTGCGAATGCAGGCAAGGAAATCGGTGCGATCGGTGTCAGCGAATCCTCCAAACTCTAGTAGGCAAAAATCCTGGACAAAAACTCGATCCAGTGCTGAAATACAAAAGTATTCTTACCCAAATCCGCAAGTTAGGATAACTACACCCGTTTCCCAAAAAAACTCAACAAATTACAGCAATCAGGAGAAACTAGCATTATGACATTAGGAACAGCCAAAGAAAGTAAAGCCAAAATATTGCAAAGATTTCAGCAAATATTAGCTGAAAACAAAAAGATTGAATCCAAAGTCGAAACCAAAGAACAGGAAGCAGAAAAAGCCAAAAACAAACAACTCCTCGAAGTCGCTTCAACCTATACAGTTGATAGTATAGTCAAAGGTTTAGCCGACTTACAATTAGATTTTGGTAGCGTCATCAACGGACTTTCGGAAAAACTGAGTGCCGAATCATCAAAATTAGACGAATTAAAGCGCGGCATTGAAATAGAAACAGCACAATTGCAGCAATTGCAGCAAATTCGAGTTGTAGCAGATGCCCTCTACATTTTAACTCAAGAACATCAGGAAAAAATCACAGCCTTAGAGCAAAGTGCAGCCAGTCAGCGCGAAGTTATCGAAAAAGACACGATCCAAAAACGCAAAATCTGGGAAAAAGAACAGCAAGAATTTGATATACAAGTTGAAGAAACAACTGCACTAACAATCAAAGAACGTCAACAGGAAATTGCAGATTATCGCTATGAATTAGAGCGTAGTCGCAAAGTTGAAACTGACGAATACGAAGAAACGAAACGCAGATCAGAACGGGAATTGCAACAATCTACTCGCGAAAAAGAGAAGAATTGGGTAGAACGTGAAAAAGTATTGAGTGATAATCAAGCTGAGTTTGCCAAGAATCAAACTAAGGCTGCCGGATTTGAAGAAGAGCTGAAACAGGCTAATACTAAAGCTAAGGAAGAAGCTATTCAAGAAGTTTCTCGCGAAGCTAAAGTTAAGGCTGATTTAGTTGATAAAGAATGGGAAGGGACGAAGCAGGGATATGAATTAAAGGTACAATCTTTGCAGCAGACTATTGGGCGACAAACTGAACAAATTGCTGAGATTTCGGCGCAACTGCAAGCTACGATGAAGCAAGCGCAAGATTTGGCGATGAAGGCTTTTGCGACTAAATCTTAAGGTTGAAACCGGGCAACCACGGGGGGATTGCCCCTACGAAACGAATTTAAATCAGACAGAATTTGCCGAACTATTAGGAGATGGAAAGTTGTGAACAAAAAAGTGAATGACAAGAGTACCAAGGCAGAAATATTGGAAGCATACAAGGAAGCAGCGGAATCAAAGGCTGCTTTGGAATTACAACTGAAGCAGGTTAATCTTAACCCACCAGCAAATGCTTCACCCAAGCAAACAGCAGTTCCAGAAAAACCAATTGTGGAGGCAAATAAACCAATGAGTTTAGTTCAAAATCAACAAAAGATGCAGTCTACGATCGACAATTTAATCTTACTGCAATTTGGCTTTGGTGGTGCTGTCAGCGAATTGTCTGAAAAACTGACTTCGGAAGCGTCTAAACTGGAGGAATTGCAACGAACTGTCGGTGAGGAAGTTCAACAACTGCAAGAGTTGCACAGTTTAGAAGATGTTGCAGAAGATACGCTGGATAATTTAATCCAAGAATACGAAGAAAGTGCGAAAACATTTACTGAAGAAATCAGCCAGCAGCGCGAAACTATTGAACAGGACTTGCTGTCACGGCGGCAGGCTTGGGAAAAAGAACAACAACTGCAAGAAGTAGCAGTTCAAGAACGCAATGATGGTGACGAAAAAAATCGCGATCGGGATGTAGAATTGTATGATTACGATTTGGAACTTCAACGAAATTTAGATGTCGAAGAATATGAACAGCGTCAGCAAATGCTGTACAAAGCAATCGAAGAGTTTAAGCAGGAACAGGAGAAACAGTGGGCTGAACGGGAGAAGTCTATTGCGGAACGGGAAAAACTATCTGCTGAGGTGAAGGCGAAGGTGGAGGCTTTTCCGAAGGAACTGGAAGCTAATATCAAGAATGGCAAGGAGATTGGGCGCAATATCGGCAATTATCAAGCTAAAATTAAGTCTGATTTGTTTGCTAAAGATTTGGAAGGACAAAAGCAAAATTACGAGTTGCAAATCCAAGGTATGTTGCAGACAATTCAAAATCAAGAGTCTCGGATTGCTAGTTTGTCGAAACAGCTTGATTCTGCTTTGAAACAGGTGCAAGATTTGGCGGTGAAGGCGATTGAAGGTGCATCAAATTTGAATTCGTTTCAAGCTGTGAAGGAAATTGCGATCGAACAAGCGAAGACTCAGCAGAAAAATAAGTAATCCGTAGCAGTTTTAGGAGCTAATTAGGTTGCTTTAGATACCCGATTTCTTTGAGAAGTCGGGTATCGGGGTATGGAAGGGAGAGATTTTTGCGATCGCCCGCGAACTGTGCAAATATATAAGTATTTAGGATTAGGACAACTGCTATGCTTGATACTAAAAACTTCGATCCGCGCGAGATTCCTATATATTCTATCCCTCAAGCAGCGCAATATCTCAGGCTGCGGAAGGATAGGTTGCGAGATTGGGTTGGTGGCTGGTTCTCGAAAACAAAAGCGGACAAGCGCTTCTTTGAACCGCTGATTAAGTTATACCACAATTCTTTTGAACTACGGCCCCAGTCCAAAACTACACTACTTTCTTTCACAAATTTGGTAGAGGCTCATGTGTTGATTGCTATTGTTAAGGCTGCACGATTCGACCAAAAGCAACTTAGCACTGAACTCGACTACATCAACCGTCATCTTTCGACTCCTCAATTATACGGTGGAATTGAGTTTCAAATCGAGGGAATAGCTCTTTTGTTTGAGAGATTCGGACAGAAGCTTGCAGCATCCGACAGGGAACAGGAAGCGAGGCAGATTCTAGCAACTTATTTCGATCGCATTGTACGAGATGAAGCTGGATTACCGCTCAAACTCTACCCTTTCACGAAGCTACCAGGTGCCGACGAACCTAAAACAGTGATGATTGACCCCAGAATCTCCTTTGGCCGCCCAGTTTTAGCTGGAACTGGCATTCCCACAGCTATGCTGGCGGAACGTTACAAAGCTGGGGATTCCATCGATGAACTTGCCGAAGACTATAATTGCGATCGGCTCCAAATTGAGGAAGGTATTCGCTGCGAACTTCCGCTAGTAGCAGCATGAATGAGATATTTTTTATCGACAGATGTTTGGGAAAGAAACTGGCAGATTGGCTCCAAAATGAGGGGGCTATAGTAGAAATTCACGACGATCATTTTAGTCAAGATATCAATGATGAGGATTGGCTGAGGATAGTTGGAGAGCGCAATTGGGTGGTATTAACAAAGGACAAGAAAATCGCTAGCCGTCATGCAGGAGTTATTAGCAGTGGCTCAAGGAAATGTCAGGCTTTTTGCATTTGTAGGTGGCGATGTTTCTGGAGTTTTAGTGGCACAAGCTTTTGTAAATGCCTTAGAAAATATGCAACGATTTATGCGGGGGAATCAAGCACCTTTCATCGCTAAGGTACACCAGTCGGGTTTGGTAAAGCCCTGCAAGAACCACAGAGAACTTTTGAGAATGCTCCCTAAAAAAGCATCATATCGTTTCCGGTTGCATCGGAATGATTTAACCGCGAAGGCGCAAAGGACACAAAGGAAGAGAAGAGAGAGATTAATACAGGACGATGAAGAGAGGATTTGATATCACTCGGCGATTGAAACTTTTTGACATTGAAATAGACAAACGAAGTCCGCCGAGGCGGACTAAGAGAAAGTGCCTATTCTGTTTTGTTAGGTGGGTTTACTTAGCTGGAATTAAGGCTTAAGAACGGTTTAAGACTTTTCGCTTGGAGCAGATTTAGGAAACTTGCACTTTACCTCAATTTCTAAGTTGCTTTCCGCTGAACCTTCTGTAATGTAAGGAATGCCAGTTTTGCCACCCATTTTGATAGAAAATTTGAGTGTTACTTCTTCAATCTCAGCCGCACCGAAATCTTTAAAAGCTGTGACAGCATACATAGCATAATTGCGAATTAGCGATCGAGCTTGCTGCATCCGGTTAAGCGCATCACTTCGCACGTCCCTCTCTTCATCAAAAGGACTATCCTCCTGTGAGGTTGCAGCTTCGTCAATTGTGACTTCGTATACTTCACCATCTGCTTTAAAAGCGAAACGCTGTAATTCTGACATAATGTTACCTTTTGTTAAGTTTATGTAGATTTTGCTTAAAGATCGAGCTTGCTTCCGGAAAGTTTAGTTATTATAGCGTTTAAAGGAAAACAGCGGTTCAGGGTGTTTGTCAGCTAAGCCAGTATTTTTAAATTTAGGTTGAACTAAATGGCTCGTTATGCCCTGGTTATTGGTATTGCTCAGTATCAAAGCTCACAAATGTCCCGTCTCCCGAAAGCTGCTAGTGATGCGGAGATTTTGGCGCAAGTATTAGAGCAGTATGGCGGTTTTGAGGTGAAGCGATTGCCGGCACGATGGAATGCCGAAAAAAGTTGTTTTGAAATTAGCGCTGATAAGGCAGTTACAGCGGCTGAAGTAGGTCAAGAACTGAGAACTTTACTGTTAGATCGATCGACTAAAAATGAAGCTTTGATTTATTTTGCTGGCCACGGCTTTACCTTCTCCGATACATTGGGACAGCAAAAGGGAGTTTTAGCAACTTCGGACTGTCAGGTGGAAATGGCTGGGAAGCAAGTTATTGATTATAAATACGGCATTTCTCTGGCAAGTCTCAACGAGCTAATCCAGCAATCAGATTTGAGCAGTTTAGTTATGCTGTTAGATTGCTGTCACAGTGGCTATTTTCTAGAAAGCCAGCTTGTGCAGCGAACTCTGACGGCTTTCAGTACACAAAGAGATTACTACTTAATGGCAGCTTGCCGAACATTTGAGACTGCCAAATCCTTTAAAGGTGAACCAAACAGTTATTTTACAGGTGCTGTGCTTAAGGGACTGGCATCAGAAAATGCTTGCCGAAATCGTCGAGTCAGCGGCGATCGTTTGTTCGATTACATCAGCGGGGAACTTAAGCGTTTCGTGCAAGAACCGATTCGCATGGGATGGGGCCGCTGCATTACTCTGGTAGCGTATCCGCAACTAGAGATTTCGGCTACTGAAATTAGTTTCGATCGCAATAATCCCTATTTGGGACTTTCTGCTTTTGAAGCTGAACAAGAAAAGTATTTTGGTGGGCGGGAGGAAGCAGTTAAGATACTGATTACTCACTTAACCAATAGTCGTTTTATTCCTGTTATTGGTTATTCTGGTTCGGGGAAATCTTCTTTAATTAAAGCGGGTTTGTTGCCACAGTTGAGCCGGGATAGAATTCCTGGTAGTAGTCATTGGCCTGTTGAATCTTTTACTCCGGGGAAGCATCCCCTGGGAAAATTGGTGGATGTTTTAGCTCGGTATCGAGAGCTGAATGAGCCGCTTGTAATTTTTATCGATCAGTTTGAGGAGGTATTTACGCTTTGTGAAGATGAATCTGAGCGACGGAGTTTTATCCGTTTGATTGCGGAGGAGATGAATGATTCTGGGCGAAATAGTCGGATGATTATTGCAATTCGTGGGGATTTTTTAATTCGTTGTACTAATTATCCAGATGTTTTAAATTTGATCAATCATATTCCGCCTAGCACTTATATTGTGAAGTCGCTAGGGATTGAGGAGTTGCCAGAGGCGATCGAGACACCGGCTGAATTGCATGGGGTAAAATTTGAGCGGGGGTTGGTATCGCAAATTGCTCAGGATGTGGCAGGTCAACCGGGTGCGTTACCGTTGTTACAATATGCTTTGAAGGAGTTGTGGCGAGTTTGTATTGAAAAACCGGAATTTCCAGAGCCGTTACTGACGAGAAAGGGCTATGAAGATATTGGTGGTGTTCAAGGGGCTTTGGAAAATCGAGCTAATGTGATTTATCAAAGTCTTAGTGATGGCGATCGCCTTTTTGTACGCAAACTATTTATGGAGTTGGTGCAGTTGGGTGAGGGTTCGGAGGTAACGCGCCGGCGGGTTGATTGGGATAGACTAAGGGCGATCGCGGATTCTCCAGAGCAGTTGGAGCGAGTAATTGGGCTGTTGGCTGGGGCGCAGCAGCGTTTAATTATTGTGGATGAAAACACGGTGGAAGTGGCTCACGAAGCTCTGTTGTGCCGGTGGAAGTTAGTGAGTGATTGGATTGAAGAGGATCTGGAGAATATTCGGATTTGTCGGCGCTTAGAGATAGCTTGTCGGGAGTGGCAGGAGACTTATGGTAAGTCGGATGAGGCGCTGCTGACGGGGGCGCGTTTGGCGGAGGTTGAGGAGTGGGAGATGAGGGTGCAGCCGAATTTGACTGGGGATGAGAGGGAGTTTTTGGGGAAAAGTGTTGGTAGGCGCGATCGGCAGATTCAAGATGAGATCAAGATACTAGAAAGGGAAATAAAACTGACGGATGAAAAATATCGGGCTCAAAAGCAAAGAACGAAATGGGCGATCGCGTCTGGTATCCTTTTAACCTTTACTCTTGGCTTAGGATTACTTACTAATGTACTTGTAGGTCAGAAGAGAGAACAGGAAGTAAGTAAAGTGGGAATTTTAATTGGCAAAGCTCAAGAGCTTTTAGAAAGAAATCTTCAGCTTGACGCATTGAAAGCAAGTGTGGAAGCGCTAAATGAAATGAAAAAGCAAGGGAGAGAAAACCCAAAGGAATTACAAAAAATTCAGTCAGTTATATTCAACGTACAAGAGCGAAATCAATTAAAAGCGCATCCGGGAGGAGTATATGGTGTTAGTTTTAGTCCTGACGGGACAATGATTGCTTCTGGTGGAGTAGATAAAAAAATCATTATATGGAACCAAGTAGGAAAAATGCTTTTTTCTCCAAGTGAAGGACACAAAGAAACTATTTGGAGTGTAAGATTTAGTCCTAACAGTCAATTTGTCGCATCAGCAAGTATTGACGATACAATAAAAATTTGGAGTAAGAAAGGAGAACTTATACAGATCCTAAAAGGTCATAAAGGTAATGTTTATGATGTCAGTTTTAGTAAAAATAGCGATAGAATTTACTCTTCTAGTCGAGATGGAAATATAATAATATGGGATGTCAAGACTGGCAGATCTCTGGAAACCTTCAAAAATCCAAATTCTTTAAATAAGAGTGAATACGATATTTTGGGTTTGGATTTAGAACCATTAAAAAATCATGTTGTCGTTTATACAGGGAACAAAGATTATGAACTTACACTCTGGGATCTAAAAAATAAAAGCAATAAAGGCATCAAAACTATAGGGAAGACACAATCACTTATTATGTCAGTAAGATTTAATAAAAATGGAAATATGATTATATCTTGTGACAACAAAGGGAACATAAAAATATGGGATATAACAGGAAAGTTAATAGGTCTTATCAATAGCCATAAAGATATAACTTTGTATGCTGAATTTAGTTATGATAGTAAATACATTGCTTCTGCTAGCCTTGATAAAACTATCAAAATCTGGAATGTAGACGAGGTATTAAACATATGGAAAAATAGCCAAAGAGGAGTTGCACAACCATTAACCATTTTGGCTGGACATACTTCAACAGTCAACCGAGTAAGCTTTAATCCCCTAAATTCTCAATCAATTGCTTCGGCCAGTAGCGACGGAACAGTGATAATCTGGGAAATTCCAAGAAAGGGAATGGAACTTGATAAAAGATATAAGCTAGATGAATTACTAACAAAAAGTTGTAACTTTTTGTCTACTTATTCCAATATATGTCAAAATTTAAAGTAATCTAAAAGGAGGACTAAATATGTGTATAGGACAACCCGATAGCCCAGCGTGTAAAGCTGTGACAGGAATGATGATAACAGATTTAGAAAAAATTACTGACCATATGAGTCAATTAATTATCGAAATAAAGAGGAATAGTGCCATTCTTGACAATCCTAAACCTCCTAGAATAGACGATCGATTTGCAATGGCAGAAGCACCATCAGGAAATCAGCTAATCATAGAAAGCGTTGATACAGAAGATGAAAAATTTTCTGATGATGACAACTTTTATGATTTGGATTTAGTAATCAAAGATAAGAGTGCAAATCTTGGCGAGGTTATTGTGGATTTAATCATAACTAATCAGGTTGGCGATAACCCAGAGAGAATTCGCGGGATTAGATTGAAAATTGCAAGATTCGTGAAAGATTTAAAAGCTCTGGAGATAGCCGATATCAAGCCAGAAATCAAAAAAGAGATAAGCGATCGGATGAAAGCTAGCATGAGTGCAATTTTAGAGGAAATATTAACACATTAGCAAACTTCATTTTTTGTTTTAAAGGCGATCGCCTTTCTCATTTCCATCCCAAAAAAGCGATCGCGCCTCCAAACCCTCCAACCCTCAAAAGCTATACTAAAATCAGCACCACAACCATCAAACAGCATGGTACAACAACTCACGCCTGAAACAAAAGCAGAAATCATCTACCCGATCGCGACGGAGAGCCAATGTCCGACAATACCAAACAATTTCGATGGATTGTCACTATTAAAGAAAATCTGGAAATTTTGTTTGCTAATATCCTAGATGTTTTCGTCGCGGGAGATTTGCTTTGGTATCCCGTTCAAGGAAATGACAAAATTCGCCAAGCACCGGATGCAATGGTTGTCTTTGGTAGGCCAAAAGGTGACAGAGGTTCTTACCAGCAACCGAACTAAGTTCATCAATCTCCTTAGTCCAGTTTCTAGATTGTCTCCTTCCATCCGGGCTGCTTGAGGCTGAAACCCTATTTGTACCGATCGCATTTTCATTCAAAAGCCCGATCGCCCTGTGCACTTATTCAAACTGTCCCTATCTCTCCTGATCGCTTCATTTATACTCTCTATTCTTGAAGTTAATCAACCAAAAGATCTATTTTAGATAGAGGCATTATGCAGCAACAAATTGGACGTCAAAAAGATACTAATGCTTGGATTTTACAGTGTTGGGTTTCCTTTATTCTAGCTATTTCGACTACGGCTGTAGGTGTCATTTATCTGCCTGTAGATGTCTGGGTCAAAAGTTTTGTGGGTATGGGTTTGACTTTTTCGGTTGGTTCTTCTTTTACTTTAGCAAAAACCATTCGGGATAACAATGAGGCTACTAGATTGACTGCGAGAATTGATGAGGCGAGAGTTGAGAAAATTCTTGCGGATCATCATCCTTTGAAATAATATCAATTCCATTTGCACCGGAATGTAGTTGACTGTTGACTGTTGGCTGTTGACTGATAAGATATACCAACCGCCAAGGTAGTTAAAGCATTTATGGTTATTGAACCATTCGGCCCTTCGACTACGCTCAGGGA
The DNA here is from genome assembly GCA_004294385.1 of Oscillatoriales cyanobacterium. GTDB lineage: Bacteria > Cyanobacteriota > Cyanobacteriia > Cyanobacteriales > Microcoleaceae > Microcoleus. The sequence goes on along the minus strand of REAP01000017.1, from coordinate 12,935 downwards.
GCAATGACCAAAGGGCTTTGGCGATTGCTATAAATAAAAATAGCCCGCCTGCGCGGGCTTTGTTTTTGTAGCTTAATTGTTTCAAGTTGTGGATTTTGATGTTAATGGCCGTGTTTGGAGTTGCGATCGCGGCGGCGACTAGGAGTCCGAATCGTCGCATACTCCAGGGGAAAGCCAACCAGAGGAATCACCTGATCTTTCCGTTCTTCTTCCAGGTTCTTGAGTTCGGTGTAGTCAACCCAGTGGATGCAATTCACCGGACAAGTATCGATCGCCTCAATAATCAATTCTTCAGAATCACCATCTTGTCGCACCACGCGCGATCGCCCGTAATCTGGTTCAATATAAAATGTATTGCGAGCAACATGAGCACAATGCTTGCAGCCAATACAGGTAATCTCGTCAACATAGACACCTTTTTGGCGAAATAGACCGCCTAATTCTGGCTCTAAACCAGTGCGATCGGGCGCATCTCGCAAAAAACCGCCTAATTCTGGTTCTAAACCAGTGCGATCGTCCGCAGTCTCTATTTCAAGTCCAGAAATCTCCGACATTTAGACCTCTTTCAATAAGCTTTTTATGAACAGGCAAGATGCCTGTTCCACAAAGACTGAATCTTTCTTGTGGAACAGGCATCTTGCCTGTTGCTGACGAAGGGATGCCTGTTCCACAAAGACTGAATTTGTTTGTGGAACAGGCATCCTGCCTGTTGTTGACGCATCTAAGCGCACCAGCGTTGCATCACTAAGCTAATCGAACCATCTTGATTTTGCTTTTGCTCAGAAACTTGGAAACCTTGTTTGGCGCTCTCATTCACCACCGTATGGTAAGCATAGCGCTGAGTTACCTTATTCAGAAAACGGTCTACAGACCAAGCTTGCTGCCAAAATTGCAAGTCAGCTACCAATTCATATTCAGTCCCATTCCAGCTAAAACCTAAGTCATAGCCGTTTTCCTGCTCAATCACAACTTCAGCGTTGCTAGTTAGGCCGCGATAGCCCCGCACCTCAGTTGGGCCAGACTTCCAGTCGATACCCAAGTCGGTTAAAGCAGCTTCCAAAGAATTCAAATTGCGGATCTGGGTTTTAATTTGGCTAAAGTGTGACATAGTTATTCCAAAAAATTTTAAGTGAACTCAACAAAAAAAGTTACCAATCGCTAAAAGCTACTTGGGTTGTCGCTTCGGCTGATTGATTGAGCGCTTGGGCGAAATATTCAGATGTAGACTCTTGATGAAGCACAACTCCAAGCTGGGCTTCGATCGCAGCCGTTACTTCAGCGCAGGATGCGCCAATAATGCCGGTGACTTTTTCCTGTACCCGGCCATCTGGATAAATCACGAACTCTAGTGTTTCCATAATCTTGGCTGACTCAATTAGGAACGGCAAAATTAGACAAAAAACTAGCAAGCCAGGGACGTTGCCTGCTGAAGTCGCTTATTGAGGGTTGCCTGACTCGCAAACCGATATATCAATTTTGACTAATTGATAGGTTTTGGGTCACAACTTCACATAAGTTATTAATAAATGAAGCAATTCATCAGTTATATGTAAAGTTTCGCGTAGATTGTGACATCAGTCAATCGATTTTAGATTTTAAATTTTGGATTTTAGATTTCAGAGCCGACCCAGGACAGCGATCCCGAAGAAAATCTTGACATTTGGCTAGTTTGACGCTGTGTTAGTTGTTAACTCTACGGTGAAGCGTTAGGCTAAGGATAATTGTAAAGATATATGTCGAAACATCTAGCACTTTATCCGTAGCTTTACTCATGACCTCGATTAAAGAAAAAACTTCGGGGCTCGTAACCCTTATTCCCATTATCAGTTCTGAGCCACTGCCGATCGATCAGCCTGATAGTGCATCCCGTACTTGGCTGTTCTCAGGCATCTTTTGGATGTCAGTGACGATGCTGATTGGCCTTGTAGAAGCCGTCAAACTTTTCTATCCCGAATTTTTGCAGGGCGTACCAGCACTCGCCTATGGTCGCCTCCGCCCAGTTCATATCAATATTGGAATGTTTGGTTTCATGAGCATGGGCTATCTGGGAGCCACATTTTATATGGTGCCTCGTCTCACCCAGACTCCACTCTTCTCAGAACGCCTGGGATCGCTGACGGCGTGGGCTTGGAATCTCAATCTGTTGGCTGGATGTCTGGGGATTTTGATGGGATTTAGCAAGGGTAAGGAGTATACAGAGATTCCCTTTCCGTTTGATATGGCGATCGGGTTATTCGTAATTGCGATCGCGGGGAACCTCTTCTCCACTATTACCCAACGGCGCGAGCAACGAATTTACGTGTCGCTGTGGTACATTTTGCTGGCAATTATTCCGTTCCCCATCTACTACACCTTGGGTAATGCCTCTAAATTCAGCGGCATTGAAGATGCAGTGATCAACTGGTTTTACAGTCACAACTTGTTTGGGATTTGGCTAACCACACTAGGATTAGCAACGCTTTATTACATTGTGCCAAAGCAGGTACACAAACCCCTTTATAGCCACGTAATTTCCTTTGTCGGATTTTGGACATTGGCAGCATTTTATCCTTGGAATGGCGGACATCACGTCATTTGGGGCCCTGTACCGATGTGGGTGATGACAGCTTCGGTAACAGCTTCGATCGCGATGTTCATTCCCACCTTTGCGACAATGGTCAACTTTGGGGGCACAGCTTGGGGGACTTGGGACATTATGAAACGAGATGTCAGTTACCGATTTAGCTTGCTGGCTTACCTGTGCTATGTGGGAGCATCGCTGTGGGGTACTGGTTTGGCGGTGATGTCGCTGAATGCGAAACTGCACTTTACCAATATGACGATCGCCCATGTGCACTTAGGATTTGTGGGATTTGGCGTACCTGGTGTGATTGCCTTTACCTATTTTTATCTAGAACGATCGCTAAAACTGAAATATTCGCGATCGATGGCAGAATGGCACTTTTGGCTAACTTTGATCGGGATTATTGGCTACGTGGTTTCGATGGGAATTAGTGGCTGGATGGAAGGTTCAGCGTGGGAAGCAGGCGGTGCACCTCAAGGAACCATGATCGATCGCTACCCCTATCATGTTGCTCGTGCGATCAGTGGGTTGGTGATTTTATTAGGTCAATTTCTGTTTGTGGGGAACGTGATTCAAACCATCAACTATCCGGTTCCTTTGGAAACAAAGAATGAAGAGCATTCTACAAATAATCTGCAAACCCAAAATGTGACAATATCATGAGATTTATTCGAGTTCTGCCGATCGTCATTGCCTTCTCCATTCTATTTGGAGCCGCTTTCACAGGGCTAGTAATTGCTCCTGGATTTACCTCAACAGTAGCCCGTACTCCCAGTGTCGGGTTAGTTGCTTACTCCACTACCGAAGCCAGAGGGCGACATATTTACGTCCGTGAAGGCTGTGTTTATTGCCATTCTCAACAAGTGCGAAATGTCAAGGCAGATGCCAACTTAGCAGAATCATTTGGAGTTTCCAAGGCGGGAGATTACTATTATGATTTACCTCACTTGCTCGGCACATCCCGCCAAGGCCCGGATCTCTCAAACGAGGGCAGGGTTTGGCGTCGTGAGATTGGCGAACCAGCCAGGGATTATTTAATTGGGCACTTTATTAATCCTCGTGATTACAATCCCAACTCGATTATGCCTGCCTTTGACTATCTCTCGAAACAAGAATTATCAGATTTGACTGATTATATCCAATCTTTGGGAGCATGGAAGGATAACGTTCCACAACAGGAAGAAACATGAGTTTAATGTTGACTAAAATATTACCTTGGCTGGCGATCGCGGATTCCCACGAGATGGATAGCCACGCTACAACCTATGTTCATGGTAGTTGGTTTGGCATTGGCGATGGAACTGTGATTATGTGGTCGTTAGTTTGGGTACTTTTGCCGATCGGGATTTTAGCAATCCTGTCATTAATTTGGGCATCTAAAAACGGTCAGTTTCGTGATGCCCAAGAAATTGCCGAACGTCAGTTAGAAATTGAGGATTAGAGTTTATGAGAGTTTTAGTTGCAGCGGATATTTCTCCTACTACAATGCAGATTTGTGAGTTTCTGCAAAACTATTTGAAGCCTTTAGGAGATGTAACTCCAGAAGTAATTATTCTGCACGTTTACGAACCGGAATTAGATTATTCTGAAGATGCTCCGACGCAAGGTTGGACAGCTACACCTACTAGCGAACGAGAATTACGGAAGATTTTTCAGCCCTTAGAATCTACTTGTAAATTACAGTATGTGGTAATTAATGAAGCACTAGGTGATAGCATTCTCAGACGTGCGGTTGATGTGGATATGGTGGTGATGGGGCGCAGGCGGCGCAGTCAGATGCAAGAAATGGTGACAGGTAGTTTGAGCCAGTTTATTTTGCATCGCTCTCCTTGTCCAGTGTTGATTGTACCGGAACCAACTTCGCGCCAGTTGGCCTATAAGATGCTGCAAATTGAGCCTTCTGGGCCTCTAAAGCCGATCGTCTCGCCGGAGTCACTAGCGCGGTTGAAGGTGTTGATTGGGGTTGCTCAAGCTGATGGTGCGATCGACTCACAGGAAAAGTTATGGTTAGAATCGACGCTGAAACAAGAAGTTCTTCCCGATGATATCACTCTGGAAAGGCTGCTAGCAGATCCGATCGCACTCACGGCAGAATTAGCAAAAATCTCGGATCCAGCCCAACAGGAATTGACCTACTACGCCGCTTATTTGTTGGCAAATGCCGACTCTGAGTATCACCCACAGGAAAAGCAGGCGATCGACCAAATTGCGATCGCTTTCAACTTAACTCCTGAAAAAGTTGAAGAATTGCAAGGATTAGTCGATCGCAGTTCTAGCTTCCAAAATGGTGGAAAAGTACAGCCGATTGTCGATCCGCAAATGCGATCGCAAGTAATTGAAGAAAAAATTCTGCGCTATGCCACAGCCACGGCTACTTTGGGAGCATTTCCGTCTCCTTTGCTCAGTTTTTACACCCAGTCTGCGGCATTGGGACTACAAACTACATTGATAGCTGAAATTGCTGGAATTTGGGGTGATTCTAAGTTTTTGGTCAAACCATTTTTTGCCGAAATGGTTGGCAGTTTGGGGTTAGTGAGTGCTTGGTTAATGGCTTTGGATATGGCAAAGTTAGTACCTAAAGTGGGGACAAGTTTGGGTTCTGTCGATGCGTTTACTGCAACTTGGGCGATGGGCCAAACGGCAAACGCTTATTTTGAAGGACAGCAGGCTTTGAGCGCGATCGCACTGCGGCAGATGTTCAAACAAAACCGCAAATCGGCTGAAGCAGTCTATGATTATCACGAATTGGCGATCGCAGAACAGCAACAAGCAAATGTGATTCAAATCAAGTCTTTGACAGAAGCATTGCAAGGGAAGAAACTAACATCTGATGTTTATCAGAAGCGCCTCCAGCAACTTCTGGTAACGGTGAAACATCCTCAGTTGACATTTTAAATAGAATACTCAGACGGTGCATCTAATGTGCGTGCAAATATATTCGTAGGGGCGAAGCATTCCGGCAGTAAATATCTGGTGATGATTAATAAATTATGAGGAGACGGCAGTGCCGTGTCCCTACAAGATTATTTTGGGTAGGGACACGGCATTGCCGTCTCCTAATTATTTTGGGTAGGGACACGGCATTGCCGTCTCCTAATTTCTTGTCTATTTAAAAAAGTTAAACAAAGAACTGTGGAGTTTTACAAAGAGTCAAAATGTTGTTAAAATGATCGGCATACCTATTTTAGCAGAGGCGTGGTTGCTATGACCGTTGCATCCCAAAAAATGAGCCTTGAAGAGTATCTGAACTTTGATGATGGTACAGAGACTCGGTATGAACTGGAAAATGGAGAACTAATTGTTATGCCCCCAGAAAGCGAACTCAATCGCCGAATTGCCTCATTCCTATATATATACTTGGCCAAACTGGGTATTCCAGCTCATCGATTGACGATGAAGACTGAAATTGTAGTGAATAGTTCGCGGGTGGGGACTCGTTTACCGGATTTGATGGTGTTATCGGAGGAATTGGCTACGGCTTTGGAGGGAAGTAGGCGATCGACTATTATGAGTGATATGCCACCGCCATTGTTAGTAGTAGAAGTGGTGAGTCCTCATCAAGAAAATCGAGATTATCGCTACAAACGTTCTGAGTATGCGTCACGAAGGATTTCAGAATATTGGATTGTTGACCCAATACAACAGCGGGTGACTGTGTTGGAGTGGGTTGAAGGTTTGTATGAGGAAATGGTATATACGGGTGAGAATGTGATCGTATCTCCTGTGTTGGGCGTGTTGGAATTGACGGCCCAAAGGCTATTGCAAGGACGTTAAATCTGAAAGTGCGATCGATAATTTATATGAACACAAAATTAATATCTCCAGTGGTTAGGCGGGTTTTCGAGAGTGTCTATTTCAGGTATAGCAGTCGCCAAGGCGAAGAAGGTCATTGAGCCCAACGACTGCGTTTATCCTGCCCTTCGACGGAGTTCATCCTGAGCGTAGTCGAAGGGCTCAGGAACCGCGTAGCCGAAGGGCTCAGGATAAACTGCGCCGAAATGTCCACTTCGACTACGCTCAGTGACCGGAAGTATCCTAACCACCTTGGCGGTTGCTATAATTATAGTTGGCGAACCCGCCCTACTGGCATTAAATATTAAGATGTAGACTTTGGTGCAGATGTTTAATTAGATTTCAAGGAAAATAGCATTTCCAATTGAACAGTTGAGGATTCTGGGGAAGTGGTGACAACGCTAACTCCTCGAATAGAATTGAGGACTTCGGCGGTGGGTGGCGAAACTAATGTAGGTGCTGCTTTTAGCAGGTATTGGTTCGCCCAAGACATGGTTTTGTCCATATCTAAATAAAAGTAACCTTTATCCCCCGGTGAGACAGAAGTTGCGATCGCCCCAAAACTCGGACTACTGCTTAACGGCTGCGATGGTGTGACACCAATCAGATCGACTAAAGGCCCGCCGAAAGCTACAAACATCGTATCTTTGTCCAACCAGCCGTGTCCGAATAAAGTCCCTTGCTGGGGTATTGTCCACTCCATAACCTCCTTTCCCTGAACTTTTCGGGGGGCGACGCTGACTGTGGGATTACTTTTGGCGATCGCATCGAGTTTTTTCAGGGCTGTTTCGGCTGCGGCGCGATCGTTCGTTTCAAAAATCATCGTTGCGCCCATGCCAAACTGAGACAAAATCCCTTGATTGGAAGCGATCGCCCCGATCGCAAATTCCCCATTCATCCAACCAAAAACATCTCGATCCGCATCCAGATTCACACCCTTCAAACCATCCCGAATCTGCTTCATACTGCTAGTAAGTTGGGGATTAGTTTTTGCCTCAGCGGTTGCTTCCGACCAAACTTTGTCAATTCCCTTTCCGCCAACTAAAGCAATAGTTTCACCCGGAAATCTCGGCAATAACTTCGATGGAACTTGTGGATTTTGTTGAGCGAGTTTCGGGTCTAATTGAGCAATAGTTTTCACCCTAAATCCCGCAGTATCCACCCCAATCCCGGCAACCATTGACTTAACTTGTTTGAACTGCGAAATCATTGTTGAAGGTAACTTCACCTCTGGCTGCAAATTAGCTTGAAGTTGCTCCATCGCCGCTGGATAGTCAGGAATATAAACAGTGGCGATCGGATTTGGCACTCCTGCACTTTCTGATAAAAACTTACTTGCATTCTGCTGCGAGGCGAGAGAAGGCTGTCCTTTAAAAGTATCGATCGCCAATTCCACAGATTTTTTCACAGGAGCGATCGCTAATTGATCGTCCAGTAAAGCTAAACTGTAGCCCTTACCACTTGTTTCTGTAATCTCAGAAATTTTAACCCCTTTATACTCACTTTCCTGAATTTTTGTACCTGGTTGAGATTTTAATCTATTAGCAAAATTCCAGGCGCTAATTTTATTTTTCACACTCACCACTAACAGCAGTTGTAGGGGCTTCGTCTTCGTCTCACCATCCGGGGGAAGGAAAGCCACCATCACACCCCCTAGCCAAGGCTTTAAGTCCTTCTCAAAGTCAATTTGAGTACCTGCCAAGCTCTGATCTTGAAAAGTCTTCAAATTCTCGCCGACCAACTTTTGAGCGCCCGGAGTACCAAATCGCTGCAACTGAGACAGCGCTTGGGGATTGGGGGAGATGAACGCAGCCATCATTGCTTTGTCGGGTACAACTTTGGCGCTATCTTGGGGGTTCGATACTTTGTTGGTTAAACTCTGGATGTAAAAGTAGGCGCCGGCGCTACCCGCTGCGACGATGATGGTAGCAGCAATTAAAAGCTTTGATTTTGTTGCAGGCATTGTTTGTGATTTTTGCGTCCCTTATTAGTTTAGTCAAAATACAGATAGCTGGTGGGGAAGACTCTAGTTTTGTATAATCTAAGACACAAGTTTGGGCGATCGTCTAAACTGCTAGAACTGTTAATTATTGGGTAAAAGATGAAAGTAGCGATCGCTGGAGCAACGGGATTTGTAGGTAGCCATTTGGTAGAGAGGCTGCATTCGGAAGGACATAGTGTGCTGGTTTTAGCCCGCGACTCGGAGCGAGCTCGGCGAGTTTTCCCCGCTTCAGCTTATCCGAATTTGGAAATTGTCGCCTATACTCCGGCGGAGTCTGGTGATTGGCAAAATTCGATCGCGGGCACAGGCGGTGTGGTAAATTTGGCTGGAGTGCCGATCGCCGAAGAAAGATGGACAGCGGCGAGACAGCAAGCAATTCTGGATAGCCGTAAATTGACAACCGCAAAATTGGTAGAGGCGATCGCCAATGCCAATCCTAAACCATCTGTGTTGGTGAGTGCAAGTGCGATCGGCTATTACGGAACCAGCGAAACCGCAGAGTTTGACGAAAACAGCCCTGCTGGGGATGATTTTTTAGCCCACGTTTGCAAAGACTGGGAAAGTGCGGCGCAACCCGTGAAAAATGTGGGTACACGGCTGGCTATTTTGCGACTGGGGATAGTTTTGGGAATGGGAGGAGCCCTGGCAAAAATGCTACCACCTTTTAAATTATTTGCTGGTGGTCCGATCGGCACTGGGAAACAATGGTTTTCTTGGATTCACCGAGATGATGTAGTTAATTTAATCTTATACACTTTGCAAAATCCGCAAATTGAAGGTGTGTTGAATGCGACAGCACCTAATCCAGTGCGGATGAATGAATTATGCGAAACTTTAGGATCAGTTTTGCAGCGGCCTTCTTGGTTGCCGGTGCCAGCTTTTGCTTTAGAATTGCTGTTGGGAGATGGAGCAAAAGTTGTTTTGGAAGGGCAGAAAGTGTTGCCAAAACTGACTTTGGCGAGTGGTTTTCAATATCAATATCCGACATTAAAACTAGCACTAGAAGAGATTTTATCAGGAAGTTGAAAACCAGTCGAATCCTCGTTGTCCAAGAAACCCGGTTTCTGAGGCTCCACGCGCCTAGTCCAAGAAACCGGGTTTCTGCGATTATTTTGGCATCTAACCGAGATTTTGGGAAGAAACCCGGTTTCTGACTCCCACGCGCCTAGTCCAAGAAACCGGGTTTCTGCGATTATTTTGGCATCTAACCGAGATTTTGGGAAGAAACCCGGTTTCTGACTCCCACGCGATCCAAAATCCAATTTTGGCATCTTAACCGAGATTTTGGGAAGAAACCCGGTTTCTGACTCCCACGCGATCCAAAATCCAAGAAACCGGGTTTCTGCGATTATTTTGGCATCCTCACGCCCGATTTGGTAAAGAAACCCGGTTTCTGCCTGGTAACGCAGATCATGAGGCTCTGCCTCGCTATAAAAAGCTAGGGAATTAGGTTACATTCAAACATCTTATTGGCAATTGGTCCAGCCACGCGATCGATAAATTTCTGACGCATCTCAGGATTATTCTGCAACATTTCGATCGCTTTTGCCTGGAGAGCCGCTTCTTTCCCTGCGTCAGTTGGTGAACCCGGTGCAGACTGAGACTTAGGTTGCATCTGGGCGACTTCTGCACAGGAAGCTTTTTCGTATTTTGTGATCGCGAAATTGGCTGCTACATCCAACAAAGCTTCCTTGGATAAAAAGCTGTCACAGGAACTTACAACCATTCCCACAGAAGTTAAAACACCTAGAAACAACAGACGAGACTTTTTCATAAATTTCTCCTCTCTATGGAATGAATTTACATTCAAACATCTTATTAGCAATTGGCCCTGCGACTCGATTGATAAACTTCTTCCGCATCTCAGGATTTTTCCGCAACATTTCAACGGCCTTAGTCTGGAGGACTGCTTCCGGTGTCCCAGCAGCCGGTGAACTCTTGTTAGCTTGGGGTTTCATCTTGGCTAACTCTTCACAGGAAGTGCTTTGGTATTTTTTGATGACGAAATTGGATACGATATCTAGCAAAGCATCTGGATCTGGTAATGCAGCTTTATCGATCGGCAATGAGGGTTTCTGACTGGGTTTTTGGTTCGGTGGTGCAGACTGCTGAGGCTGAGGTGGCAGGGGAGGTAATGGTTGTAGTAAAGCCTTGCCACTAATTCCGATAACCATGATGATGGAAGTGACAGTGGCTAGAAACAGATGCGACTTTTTCATGATTTTTGCTCTTGATTGGTAATTTTGGGAAAAATTTTCAAGTCGGAAGTTTTGCAATCCATTTTAATAATAGTTTCCGGTTGATTCAAAATTATTATATAAACATAATTATGTCATTGTTTACTAGACATCGCAAGAATTGCCAGTCTTGAACAGGCAAGATGCCTGTTCCACAATGATTATTGGAGAGGTCTACTTTGTGTCGCAATCTCAAAGCCTTGTTAAACCGTTACAATGGGTCTAGGACTGAATATGCTACTCCTTTACTAGATCGCACTGCTACGAGTCAGGCTGCGGATTTGGGTCTTAAATACGGCAAATCCGATCGCCACGATCGTCAAAAACCCTCCAACGATCGCATAGACTGCACCCAAGCCTACTATTTTTGTAAATGGCTGCGTGACGATCGGCGATAAAAATTGTCCCAGAAACATCGCTGTAGACAAACCCCCCAACGCACGCCCCCTCATGGCTTCCGGCACAGCAGCACTCAGCCAAACCGTCATGTTAGGCATCAAAATTCCCAATCCCATCCCAGAAATAGCCAACCCAGTCAATACCTGCGCCCAGTTGGCGGATTGACAGTTGAGGGTGCAGAATTTGCGATCGAAACCTACTTTCTGTTTCTGATTGCAAAAATTGCAATTGGATCTTGCATTTTTTGCATTCCATGCAACAAAATGTAATATTTCTTACAAATTCCCTCGAATCGTCTTGATATATTTCTTTTGGTAGATGACACGACAAGACATTTACTTGATCGACAAAAAACATATCAAGGTAGAAGAAAATGTCTAAATTAATAGTTGGTTTAACTGCTGGTTTATTGGCAACCGGATTATTTGGCAGCGCCGGTGAATTCGTTCAAGTACCTGCTGGTAACAACATAATTGTTGCCCAAGCTAACGAACAAGCAATTATACAAGAAAATCGGGCTTTGCTATTGCAAAATCGCCAAACTGCTAAAAATATTGCCACTAAATTAGGTGCAGCAGTTAGCAACGAAGCAGCGCCATCGGGTACCAATGCTTTGCAAGTTAACCAACAGCTAATCTTGCAAAACCGAGCTACTTTCACCAGTATCGCTCAAAAAGTAGGTGCAACTGTACCCAGCGTAGCAGGCGCAGGCAGCGGTGACTTAGCGACAGAAAACCACAAATTATTGTTGGGAAATCGGCAAATTGTCCGCGCGATCGCTGAAAAATTAGGCGTTAAATTGCCCGCTCCCCCCGAATTAAGTGGCAGCATGGTAAAGCAAAATAACACGCTTCTGCAAGGAAACCGCAACGCTTTAGCAGCGATCGCAGCCAAAGTAGGTACAACAGTAGCTAAATAGGAAAATGCTCGCGATGTAGCTGTTGTTGCTAGATCGCGATCGATCGCTCTTTCCGCAATCATCCCAGAAACCCGGTTTCTGGGATGATTTTGGCATCCTAACGAGATTTTGTGAAGAATCCGCCCATAATCCCAGAAACCCGGTTTCTGCGACAATTTTGGCATCCTAACGAGATTTTAGGAAGAAACCCGGTTTCTGAGGCCTGCGCGATCGCTGTTATCATAAAATCACTTCAGAGCAGAAGGGAACGACAATGCAAACCCAAGAAAAACCAGCAATCGCCAAGCAACCACCAACCAAAAAACGCCACTACACCCCGGAGGAATATCTCGCATTAGAAGAAAGTGCGATCGACAAAAGTGAATACCATGATGGAGAGATAATACCAATGACAGGCGGAACAACGAACCACAACAGCATTATCATTAATTTGATTGCCAACTTGAAATTTGGCTTGCGTGGCAAAGACTACAAATTATTTACTAGCGACGTGCGCCTGTGGATACCCCTAACTCGCCGCTACGTCTATCCCGATATCATGGTGATTCAAGGAGATCCAGTCTATCAAGGAAGTAACAAAACAATTGTTAAAAATCCTCTGGTAATCGTCGAGGTTTTATCCAATTCAACCAAAGACTACGATCGCGGTGGCAAATTTCTCGCCTATCGCTCAATCCCTGAATTTCAGGAATACATTTTAATTGAACAGTATCGATATCACATTGAACAATTTGCCAAAAACTCTAATGGCAAATGGGTATTAACAGAATATGATTTAGAGGAATCGGTATTAACCCTGGAATCAGTAGAATTTCAAATGCCACTGACAGAGATTTACGAACGAATTAATTTTGATGTCAAAGACGAAGAAGTAAACGAACTAACAAGTGAAATCGCAGAATAAAATCGAACTCGCCCATATAATCCAAGAAACCGGGTTTCTGCGAGGATTTACGCCTCCCCACCAGATTTTCGTGAGAAACCCGGTTTCTAAGCCCCGCGCGCCTAGCCTAGTCCAAGAAA
>REAP01000165.1 GCA_004294385.1 Oscillatoriales cyanobacterium | reverse complement strand
TGATCAACTCATTAGTCCTCGATCGAGGACTTTTGCTATTAGCCAGGGGTTTTAACCCCTGGCGGACTATTGGTTTTACCTTAAGTTGACACCAATGGGCAATGCCGTCTCCTTATTTCCAGTGTAATCGAAATTGATATTAAATCTCGCTACCCAAACCACTCTCAAAATACTATATAATCACTTGGAGACAGTAAATTAAGTTGATATAACTTGGGAATGAAATAACATGGAAATAACACTGCCTGATGTTTCTCAAAGCTTCCAAAAAACCAAAGTATTTTTGACAGAAAAAGTAGAGAAAGCAGTTAATTCTACTTCACAAGCAACAGCACAAGCTAAATCTTCTCTCTCCGAAACTGCTGACAAAGCAAAAGAAGCTCTGACTCAAACTACTAATTCTGCCGTCGATACTCTGAATCAAACGACTAGCCAAGCTGTAGACAGTGTAAATCAAGCAACAGAAAAGGCTAAGACCTCATTACAAGATAGCCTTGACAAGGCTGAAAATATTAGCGGTGCGGCTTCCGATGCCATTAAAGATGCGATTTATACTACAGCCAAAGATTGGATGGATGCTCATCCTGTAATCTTATGGTTAGTGAGTCATCCACTAATGGGGTTGGCAATCCTGCTGTTATTTATACTAATCATATTGGGTTTGTTTCAGGCTTTAGGTAGCTTTTTTACAGAAGGATGGTTATTTATTTTGCAAAGCCCTGGAAAACTTATACAAAAGGTTTTCAATGTCGGCTCTAAATCTGTAAATAATCTCGGTGGAGTGACTGTTAACTCATTGGTTTCAAAGAATCCGGGATTAAATAATAATTCGGCTTTACAAGTCAGAGGAGTTGAATCAAACAGTTTGCACTCTCAGGAACGACTTGCTAATATTTTGAGCAGGCTTGAGGCAATTCGACAAGAGCAAAGTCAGCTTTTGGAAGAAGTGTCGGCTATTTTAGGTAAGTAATTTAATGCAGTTGCGATCTGGCAACACGCGATCGCAACCTTTGTTCTATTTTTTGCTAAGATGATTCTAACTTGAGGAACAACAGCTATGGAAAATCCCCAATTGCTGCGAATTACGATCGATCCGAATATATGTCACGGCAAACCCTGCATTCGGGGGCTGCGATACCCAGTCGAATTTATCCTAGAATTGCTGAGTTCTGGGATGAGTACCGAGGAAATTCTATCGGACTACGATGATTTAGAACGAGACGATATTTTAGCAGTTTTGCTATTTGCAACTCGACTGACTCAAGTAAAAAGCATTTACCAAGTAACTCTATGAAGTTTTTAGTAGATGCACAGTTGCCCAGGCGTTTATCCTGGTTTTTACTATCTGCTGGTTACGATACAGTTCATACCCAAGAATTATCGCTAAAAAATGCTACCCCTGATGCAGAAATTAATGCTATATCTATTCAGCAAAGCCGCATCGTCATTACAAAAGATAGAGACTTTTTAGATTCTTTTCTGATTCGCAAAGAACCTTATAAGCTATTGATATTGACTACCGGAAATATCACCAATGCAGAATTAGAAACAGTATTTGCAAATAACCTGTCACAGCTAACTGAACTTTTTCAACAACATTCCTTAATAGAAATGAGCCGGGACGCGATCGTTGTTCACGAGTAGTTTCGGCGGAGTACAGTCGCCCGATCTGAGATCTTGCACCATTCTCAATTACCCTTTTATGAACAGACAAGATGCCTGTTCCACAAGAAAATTCACTCTTTGTGGAACGGGCTTCTAGCCCGTTGCTGACAATGGTGCAAGATCTGAGCCGATCGCACTTATGGTAAATTGAATACATCCAGGCTTACCATCAAAGCCAGATAAATCAAGGCTTTTAGTCGATCGCCCAAAACGCCATGCCCGATTCCGAATTCTCCGACGATCTAAAATGGACACCCGAAGCCAAAGCCAAGCTGAAAAATATTCCCTACTTTGTCCGGGGAAAAGCTCGCGTCCGCATCGAACACTTAGCCCGCGAAGCAGACACCGAAGTCGTTACAGTGGAATTAGTTGAGCAAGCCCGCATCGAGTTTGGCCAGTAAGCGATCGCAATGTACCATAAAGCTCTAAACTATAAATTGCCTTTCCTAATATTCACAGAGCTACTGAGTCACCCGTGCGGAAAATAGTTATTGCTGGCAACTGGAAAATGTACAAAACTAGGGCTGAATCCCTAGAATTTCTTCAAGGATTCATGTCCTGTCTGACGGAAACCCCAGAGGAACGAGAAGTGGTGCTTTGTGTTCCCTTCACTTCCTTGGAGCTCGTCTCAAAAAACCTGCACGGTGGCCTGGTGCGACTTGGTGCTCAAAATGTTCACTGGCAAGAGTCTGGAGCTTATACAGGCGAAATTTCAGGGCCGATGCTCACAGAAGTTGGGGTTCGCTACGTCATCATCGGGCACAGCGAGCGTCGTCAATTTTTTGGGGAAACTGACGAAACGGTAAATTTGCGCCTGAAAGCTGCTCAGAAATACGGTTTAATTCCGATTCTGTGCGTTGGGGAAACAAAGGCCCAGCGCGATGCAGGGGAAACTGAAGCTCATATTTTCTCTCAGTTGGCACAAGATTTGGTGGATGTTGATCAGACTAAGTTGGTGATTGCTTACGAACCGATTTGGGCGATCGGCACTGGCGATACTTGCGAAACCAAAGAAGCTAACCGAGTGATTGGTTTGATTCGGAGTAAATTGAGCAATCCTAACGTGCCAATTCAATACGGTGGATCCGTTAAACCGGAAAATATCGATGAAGTCATGGCTCAACCAGAAATTGATGGGGTTTTGGTTGGTGGTGCTAGTTTGGAATCTGCCAGTTTCGATCGCATAGTCAATTATAAGTAATATCAGTGCACCATTCTCAATTAGCCTTTTATGGACGGGCAGGATGCCCATCCCACAAGAAATTTACTCTTTGTGGAACAGGCCGGAGAGCCTGTTGCTGACATTGGTGCAACATCTCAATTATAACTGAGATCTTGCACCATTCTCAATTAGCCTTTTATGGACGGGCAGGATGCCCATCCCACAAGAAATTTACTCTTTGTGGAACAGGCCGGAGAGCCTGTTGCTGACAATGGTGCAACATATGAGTTATGAGTAATATCAGTGCACCTCAATCAGTGGAAGGGCGAAGCATTCCGGCAGTAAATCTCTGGTGATCATTAATAAATTGCCTGCGGTCATGCTTCTCCCCTACGAATATATTTGCACGCGGGCCAGATGAACCCCGCCAGAGTCATTTATTGACAAAGACGGGGTTTCTGCGTAGATTTTTTGATCAAAAATAAAATTAAGCAATGATCTCTACCGTACCAGTATCCAAATCGTAGCGCCCTCCAACAACTTTAAGAGTTCCCGCTTTAATTGCCTTAGCCAAAATAGGAGACCTAGCTTTTAAATTCTTTACGCTCATTTTCACATTAGCTCTGACTGCATTATCCCAAGCATCACCCGGTTGACCTTTTGTTGCAGAAACTGCTGGTTTAATTGCTCTTACCAGACTACCAATGTGTCCCGGAACCGGTTTACCATCTAAAGCTGCTTTGACAGCACCGCAGCGTTCATGACCAAGGACTACTAGCAATGGCACTCCTAATTCTAATACGGCATATTCCATATTACCGAGAACCACATTGTCAATAAAATTTCCAGCTACTCGGATATCAAATAAATCGCCCAATCCTTGGTCAAAAAGAATTTCAGGAGCAACCCGCGAATCAGAACAGCCAAGAATAGTCGCAAACGGATTTTGACCCTTTGCTACTTCTAAAATTCGCGATCGGCTTTGGTCAGGAAATGTGCGTTTTTGGTCAATGTACCGCCGATTCCCGTCCATCAATTTCTGGAGTGCAGCGTCAGGAGTAATGTTGGAGGTTGTATCTGCATTTGCAGCCTCAGTTTGTAACAATACACCTGTAATACTTGCCATCAATGTCCCTGCACCAGCCATCTTGATGGCATTCCGTCTGGACATCTTGCCTGTTTTTTTCGGGTCGATCATCGTTTAGAACTTTGTTTAAGCGTTAAATATTCTGAGCATAATATGTACAATAAATTTTGACGGATTCTTTATTGTTTCTTTATTGTTTCTTTACAAGCAGTCTCTGACTAATTAAAAAAAATCATTAATAATTATCAAATATCCATACTATAGCAGTCGCCAAGGTGCTTTGGTCACCCGGCCCAACGACTGCGTTTATCCTGCCCAACGACTGCGTTTATCCTGAGCGTAGTCGAAGGGCTCAGGAACCGCGTAGCCGAAGGGCTCAGGGCGACGCTCCGCTCAGTGACCAGAAGGGCCTTAACCACCTTGGCGGTTGCTATAAATACCGAATAAGAGCTATAATTAAAGGTTAGGAATAATTGAAATCAATAAATCAAAATGGCTTACGTCGCCAGTATTCATATCTATCCGATCAAAGCCCTTGACGGCATAGCTGTCAGTCAAGCGACTATTCTTGCTAGCGGTGCCCTCAAAGGCGATCGCTCTTTTGCTATCTGTGACGACCAAGGTGAATCTGTTAACAGCCAGCGCCACAATGGAGCTTATTTTCTGCGTCTATCCTTTAATATCAGCAATAACATCGTCGGGCTGAAAATTCAAGGTACTGAACAAGAACTTTTTTTTCATATCGATAGGGAACGCGCCAGAATAGAATCTTGGTTGACTAGCTATTTCGGTTTTCCGGTCAAGTTATTTGAGAACTTGGTAACTGGTTTTCCCAACAATATCGCAGCACCAGGCCCAACGATCATCAGTACCGAAACAATAGCAGAAGTTGCATCTTGGTTTCCCAGAGTTTGTGTTAACGAGATGCGACAGCACCTGCGAGCTAATATTGAAATTGGAGACGTGCCACCGTTTTGGGAAGACCAATTATTTGCAGCAAGTGATGAGATTGTTCGCTTACAAATAGGGAAAATAACTTTTGAAGCGATTAATCCCAGTCAGCAGTCTATCCTATCCACACCCAATTGTTTCAGGGAAGAAGTTTATCCTAATTTTCAAGAAGTATTCACAGCCAAGCGGAATAAAAAAATGGCTGATTCCGCAAGGCGATCGCCTTTAAGTCACTTGTCCCAACTCAACATTAATACACGATTGCCCGATCGCTCATCAGGCAAAATCCTACACATGGGAGATGAAGTCAAAATCATCAGCGCTAAGCCGATGGTGGATTCGAGATTTTAGCGAGGAGGAGACGGCACTGCCGTGTCCCTACCCAAAATAGATGTTGTATTCTAGTTTTAACTACTAGGTGATTCATCCAATAAAATCGGCGGGAACTCCAAAGGAAGTTGACCCAAAACACCAGTTCTAAAATCATTCAACATCTGTCGCGCCATTCGTTCCACATCTCCTTGATGCCTTTCCTTAGCTACCTCGTGTAAATAATCCTCACCATTACTAGACAAAGCATCTAACTTATATCTAGATTTGAAACCAGATACTGTGATCAAAGTATCATCAGTAGCTTCCAACCCCAGCAGCAAATCTACCATAGCCGCTGCTACTACCTGATTGTCATAAGCTGCCTCGCCAATATCTTCACAAATAGCTAACTTTAAGGCATTCTCTTGATTATTAATTCGGGTGGGAATGACTCCAGGAGTGTCTAAGAGCTCAATTACGTCAGAAATCCGAATCCATCGGAGCGATCGCGTTACTCCAGCCCTACGCGCACTATCTACCACTCTGCGTCCCAATAAGCGATTAATCAAAGCAGACTTTCCCACATTCGGAAAGCCAATCACCACCGCCCGGACTGGACGAGGAAGCATACCGCGATCGAATCTTCTTTGATTGAGTTGCACCCCAGCATTCTGTACAGCATCCGTCAAAGCATCTATTCCTTGTCCGTGTCCAGCATTAGTAAAATAAACCGCTTCACCCTTTGCCTCAAACCATGCCTCCCATTCCTGGCGCAATCGAGGCGAAATCATATCCATCCGATTAATCACTAATATTCGTGCTTTGCTACCCACCCAAGCCTGCATTTGTGGATGATTAGTAGCCAAAGGAATGCGCGCATCTCGGACTTCGAGCACCACATCTACCCGCTTTAGTTGTTCTTTTAATGCCCGTTCAGCTTTGGCAATGTGACCAGGATACCAGTGAATTTTCATTAGTTATTAGTTATTAGTCATTAGTCATTAGTCAGCAGTCATTAGTCAGCAGTCATTAGTCAGCAGTCATTAGTCAGCAGTCATTAGTCAGCAGTCATTAGTCAGCAGCCATTAGTCAGTTGGCATTTAACCAATAACTAATAACCAATAACTAATAACCAATAACTAATAACCAATAACTAATGACCAATGACTAATGACTAATGACCAATGACTAAGGCACAATCAAAACAGCACAAGGAGACAGATTAATCACCCGACTGGTAACGCTGTCAGACGCCCCATCATCAGTTAAACCCATCCCTCGACAGCCCATCACAATCAAATCAGCCCCAACTTCGTCAGCCACATCGCAAATCGTGAAAGCAGGTTTACCTTCCCGTTCAATGATTTCAGCTTGAATTCCCTGCTGGGAAAACATCGCCTGGGCATCAGACAGCAGCTTGGCCACTGCTTCCGGGGAAGCCATTGCTTCTCGCGGTGGGGCTTCGCCCACCTCGGCTGGGGGTTCAACTACCGACAGAATCACTAAACGAGCACCATAGGTTTTCACAATATTGACAACCTTTTCGGCGGCTTCGCGGGCTTCGCGGCTTTGATCTACAGGAAATAAGACTGTCTTGAACATACTGCACATCTCCGAGACACGGAGTCCGATAAAATGTTTAAGTTAAGCGAATCAGCGCCATTTGTTCTATTTTCCGTTTTTTGTAGGGCGCGATCGAATGCGTCCGAGGCCCAAGTGCAAGTTACCAGTGCCACCATTTCAACGGAATTCAACAAAACACACATATTAGGAGGTTAATCCTGTGACAAAAAAAACTGTAGCAAATTTATCGGCATCGGACTTATCGGGAAAACGGGTACTCGTGCGGGCGGACTTTAACGTGCCACTCGACAACGGCAGTATCACCGATGATACTCGCATCCGGGCTGCTCTGCCGACAATTCAAGATTTAGCCTCCAAGGGCGCTAAGGTGATTTTGTGCAGCCACTTCGGCCGTCCCAAGGGTGTAACCGAGAAGTTGCGTTTGACTCCTGTTGCTAAGCGACTGTCGGAATTGTTGGGTAAAGAAGTCAAAAAAACTGATGATTGCATCGGTGATGCAGTCGCTGCTACAGTTGCGGCGATGCAAAATGGTGATGTGATTTTGCTGGAAAATGTCCGCTTCTACCCAGAAGAGGAAGCAAATGACCCGGAATTTGCGAAGAAGTTAGCTTCTGTGGCCGATTTGTATGTCAACGATGCTTTTGGAACTGCTCACCGGGCTCATGCTTCTACTGAGGGTGTTACTAAGTATCTGAGTCCTTCTGTAGCTGGGTTTTTGATGGAAAAGGAATTGCAGTATCTTGGTAGTGCGATCGACAATCCCCAGCGTCCTTTGGCTGCCATTATCGGCGGTTCCAAGGTTTCTAGCAAGATTGGAGTCATTGAAAAACTGTTGGAAAAGTGCGACAAATTGCTGTTGGGCGGTGGCATGGTTTTCACATTCTACAAAGCTCGCGGTTTGAATGTTGGTAAATCTTTAGTCGAAGATGACAAACTAGAATTGGCGAAGTCTTTGGAAGCTAAAGCTAAGGAACGGGGAGTTACTTTTCTGTTACCTACTGATGTGATAGTTGCTGACAAGTTTGCTGCTGATGCTAACACTCAAATCGTCTCCGTTGAGAACATTCCTGACGGTTGGATGGGTTTGGATATTGGCCCGGATTCAGTGAAAACCTTCCAAGCTGCTTTGGCTGATTGCAAAACTGTCATCTGGAACGGGCCAATGGGCGTGTTTGAGATGGAGAAGTTTGCTGCTGGAACCGAAGGTATCGCTCATTCTTTGGCTGGAATCACTAAAACTGGTACTACCACAATTATCGGTGGTGGTGACTCAGTGGCGGCTGTGGAACAGTTGAATTTGGGCGCAGAAATGAGCCACATTTCCACTGGTGGCGGTGCTAGTTTGGAGCTGCTTGAAGGTAAGGAATTGCCTGGTGTTGCGGCTTTAGACGACGCTTAATTAAGTAGTAGGGAGACGGCAATGCCGTCTCCTTACTTAATTAATTAGGACACTCAAGCGTGCCCATTGGTGTCAACTTAAGGTTCATTCCACAGTCCTAAGCGGGGTTTAAACCCCTGTCTCTATTAGACAGGGGTTTAAACCCCGCTTAGGACTCGATGGATGACTAACGGACACGGGGCGGGCTGACAGCTTAAGTTGACACCTATGGGCATTGCCGTCTCCCTACGGGGATTTATAAATCTGGCATATACTTGAAAAACATGGAATTTGTGAGGTTTGTTTGTGAAAGTTAAAATCTTAGCGACTGTAACGACAATTTTAGCCTCGCTTTGGCTAGCAGTTCCGGTGAAAGCTCAAAATGCCGATCATGTCCGGCAATTGTTGGAAACTAAGGAATGTGAGGGCTGCGATTTGAGAAATGCCGATCTTTTCAAGGCTAGCTTGTATAGAGCTAAGTTGAAAGGGGCTGATTTAAGCGGAGCAAATCTTTATGAAGCTAATTTGATTCAAGCGGATTTAACTGATGCTAATTTGGCTGGTGCTAATTTAGTTAATGCTGATTTGTATGGTGCTGATTTGGATAGTGCGAATCTGCGAGGTGCCAATTTGTCTAATGCTTTTTTGAGTAGAGCAAATATGACGATGGCTGATTTGCGTGGTGCTAAGCTTTTTTCGGCTAATTTGGCAGAATCTTATTTGCTTCAAGCTAATTTGTCGAATACGGATTTAAGGCGGTCGCTACTTTTTAGAGTTAATTTAAGTCGAGCGAATTTAAGTGGGGCGGATTTGTCTTTTGCGGATGTACGCGATACGAATTTGCAGAATGCTATTTTGTCGAATACTAGGCTTCCGAAAGCTCAATTGAGTGGAACAAATCTAGATGCGGCGAGGGATTTCCGTCAGGCTGATTTGGAACGTGCCAATTTGCGGGGTACGAATATTGGGCCGGTGGTTTGTGTGACGACTCGTTTTCCTTATTGTGTGTTGAATTTGGAGTGATCTCTTGTAGTTTGTAGGGTGCGTCAGCCGCCATAATTTGGGCTGGTAGGGGAGATTTTTAGAGGCTGACGCACCTTACTTACTACTAAAATTGATGAAATAAATAGTTTAGCCCCTTCCTATTGGAGGAATATCGAATTATTTAACCACGAAGACGCGAAGGACACGAAGTCAGAGGAAAGAAGTAGTAGATCATCTGCCGAGGAGGGAGTAATACGTGAACGTTTAACTGCTGAAGAGTTATTTGTAATATCAAAGAAGTTTGAAAAGGTGAACGAACCAGAACTAGAAAAGGTGGTCAATATAGCTGTGGAGGAAACTAGGAAGTGGATAGAATGGGGTATTGATATTAGCGATCCGTGTGTGGTAACGCCTTTAGAAGAGACGGCAGACAAATATCCAGCAATTGCTGAATACTGCAACGATCGTTTAATAGAGCTGGTGAAAGAACAAATGAATCAAATGAAAAAGTCTTTACCAGACATGATGAATGAGGAAATGTTAGATGAGTTTTGATGATAAAATTTTAATAAAAAAGTATGATAATAATACAAAGCTTGTAAGGTGTGGCTATAAAAATTGCCGCCAACAACATCAATCGATTGCTAGCGGCAAAAACTGATTCACAACCTTATTTCAAAGGCTTAGTGGATTTCGCACAAAACTTTTCATCCACAATAGCTGAACTGATATTAACCGCCTGCATAGGCGATGACGGAAGAACTATGTCTTGGGGGGCGACTACCATTTTTTTACAAACGAGTTCGCTGCTACCTACAGAGGCAAAGTTCCAAGCGTAAAATTCGGGATTACTGACTGTCGCATTGGCTGGATTCATACCTAGTGCTGTCAGCAATACTAACTCTAAGGTCACTAAAGCTACGATCGCAAATCTCAGCATATTTTTTTATGAACCTGAAAACAGACCTGATTACTATTACCTATTATTACCTGGGTTTTCCTGAGTGTCAATAGCATAGTCCTGGAGGCATGGGGGGCAAAAAACCCGGTTTCTGCGTCAATATTTATTGCAAAAGTGATGATTTTTGGAAGAAACCGGGTTTTTAGCGTCAGCCCTATAGCAGTTATTCCGCCGCCAGATTCAACTCATAGGAAATAGGCTCTGAGGATTTAGAAACTACCACGAATTCATAATAACCTGCATCATCGAGCAATCCTGACCAACTAAGTCCTTCTGCATCTTCGAGCAAAGCCCGCGCACCTTTTGTCCGCCCTGGAGTATAAATTGACAGGAGAGTGGATTTGCGGGGAGCTTGCAAATTCACCCGCAGAGTTTGATTTTGGGCTAGTCTGGCTATGTAAGCTTTCCCTTCTCCTGGTTTGAGATTGCCTTTGAGGGTTTTGCTAGAAGCTCGGTTCTCAAATTCGACGCTTTCGATGGTTGATCCAGCTTGTAAGGCTTCGAGGCTGTCGCTACTAATTGCTTGCCAAATTTGTCCGATCGCCAAATTAAGGATATCCCGATCGCGCCGCTCTTCTGGAAACAAATGAAAAAACTTAGCATCAGCCAAATCATTCAGTGCCCGACTGCTCAAATTGATCTTGTTAACTTCAGCTTTCCGGCGTGAGATATCACTGGTGTCATAACTTCCCAACCGTTTTCGAGAGTTACCGCTGATATTTTCCAATTTGTCAAGTAACTCGTCGCCGATTTTTTGCCACTTTTCGCGCCAATTGCGATCGCCCTCACCTTCTTTTAACAGCCTTCCTCCCAATTCTGGGTATTTTTTATAGAAAGTCTCGTCCACAAGACTCACATAACCATTATAAAATTTATCGTCAATTTCTAGTTTTTGAAAGCGATCGCGTAAAGCATCTTCTTGCTGCTGTTTCGGGCCAGTAGCCACGGGAATTTTCTGCACTTTAGTAGATTGAAAATTCAACAAATAATTACCCGCAAACCAGCCAACTCCCCCCATACTTGATAACACCGCCGCCACCAGCAAAACCATCTTCCAAGCCGGCAACTTTTCTTGACTCCGAATATTACTCATTGAAACCGGAATTCCAGGCAGTTTCGGGGGCGGTACAGGTATTGGCTGCAACTCCGGTGGCGCTTGCGTGGCTGGAAATGTTGGTGTTGGTGTCGCCTGTGACTGAGGCATAGAAGGCGGATTGCCAGAGAGAGCCTGCAAAACCTCGCGGGCCGAGGAATAGCGATCGCCCGGCCCGTGAGCGAGCATTTTATCCAACACCAGAGCCAAATTTGGAGAGACTGAACATTGCGATCGCCAATTCCAATTCAAGGTATAGCTGTCGAGCAACTGATGCGGTTCTTTCCCTGTCAGCAATACCAAAACCGTTGCCGCCAAAGCATACAAATCGCTGTGGGGACAAACGATCCCCATCTGCATTTGTTCGGCGGGGGCGTAGCCGAGTTTACCAATCCGAGTCGCGGGGGCGGGAGTGCTGTTAGTCTCAGCAAACAGAGACTCTGCGGTGGCGGCGACTTCTTTTACTCCGCCGAAGTCGATTAGTACCGGCATTCCGTCAGACGAACGCAGAATCAGGTTATCGGGGGAGATGTCGCGGTGAATCACCCCCAAAGAGTGAGTATATTCCAGCACCGGCAAAAGCTGGATCAGTAATTGATTTATTTCCGCCTCAATGAACCGCGAACCGTTGCGTTTGCGGGCATCCAGCAAAAAGCGGTATGTTTGTCCTGGTATGTAATCTTGGACGAGAAATAGATAACCTCGATCGCTAATATTGACCCGAAACAGTTCGCGGAAGTTCGGGATTTGGTTGTGTTTCAGCTTGTAGAGGACTCCGGCTTCCCTCTCGAAGAGCTCCTCGGATTTTTGCAAAGCATAAGTACCATGTATTTGGGGGGCAAATTCTTTTAAAACGCAGGGTTCGTTAAATCGGTGAGCATCTTCAGCGAGGTAGGTGCGCCCGAAGCCGCCGTGTCCCAATTCGCGGACAATGCGGTAGTGGTTGCTGAGAGTAATGCCGGGGTAGATAGGATTAGTCATTGGAAGTTGCGTCGGATTTTGACACTTGGCTGAGATTGAGGATGTTTGGCGATCGCTGATTTAAGCTTGTCATTAATCTTGACATAGTTGACGACGTTTATCTGCTTGTGACCAAATTTTTTGCTCGGAAGTCAGCTATCGTGAATTATAGACATCCGCAGAAACAATGGCTATTTTTCAAGTCATAATTTCCCCTATTTTTTGCTTGTTTCCACCTGGGAATAATACTCGAAGGCAACTTTGTCAAAAAGTTGGCAATTTCCTCAAAATCTTGTTAAATAGTAAGAGCAACTTCAAAACTTTTAAATGACTTTTCGATCGGTACCAAAAGGGTTACTGTACCCGACAGTAGTTGTAGTTATCGCTGCTGTGTATGACATTACCGCTGAACTAGGGAGATTTTTGGCATCTACGCCAGACAATGTAACTCCTATTTGGCCACCTGACGGATTCGCTTTAGCAGCCCTGCTAATGCTAGGATATCGCGTTTGGCAGGGAATTGCGATCGGTTCATTTTTTGCGAATATTTGGGCTTTTTTAGACAAAACAAATGCAGCTTCTATTGCCATTTCAATCGCAATTGCCTCTAGCATCGCTGTGGGAACTACTTTGTCAGCAATCTTAGGTAATTTCCTACTACACAAGTTTATCGGACAGCGCCATTTGTTCGATCGCCCTCAAAATGTGTTCAAATTTGTAGTTATGGGCGGAATGGGTGGCCCGATTATCAGTGCGAGTGTAGGCATTACCACTCTCTGTGTGCGGGGTATTGTCCCTTGGGAAGATTGGGGCATAAACTGGTTTACATGGTGGATGTCCAATGTAGGCGGGATTCTAATTTTTACACCTCTAGTATTAATTTGGAGCCAACAATGTTTAAAGGCTATTCGGAATTTGTTTGAATTCTGTACAGCAGGAATTAGACAAAAAGAACTTAAGTTGAAGCATTTAAAATTTCTATTATTTTCGGCAAAAAAGGCTGAGTTTGCCATATTGATCGTGCTGGTTTTTGCTGTAGGTAAAATTGCTTTTGGTGGCGGCTATCCTGTAGAGTATATGCTGATTCCATTTCTGGTATGGGCAGTATTTCGCTTTGACATAGAAGGAGCAACATTATTAATCTTTATTATCTCGGCAATTGCAGTTTTAGGCACTGTTAAAGGTGGCGGGCCTTTTGCGCGTCCCAATCTGAATGAATCTCTGATATTATTGCAGTCTTTTATCGGAGTTATTGTAATGACAACTTTAATGCTGTATGCTGCGATCGCACAACGACAGCAAGTAGAAGATCAGTTACGAGTTCAAACTCAACAGGTTGAAAAAACTTTACGGGATTTGCAGCAGACACAAGCTCAATTAATCCACAGTGAAAAAATGTCTGGTTTGGGACAGTTAGTAGCGGGAGTTGCTCACGAAATTAATAATCCAGTAAATTTTATTTGTGGTAATTTATCCTATGCAAATCAATACACAGAAAAGTTGCTGAATCTAATCAAGATGTATCAGGATTCCTATCCGATTCCCGTGGCGGAAATTCAAAATCAAATAGATATAA
The DNA here is from genome assembly GCA_004294385.1 of Oscillatoriales cyanobacterium. Taxonomy (GTDB): domain Bacteria; phylum Cyanobacteriota; class Cyanobacteriia; order Cyanobacteriales; family Microcoleaceae; genus Microcoleus. The sequence continues at coordinate 1,776 of REAP01000165.1, read as the reverse complement.
TCGATCTAAATTTCCTGATAGAAGATTTTCCAAAACTGCTGTCTTCGATGAAAATAGGTAGCGATCGCATTCAAAAGATCGTCTTGTCTTTGCGAAACTTTTCCCGCATGGACGAGTCTGAAATAAAGGGAGTAGATATTCACGAGGGATTGGATAATACACTGCTGATATTGCAGCATTCCTTGAAATCAAATGCTGAAAATGTGAGTATTGAAGTAATTAAAAAATACAGCAAATTGCCGAAAATAGAATGTTATGCCTCTGAGTTAAATCAAGTGTTTATGAATATATTGGCTAATGCAATTGATGCTTTGTCAGAGAAAAGGATCCAAAAAAACCTCGATCGACCTGAAATTCTACCGCGCATCGTAATCAGCACGAAAATTTTAGATGAAAGTTATGTAGCTGTCAGCATTACTGACAACGGTAGCGGTATGCCAGAAGAGATAACAAACCGCATTTTTGACCTTTTTTATACAACTAAGCCAGTGGGAAAAGGTACTGGTTTGGGATTGTATATTAGCCATAAGATAATCTCGGAAAGACACAGAGGTAAATTGAAATGTGTTTCGGTGCCGAACCAAGGTACGGAGTTTATAATAGAATTGCCAATTACGCAAGACAATTCATAAATTCTCGATACACAGGAGAGTAGGTAGTTTTGATTGATGAGCTATGAGTTGGGAAAAGCATTGTGTTATGATACAATTAGGGTAACAGTTGATGGTTCAGCTTAAAATATGCCAGCAAAAGACACATACCACAATAATGTCAGAATAGCCCTGGAAAAAGACGGGTGGACGATAACCAACGATCCTCTACCATTGAAAATTGGCAAACGTACTCTCAGCGTTGACTTGGGTGCAGAAAAACTATTTGCTGCCGAAAAGCAAGGTCGTAAAATTGCTGTAGAAGTCAAAAGTTTTGTGAGTGCTTCACCAGTTTATGACTTAGAACAAGCTGTTGGACAGTATATTGTTTACGAAGATATTCTACAGCGAGCGGAACCTGAACGGATAATATATCTGGCAATCCGTGCAGAAGTTTATGCAGAAATCTTTTCTGAACCTATCGGGCAGATTTTGTTAGAGAACAAGAGATTTAAACTAATAGTTTTTGATTCGTTAAAGGAGACAATTGTCAGATGGATAGACTAGATGAATATCGCCAATTTATTCAGAACATCTTAGATAGTTATGCTCAGATTCCTTACCAATATGGAGAAATTAAAAGCAGCGTTATCGTTGACCGCGAACAAAATAATTTTTTACTGATGCACGAAGGCTGGGAGGGTGCTAAAAGAATTCACGACTGTATCGTCCATGTGGAAATTATTGACGGCAAAATCTGGATTCAACAAGATGGTATAGAAACAGGAATTACCGCAGAACTTGTAGAATTAGGAGTGCCTAAAGATATGATAGTCTTAGGGTTTCATCCGTATCACGTTCGGCAACATACGGGATATGCGATCGCCTAAACTAGCTTAAATACAGGAAACTTGCATCAAAAGTGCGATCGCTAAATTGTATCAGGATCGATGTTTAATTCTCGTAATTTAGCGGCAAGGCGATCGGCTCGTTGTTGAGCTACTTCTTTTTGCTGACGTTCGGAATCTGCTAATTGTTGAGCAAACTCTTTTTGTTGACATTCGGAATCTGCTAATTGTTGAGCTACTTCTTTTTGCTGACGTTCTGAATCTGCCACTTCTTCGGGAGTAGGAACTAACTCTCCAGAAGCCGTAAAAAATCGTAATTTTCCCTGATGAATTCCCAG
>REAP01000164.1 GCA_004294385.1 Oscillatoriales cyanobacterium | reverse complement strand
CGTACCCTGAGCGTAGTCGAAGGGTCAATCAACCGTACCCTGAGCGTAGTCGAAGGGTCAATCAACCGTACCCTGAGCGTAGTCGAAGGGTCAATCAACAGTCAACATTCAACATTCAACAATTGTCCCAATAGAAAACTTAGGAGAAAGAATGAAAAGGACTAAATTGAAACTAAAAAAAGTCAAGTTATTTCTGCTATCACTTTGCTTTTTCACAGTTTCATTTTCAACATTTAACTTATTACCTTCCTTCGCAGCAGCACCGAAGCACTACGACGAATTGAAGTTCCCCGCACTACCAGAATTAAAGCTACCTAAATACACTCGCTTTGAACTCAAAAATGGGATGCGAGTCTATTTAATGGAAGATAAGGAACTGCCGCTAGTCGGGGGAACTGCCCTATTTCGGACGGGAGATCGTTTTGAGCCGATCGATAAAATCGGACTGGCAAGTTTGACGGGAGAAGTAATGCGAACTGGCGGCACTAAAAAGCACACGTCAGACGAACTAAATCAGTTGCTAGAGCGCAAAGCTGCTTCAGTAGAAACAGGGATTAATGTTACTTCTGGCAATGCTAATTTTAGTGCTTTAGCTGAAGATATTGAGCCTGTAATCGACTTGTTTGCAGAGGTAATTCGGGAGCCTATTTTTGCTCAAGAGAAGTTGGATTTGGCGAAGAAACAAGAGCAAGGTGGAATCGCCCGCCGCAATGACAATCCCGATGACATTACCAGCCGTGAGTTTCAAAAGCTGATTTATGGCGATCGCAGTCCTTACGCCCGTACTGTAGAATATAAAACTCTGGCGAATATTTCCCGCGAGGATTTGGTCGGTTTTTACCAGAAATATTTCCATCCCAAGAATATGATTTTGGGGATTTCTGGTGACTTTGATACGGCAAAAATGCGATCGCTCATCGAGTCAAAATTCGGCAACTGGGAACCGACTCAGAGTGCAGAAATGCCACCATTACCAATGGTATCAGCAGCCAAGCAAGGTGGCATATATTTGGTAAATCAGCCGCAATTGAGCCAAAGTTATGTGCAGATGGGACATTTGGGCGGAGTCTTAAATAGTCCAGATTACGGTGCTTTGGATGTGATGAATGGGGTTTTGAATGGTTTTGGGGGCCGTTTGTTCAATAATGTGCGATCGCGCCAAGGATTAGCTTATTCAGTCTATGCTGCTTGGAGTCCCAGGTTTGACTATCCAGGAGTATTTGTCGCTGGAGGCCAAACGCGATCGGAAGCAACAGTACCATTTATCAAAGCAATTCGCACCGAGATCGATCGCATCCGCACCGAAGCCATTACCCCGGAAGAATTAGCTTTTGCTAAAGATTCAAAAATTAATTCCTTCATCTTCAAATTTGAAGATCCCAGTCAAACTTTGGCGCGCGTCATGAACTATGAATACTACGGTTATCCGCAAGATTTCATTTTTAGTTACCGTAGCAGCATTGAAAAAGCCACAATTGCCGATGTACAGCGCGTCGCTAATACTTACTTGAAACCAGAAAACTTGGTAACATTAGTTGTGGGAAATAATGCGGGAATTCAACCACCTTTATCGAGTTTGGGAACTGCGGTGAAAGTTGAATCTGTTGATATTACAATTCCCTCAGCTTGATTTAATATCGTTTCCGGCTGCATCGGTATGATAGAGGACACGGCAATGCCCATAGGTGTCAACTTAAGGTGAAACCCAATCACAGACTGCTGTTTGACTATTAAGGCCAGATCCCCCCTAGCCCCCCTTCTTAAGGGGGGGACAAGAGTCCGATCAAAGTCCCCCTTCTTAAGGGGGATTTAGGGGGATCTAGACTTTGCCTAAAAGCGACATTTATCAGGGGTTTCAGGCTTAAGTTGACACTAATGGGCATTGCCATCTCCTAATTTAGACTTTTTCATCCATCACCTACTACCTCCCAATTTTTTGCAAAATGCTTCGCACTCCATCCTTTTCAAGTCTCTCAAAATGCTGGCGTTCATCAGCAGTAAAAACAGTTGTAACTCCCCTTTTATCCGACATCTGTGCTTCCAAAACTCCACGATTGAAGAAAACAACTTCACCGGTACCAAAAAAGACGATCGCCCTAACCCGATCGCCTTTTAGCCACAATCCCACTCCATCTCCCACTTCCACCAAAGCTTCTGACGCACTGACAATCGTTTTACCACCATTGGTAGAACACACCATGTAGCTAACATTTTTGATAATTTTTTGCGTTTTTTCGCAAGGTTGAGCCTGAAGCTGTTTCAACTCTTGAGCATAATTAGCCTGATTCATTATAGGCTTAAATTGATTCAGCAAACAGCGATCGGGTATGCCATCACCATCATCATCCATGCGGATGTCGTCTTGTTGTCCGTCGCGATCGCAATCAATCGCCTGTCCAATCTGTCTACCGGGTTTCGCCGACTGTGCTACTGCATCGCTTCCGATGACATAATTTAAGCATACCAAGGCGATCGGTAATAATTTGAAAAGTATCATACAATTCACTTTTTCCAACTAATCTATGATCGTAAAGTATAGATGTAACCTTGCAGTAGCTGTGAACAAATCAGAATTTAGGCGATCGCAGCTAACACCATTTCCCGTCTCCCATTCCCAGATTTTCAACAAAATAGTCCTGGACGCATTGGGACGTAATTCTGTCATTCTGATCCTTCGCAAGGATCAGGACTGCGAAGAATCTCAAACCTTTGCAACAGCGTCCAGAATGCGTCCAAGACTGCAAAAGTGCGATCGGTTTTGATTTTCAGTCGAGCAGTATGATAAGATTATTTTAAAATTTTAATTCCGAGGAATTTTTGCTGTATTTATATTGATAAGCATCGGCTTATAAGTATGATCGCTGACGCATAGCTCTTACCTTTACATTTGTACTGACAGTACAATTATTGGAGTAAACCGATGTTGAAAACTGTAGTTGGTCATAGCAACGATCCTGACTCTCTCTCAGCCATAACAGAAGTCCTAGAACAATGTCACCAATCCCTGTCAGGAGCATCTCCTCAAGCAGGTATATTGTTCGCAGCCATTGACTTTGAACATACTCTCATCTTAAATCAAATTAATCAGACCTATCCAGGAATTGAGCTAATTGGTGGCACAACTGATGGAGAGATGTCTTCTGTTTTAGGGTTTGAACAAGATTCACTGACTCTGATGCTATTTTGTTCAGACACGATCGCGATTCGTGCTGGAATTGGACGAGACATTTCCCACGACTTGAAAGCTGCCATTAAAACCGCTATTGTTCAAGCAACAACAGGTCATATAGAGCCAATTAAACTCTGTATTACTTTGCCAGAAAGTCTCACCACCAGCGCCGTTTTGATTTTAGATAGCTTGAATCAAGCTTTAGGGGGAAAAGTACCTATTTTGGGCGGAATAACTGCCGATCAGTGGCAGTTCAAACAAACCTATCAATTTTACAAAACCGAAGTTTATAGCGATGCAATTCCCATTCTCTTAATCTCTGGGTCGATTCTCTTTTCTCATAGTGTTGCTAGTGGGTGGAATCCGGTTGGTAAGCGAGGTAAAATCACCAAAGCTTCTCAAAACGTCGTCTACGAAATCGATGGTAAACCTGCTCTAGAGTTTTATCAGCACTATTTGGGGAAAAGGATGCCAGCCACAGAATATCCCCTAGCCGTGTTTGATATCAATGAGACTCATTACTATTTGCGAGCATCTAACGGAGTTTACGATCCAGCAGTTGGTAGCGTGACCTTTTTTGGGGATGTTCCAGAAGGGGCGATCGTTCAAATTTCCGAAGCCACCCATGATAGTATTCTATCTGCATCTCGAACATCTATGATGCAAGCCTTACAGAATTATCCCGGTAAAGAACCTGCTGCTGCTTTGTATTTTTCCTGTTGCGGTAGGCGACAAGTTTTAGGTACTCGCACTAAAGAAGAATATGCACTAACTCAAACCTGCTTTACCGAATCATTGCCGAGTTGTGGCTTTTACACCAATGGCGAAATTTCCCCCCTAGAACAGCAGGGAATCTCTTATTTTCACAATCAAACATTTATCACTTTGCTACTAGGAGAAGCCTAAAATGGAGTCAAAACAAATAGATGCTCTGGCAATGATTAAGCATCTTGAAAAAGAAAATCGCATTTTGCGAAAAAAGTTAGAGCGCTCGGAGACAACTTGCCTAGAACTTGAGCAAACGAATCAAAAAAAAGAGTATTTGCTCCGACAAATCATCAACGAGCTAGAAAATTCACAAAAAGAACTCAAAGAAAAGCGTCAGTTAGAACAGACTCTGATCGAACTTAAACGAACTCAAACTCAACTCATTCATGCCGAAAAGATGTCCAGCTTAGGGCAACTTGTCGCAGGTGTGGCCCATGAAATTAATAATCCAGTTAGCTTCATCCACGGCAACTTAAGATATCTTGAGGAATATTCTCAAAATCTACTGAATATCGTGCAACTTTATCAGCAGCACTATCCCAATCCGAACCCTGAAATTCAAGAGGAGTCGGATGCAATTGACTTGGATTTTTTGCAGAAAGACTTACTTAAAATTCTCAGCTCTATGAAGCTTGGGACCGATCGCATCTGTAACATTGTCCTATCATTGCGGATATTTTCACGAATGGACGAAGCTGAGTTCAAGCCTGTGGATATTCATGAAGGTATCGATAGTACATTGCTGATTTTGCAGCATCGTCTGAAGAATAAACCGGAATACGCAGAGATTCAGGTGATTCGGAACTATGATAATTTGCCCCTGGTGGAGTGCTATGGCGGACAACTGAATCAGGTGTTTATGAATATTCTGGCAAATGCGATTGATGCTGTTGATGAAGTAAATGAAAAACGAACGGTTCAAGAAAGAAAAGAAAATTCTAGTCAGATTACTATCTCTACATCGGCGATCGATCTAGAATGGGTGCAAATTGCGATCGCAGATACTGGACTAGGAATGCCAGAATCAATTCAACAACAAATATTTAATCCATTTTTTACCACAAAACCGATTGGTAAGGGAACAGGAATGGGAATGGCTATTAGTCACCAGATTATCACGGAAAAACATGGCGGTAAGCTAATGTGTTTTTCAACTCCAGGAACAGGGGCGGAGTTTGTGATTCGTATTCCTATCCAGAAGCAAGTCTGTAATCCAGTTGAATCATGTCATTACAGCGGACAGAAACACTATAGCAATCCTAAATGATTCAGACAAATTTGTAGGGGTAGTGCCCCCGTGCCTACCCCTTATCTTATCTATCGGGCAACCACGGGGCCAAGATCCCCTACAATAATTATGCAAATGATTTAGGATTGCTATAGGTTATATCAATTCCGGTAACACCGGAATGATATAGAGGAGACCGCGAGTGCCGTCTCCCTACAATGTTATTCTGGGTAGGGACACGGCACTGCCTTGGACTAATTTCTAAAACAACTTGGCTGCGACTCAGGTGTTACCGATATTCCCTGGCTACCACCCTCAACGCCACAATCTAGCAACAGGAGTGCAGTAGCAGAAGACATTCCGGCGGAACGTCTCTATGACATTTATGCAAAAACCTAAAATTCCGTAGCCTCTGATACATTTATTTAATTAATGATTGTTTACACTTTCCAAGTGTAGATTGTGCATTTTCGATAATTCCCCAAAAACTCACACAAGTGTGTTATTTGGCAGAATGCGATTTTGCGATCGCACAACGCAGTGAAAAACCCCAAACAGTTTTGACCTGAATTGATCAAAATCGCGATCGGCACAAAACTTTTCAGCTTACCCAGGGTAAAGATTAGCTACTAAGTCTGTGCAATATTGACATCTATAATATTGACTCAAATTTAGTACACCCTCTTGTCATCTATTGTTTTGTTAATAACCGAAATCCAACCGAATCTAAAACTGGATTGTCATCAATTCCTAAGCCGTATTTTTTCAAAACAAATCCTCCCCTAATCAACAACAGAAATAACCATGAGTGGAAACGAATCGCGCGTTCAAGCAATTTCTCAAATCGTCAATCGCCAACTAATTCCCGCTCGGCCTCCGAAGCGACTAGAAGATATGTGGGCAACAGACGTTTTTAGTCTGAGCAAGATGCAAGAAAGTCTGCCCAAAAGTATTTTTAAATCAGTAAAAAATACAGTTCAAACCGGCAAAAAACTCGACGAATCCGTAGCTGATGTAGTTGCAGTAGCCATGAAAGACTGGGCTATTTCCAAAGGAGCCCTCTACTACGCCCACGTATTCTACCCGCTCACCAACGGCACAGCCGAAAAGCACGACGGTTTCATCTCCGTACAAGGCGATGGTTCAGTCATCTCAGAATTTGCCGGCAAAGTTCTAGTACAAGGCGAACCCGATGGCTCCTCATTCCCCAACGGTGGCATCCGTTCCACCGCCGCCGCTCGCGGATACACAGCCTGGGATGTCACCAGCCCTGCTTATGTCATGGAAACAGACAACGGAATGACCTTGTGCATTCCCACTGTTTTCATCTCCTGGACAGGCGAAGCATTAGACAAAAAAACGCCACTTCTACGTTCCATTGCCGCAATGAATAAAGCAGCAACCCGCGTTTTGAAACTATTAGGAAATACCGAAGTAGCTCCAGTAAATTCCAGTTGCGGTGCCGAACAAGAATACTTCTTGGTAGATTCAAACTTTGCCAACAATCGCCCCGACTTAATGTTAGCAGGTCGCACCCTGTTTGGCAAACCTCCAGCCAAAGGTCAGCAATTTGACGACCACTATTTTGGAGCAATTCCAGAGCGCGTTCAAGTCTTCATGCAGGAAGTAGAAGAAAGAATGTATCGGCTGGGCATTCCTGCCAAAACTCGCCACAACGAAGTAGCACCAGGTCAATTTGAAATTGCACCATTTTTTGAATCAGCAAACGTCGCCAGCGACCACCAACAATTAACTATGACAATTCTTCGTAATACTGCGAAGAAACACGGTTTTGTTTGTTTGCTGCACGAAAAGCCCTTTGCAGGCATTAACGGTTCCGGCAAGCACGTCAACTGGTCTGTTGGTAACGCTACCCAAGGAAACTTATTAGACCCAGGTGATACACCACACTCCAACGTCCAATTTCTAGTTTTCTGCGGCGCTGTGATTCGCGGAGCTCACAAATACGGCCCCTTGTTGCGCGCGGTAGTTGCTACTGCTAGTAACGACCACAGATTGGGTGCTAACGAAGCTCCACCAGCGATTATCTCTGTCTATTTGGGCTCACAATTAGAAGATGTATTCGAGCAAATTAGCCAAGGAGGAGTTAAGGACTCTCAAGGTCGGGGAATCATGAACTTAGGTGTAGAAACACTCCCTACTTTCATCAAGGATGCCGGCGACAGAAACCGGACATCGCCCTTCGCTTTTACTGGAAACCGCTTTGAATTCCGCGCTGTAGGTTCTGGTCAGTCTGTTTCGGGCCCATTGGTGGCAATGAATACAATTCTGGCAGATTCTTTGGACTGGATTGCTAACAAGTTAGAAACCGATTTGGCGAAAGGAACTGAACTGAATGCAGCCATCCAAAATGTCCTGAAAGAAGTGATGGACGAGCATGGTGCTGTGGTATTTGGTGGCAATGGCTATTCTGAAGAATGGCACAAAATGGCCGTTGAAGAACGTGGTTTAGCCAACTTGCGGACGACTGCCGATGCTTTGCCTGTTTTGAAGGCTGGATACATTGAAGATTTGTTTGAAAAGACAGGTGTTTTGACTCCTGTTGAATTAGAAAGCCGTTACGATGTCTATGCAGAGCAGTATTTGCTGGCAATTGAAGTCGAAGCAAAACTGGTAGTAAGCATGGCAAAAACCATGATTTATCCAGCAGCGGTAAGTTATTTGTCTGATCTTTCTAGCACGATCGCAGGCTTGAAAGAAATTGGCATTGAACTGGACAAAGCAACTGCCGAAAAAGTAGCTACGCTGGTGAAATCGATGATGGATTGTGCTAGCAAGTTAACTGATGCTTTGAGCAAGCATGATTTTGCTTCGACAGAAGATCATATGCAGTATGCTTCGCAAACTATTCGTCCTTTGATGGATGAAGTTCGCCAGTATGCGGATGCTTTGGAAGGTGAAGTGGCTGATGATTTGTGGCCGCTACCTACTTATCAGGAAATGCTGTTCATTAAGTAATCGCAAACCTGGTTAGTTTCGGGTGAGATTTGTAGGACGCGGCAAATGCCGTGTCCTTTGATATTATGGTTTAAAACTGTATAGCAATTGCTGTCCTACGGTTCTTTCCCGGTAGTTGAGCGTAGTCGAAACCATATAGCAATTGCTGTAAATTCCGGCTTCGACTACGCTCAGCCTACGGTTCTTTCCCGGTGGTTGAGCGTAGTCGAAACCATACAGCATTTCAACGCTCCCGGCAAACAGGCAAAACTCGCCTCTGGCGCTGCGGAACTTGAGCCGTTGAATTATCTGCTACCAGTGTTACTTGCCCTTGAGCATTCATCACCCAACCTTGAGCCGGAATCATTGCCATTGGCTGTATTTCTCTTTCAGGCTTTTTAACTTCTGTTTTCTGACTTTCACCTCTGGCCGATTCCACCCAACTAAACTGAGCTGAATCGCTGCTGAGCACATCATTAGGATTGGGCGGTACTCCTCCTTTACCAGTAATACTAAACTCATTCTCTGACCCTTCTATGCAGGGATTAGCCACAATTAACGCAGTCGGATCGACAACATTTTGCGGCAATTCTACTAACCCTTGAGCGGGATTAACACCAGCAGTGCTAAATGTTACCGCCCCTTGTAAAGCTGGGCCAGCCTGTTGAGAAATGGCGGCGATATCGCTAGTAGGAATTAAAGAAGTTGGATTCACTTGTAAGGCGGCAAATTCAGTGTCAGTTAATCCTAAACTGCTTTTAGCCCGATCGCGATTAACGCTCGTAAAACCAAAAATATTCGGTACATTCACCGTCACTTGCCCTCCCGTAGCTGTCCGAGCATTGGCTGTGATATCGCTATTTTCTCGCGGTAAAGCTACCAAAATATCGCTATTAATTCTGATATTTCCACCGTCAGAAATACCTGCATCGGTGGTAATTCTGCTATTGCGCCGTAGCTGGATCGATCGCGATCGCAGATTAATATTTGCCCCAGTACCAGATACAGTTGTACCATCAATGCTGGCTTGGTTGTCAAGGGCGATCGAGTTGGCGACAACATTAATATTACCAGCCCTTCCCGTTCCCAAAGCCTGAACACTCACCGTTGCACCATCCCGGACAATCAATTGATTAACATTCAGATTTAGCGAACCTGCATTCCCCGTAGCGTTGGGATTGACAGCAGTGTACGCTTTGCCACTAGAAGCCTCAATTTTACTTCTGAAGCCACCATTACTCGCCATCCCTTGCACTTCTAGACGATCGGCATTAATCGTAATATCTCCGGCATCTGCTGCACTCAAAGAACCGGCAGTAATAACACCCCCACCTCGCAGAGTGAGCCTGGGTGTAGAGAGGCGAATATCTCCACCCCGACTAGAGCTTGAAGTTTCAGAGCCAATAACACTAAGCCTGTAGCCCGCAGTCCCCAAAACTCCCGATTCGCCACTCACTTCGATCGACTCTGAGGCTCTCAAAGTTAAATTTCCTCCGGGCCCCCCACGGGCAGAAAACACGCTTTCACCAAAAATCGCACCCGTCGATAAAGTAATTACAGCTCCATCAGAAACAATCAGCCGCTTAGTGTCGATCGTAATTCCACCCAGACTCCCCGACAATTCTACAGATTCATTCGTTTTAATCGCGATATTCCCCGATGCTCCATCACTACGGCTGATGCCGATCAGACTGGCTCCATCGCGCATGATTAACCGTTGTGCGTCAACAGTGATACTTCCGCCTTGGCCGGTACTTCCACGAGTTGTGCCGCTGTTGAGCACTGAACTGATCAATTCGACGGTGTTAGCACGGATATTCAGATTTCCGGCGCCCAGTGCCCCATCGCGCAGCAGCAGCCGAGGAGTGTCAATGTTAATATTTCCAGCGGCTCCACTACCAGCAGTACCAGCACTCAGCATAATTTGCGGATCGAAAGGGTTGAACGATCCAGAAGCTAAATATTGGCTGTAAATCCGCTGATAGCCTTCAATTCCCAGCCCGATCATTTCTACGGAGTCAGTAGCGCGGATGTTGAAATCGCTCCCCTTCCCATCTCCGAGTGTGGCGCTGAGAATTTGCGACCCTTTATCTACTCGCAAGTTTTGGGCATTAATATCAATACTTCTGCCATCAATATTCGAGAGTGTCAATCCCACAATTCCGGAACTGCTAATGGTGACATTAGAACCTCTGATGTCAATTTTTCCACCTCCTAATCCGCTGGTATTTATAAATGCACCGTTCATTTGAATGTTGCCGAAGTTCTGAATATTGCCATAGTTTAAATTCAGACCTAAAGCTGTTGGCTCAAATTGCACTAAACCGGGACTTTTCACACTTCCTAATAATATTTGTCCGGTATAAGCTGTTAAATTGCCGCCGTTTAGTTGAATGTCTCCACCAATTAAGGCTAAAGTTTGCCCGGGGTCTACTGCTAAACCAAGTTTGTTAGAAACAGGAACCTCTATCGGTAGTGGTGGTAAGCTTGGTGTTGGGCCAATTGCTTGGGAAGTGTTGACAATTGTACCGGGA
>REAP01000163.1 GCA_004294385.1 Oscillatoriales cyanobacterium | reverse complement strand
ACAGGCATCTTGCCTGTTGCTGACGGGCAGGATGCCCATCCCACAAGAAATGTACTCTTTGTGGAACAGGCATCTTGCCTGTTGCTGACAATGCTGCAAGATGTGAGATAAATTCAACTTATAGGGGCAGGTTTTACAAACCATAATTGCCGATAAAACTCACCCCAATTGCCACTCTTAGATTTTCAACACGCCTTCAGGATTGACCGTCAAGAGCGATCGCCTCTGCAAACCCTCCTGATGTAAAATAGCATTAGCCGCCAACAAACCGCTGCTCACCGCCCTTTCCATTAAACCGCAAGGAAACGGCATTTTCACCCAATCTCCGGCAAACAACAGATTAGGCACATCGCAACAAGTTTCCGGGCGTTCGGCATAACTACCGGGCGGGTATCCAGAGAAATTCTTTTGATTGACCAATTCCCGATGTAGCATATTTGCCTCTTTTAATTCTGGAACAATTTCATACAACTCTTCCTCAAAAGTAGCGAGCAAAACTTGCTGATTCGGAAACTCTTTCTCCTTGTAACAATAGGCGTGTAACTCCACTACACTACCGCCAGTTTCTTTGTTCCATTCGATAAATTGCTCCTGAATCCGGTGGTAAAGCGTAATGCTGTCAGTCAGTTTGTAACCAGACAGCGAACTGAAATTGCTGTGTTTCCATGCAAAATCGCGATCGAACCAAAAACGACCAACCGCAAACGGATCGGCTATTTTCAAACCCTCAATCCGACTCTGCACTTGTGGATTCACCTCGCCGCTAGCCAAACTAAACAAATGCTGCATCCCCGGCACATCTGCCGCCAAAACATAATAATCAGCCTGCAATGTTTCTGCCAATTTTTGAGGTTTAGAATTGTCAATGGCTGTGGCTAATTGTACCTCATCATCTTTTTTCGCAACCACCTTAAATCTGGGCAAATCCCGTTGTGCTGGCCCGCTGACAACCCGTCCTTCCGCATCAAAAACTGCGCCATGACAAGGACAATGAAATTGACCATCATTCTGTTTTTGAACTGTGCAGCCTTGGTGAGTACAACTGAGAGAAATCGCCTCTTTTCCTCCCGGAACTGTGGCATAGACATTATCTCCAGCACCGAAATATTCTGTAGAGTTATCATCACTTAATAGCGAGTTATGTTTCACCCAAAAAGGTACTTTACTTTGCACATCTCCCGATTGATAACTCAGAGAATTAATCTTGCCATTTTCCCAATGAATTTCACTAACTGCGACATCTGTCAATACTTTGCCACCTTTATTTTCAATGGATTTAGCAATGGGTTGTACCAAACTGGTTCCCATATCTTGCCGTGTACCATTAAAGGCTAGACCTTCGGGATTCCCGAAAAAGTAAAAATGGAAAAACTGCATTAATTCTCCCGCACTCAATTCATCGGGAGAGTTGAGACTAGACTTAGCAAAAGGCAGAAAATACAAGTCGTAAAGTCCGCGCGGAAACTCACCTTTCACCCAGTCAGCAACCGAGATATTGTCGAGTCTCGCGAAACTTTTTTGAGTTTGGAAACCACCAATTTCGCGAAACACTTGCCAGTGTGCAGGTTTAGTCAGATTAATTCCCCACTTTGTCCAGTTGGGAGAAGCTATTCCCAAATCAACTATATTCCAGGGGAAAGCTGAATGATTAGGACGAAAAACTTCTGGCTTGTATTTGCCATCTCGAAAGAGAACAGCGTAAGATTCTAAAGATACAAAGTTATCGGTAATTTCTAGTTCTTGGACTACACTTTTGAGGTTATAGTATTGTGGGAAGAAACCGTGAAAACCGTGTTCCATCATAAAGGTTTCGTTCCCGACTTGGATCGGCCAACTAGCAATTTTGCCGCCGAGTTGGGGTGACTTCTCCAACAGCGTCACGGCGAAACCCCGCTGACTAAGTTCGTAGGCGCAGGCGAGTCCAGCTAAGCCAGCACCGACTACTACAACGGTTTTGGGTTTGTTTAGGAGTCGCGGTAAGTCGAGGGTGTCTTGTGCAAAAACGGTGGGCTCTGGCTTGGAAAAACGAGAGTAGCCGACGAGTCCGCCCGTGGCCCCAACTCCGAGTAATTTGAGGGCGGTTCGTCGCGAAATTGGTTGAGGTAGCGGGGAATTGATTGATTCACTCATCGTTGATACACGGTAACAGGGGTCAAAACAAATAAGTCAAACGATTTTAGGCTAGAGGTTGTGGGATCTATTCTTCCATCTAAGCTATGATATCCTCTGAGGCTGATGTAAAGTTATATGTAGCCTAGATCACCTTAAAGACTCTAAAATCTAAAATCCGATGACAATTAGACTATTTGGGAGATGGCGTCGTCGAGAGTTTATCAAAGCTTTTTTCACAGGCTTGGCTGCTCCTTTTTTTGCTAAGACAGTAGCAAGTTCTCAAAATTATTCTAGTCTGGAAAAAAGTGTGTTAGCGTTAGCGAAGCGATCCGAAGGAAAGCCCTCGAAGAGGATCGCCAATAATCTCACAGCCCTAGAAAACCAAAAACTCGGCACTGCGGATTGGGAGTTAACCAATCCTGCGATCAAACGAGAAATCGAAGGTTATGCCTCTCTTACTAGCGTTAATCGGGGCGATGAAATTAAATTATTTGTTAATACCAATGAACCCAATTATACTATAGACATATTTAGGATGGGATGGTATAATGGGCTGGGCGGACGACGCATGAATGACCCAATAATTCGGAAGGGAATTAGACAATCTTCACCGAAAGAAGACGAAGCATCGGGACTAATTGAGTGCCATTGGCAAGATCCGTATATTTTGCAAATTTGCGATCGCACAAATGATTGGACTAGCGGCGTTTATTTAGCTAAGTTGACTGCCAGCAAAACGGGCAAGCAAAGTTACATTATATTTGTAGTACGGGATGACGATCGCAAATCCGATCTTTTATTTCAATCCAGCGTCACTACCTTTCAAGCCTACAACAATTGGGGCTATAAATCCCTTTACCGCTGGAACAGTCGCGGCAAACAAGCTTATAAAGTTTCCTTCAATCGACCCTATGCCATGAGTCCCAACCGCAGTGCAGCTTATGGTGTGGGTGCGGGGGAATTTTTAACCAATTTTCAGCCCAAAAGAAGGACTTCCAGCGGTGGTTGGGAATACAATATGGTGAGGTGGTTGGAAAAAGAAGGTTATGATGTCACCTATGCCACCAACATTGACACCCATTTTAACACAAGACTGCTATTATCTCACAAAGCTTTTTTGTCTGTAGGTCATGATGAATATTGGTCTAGAGATATGCGGCAAAATATAGAAACAGCTAGGGATAAAGGCGTTAGTATGGGCTTTTTTGGTTCTAATATTTGTTATTGGCAAATTCGCTTAGAACCCAGCCGAATTACTGGCGAAGTGAATCGAACGGTAGTTGCTTATAAGGAAATGGCAGATTTAGATCCTATGGGCGGATTGACTCAGCCAGTGGGTACGGTTAATTTACCTGTAGAAATAGCTGCTGTGGGAGATCTAAATTATGGAATTGGCAAACTAGAACCAGCCAAAATAGCTACTTACAATAAATCGCGGACATTCGATTCTTTGGTAACAACTCGCTGGCGAGACAGCACTATCGGCCGCCCCGAAGATGCTTTGATCGGTGTGATGTACGAAACATTTCAGGTGAATTCTGATATTGCGATCGATCAAAATGCCCCCGACTGGCTGTTAGAAAAAACGGATTTAAAGCAGGGTGATAAGTTGCCGGGATTGTTGGGTTATGAAGTCGATCGAATGTTTGGTAATGCCCCGAAAAATATCGTTCGTCTCGCCCATTCTCCATACCCTTATGGTGGGGGGACTCGCTATGCTGATATGACGCTTTATACGGCAGATTCGGGGGCGAAAGTATTTGCGACTGGTTCGATGCAATGGATCTGGGGATTGGATGATTATAATGCACCGCAGTTGCGATCGCCCGTTGTAAATCCCGGAGCTCAGCAGATAACGCGAAATGTTTTGGCAAAGTTGTTATTGAAGGAATAGGGAATTGGGAATAGGGAATTGGGAATTGGGAATTGGGAATTGGGAATTGGGAATTGGGAATAGGGAATAGGGAATTGGGAATAGGGAATTGGGAATTGGGAATTGGGAATAGGGAATTGGGAATAGGGAATTGGGAATTGGGAATAGGGAATTGGGAATAGGGAATTGGGAATAGGGAATTGGGAATAGGGAATTGGGAATTGGGAATAGGGAATTGGGAATAGGGAATTGGGAATTGGGAATAGGGAATTGGGAATGGGGAATGGGGAATGGGGAATTGGGAATTGGGAATTGTGTCTACGACTGTTGATGCTATAATCTGGCAAAGATAGTCCTAGTTTCCATCCAGATTAAAACCTCTGGTTTTTTCAAGGATTGAAGGTTTAAATAATTGGCATAAAATAATGCACTACCAATCCCAGCAACAACGTCATAAAAATAAAACTTATAAGAGAATTAAAGCAGCATTTTTTTACTGTTTAACATTCATATTTTTCTGGTGGAGTACCGTTAACCTCGGCACAGTTGCCCAGCCCATAGGAACAGGGGGACTTAATGGGCAAGAAATGAGAAAAATTCTCGACGAAGGGAATCTTGCTGAAGCCGTAACTAGAATCGAACTAGACTGGGAAGAAGACTATCAAAAATACTTGTCAGAAAACTTTGGGGCTCGATCGAAAACGGCTGAACAAATATCAAAAACTTTATCTCGCCTAGCAGTTGAAACCAAGAAAAAACCAGCTTTAATTTATGCGATACCGCGTACAGACCAACTAGAACTAATATTGATATTGCCCGATCGCGCGCCAATCCTCCGCAGTGTACCCGATGCAAAACTCAACAACTTGCAGCCAGTAGCCAAAGCATTCAGTAGCGAAATTACGAATCCCAGAAAAATCAATACTACCAGCTATTTAGAACCAGCCCAAAAGCTTTATAAATGGATGATAGCGCCCCTAGAAGCGGACTTACAAGCAGCAAAAATTGAAACCCTACTATTCTGTGTGGGTGAAGGTTTGCGAACTTTGCCGCTGGCTGCAATGCACGATGGAGAGCAATTTCTGATCCAAAAATATAGCTTGGCGCGTATCCCTGCTTTCAAGTTCACAGATATTAAGTATGCCGATATCAGAAACGCCCAAGTCCTAGCAATGGGGGCATCAGTTTTCTCGGAAACATCGAATAAACAGCCATTGCCGGCGGTGTCTTTGGAATTACGTGCGATCGCGCAACAGTGGCCTGGTAAATCATTGATCAACGAAGATTTCACGATAGTCAACTTGCAATCCCAGCGATTGCAAAGAAGATATGGAATTATCCATCTCGCCACCCATGCAGAATTTCGGTCTGGATCGCCCCAAAATTCCTATATTCAATTTTGGGATACGCAACTGGGACTGGATCAAATGAGAGACTTAAAATGGAACAATCCGCCGCTAGAACTATTAGTATTAAGTGCTTGTAAAACAGCCATAGGAGATAAGGAGGCAGAATTGGGATTTGCTGGCTTGGCGCTGCAATCAGGAGCAAAATCTGCTCTCGCTAGCTTGTGGTATGTCAGCGATGCGGGTACTCTAGCGCTAATGACCGAGTTTTATCAGCAGTTAAAAGTCAGTAAACCAAAGGATCCTCCAATCATTAAAGCCGAAGCGATGCGACAAGCACAAATAGCTGCGATCGAGGGTAAAGTCACGATCGAAAATGGTCAATTGCGAAGTTCCAGAGGGGAAACAATTTTGCCTTTGTCTATTCCGCAACTTGATAGCAAAAATCTATCCCATCCTTTCTATTGGGCAGCTTTTAGCATCATCGGGAGTCCTTGGTGAGAAAGTGGAAGGAAGAAGGAAGAAGGAAGAAGGCCCTTCGACTACGCTCAGGAACCGGTTCAGGAAGAAGGAAGGAAAAGGTAATAATAGCAACAGTTTCGGTGATTAAGAATGTCCCGATCGTCTTGGCGGTTGCTATGTCTGCATTCTTCAATCCGAAATCTAAAATCTAAAATCCGAAATCTAAAATCGATTGACCGATCGGGATGTTAAAGTGTAAAACATAGTGTAATCCAATACCTGTAGCTGTCGGAAAATAAACCACCGCCAACCTTGAAGGAATAAAGCGGAGATCTCCAAGGGGAAAGAAATTTATGAAAAAATTAGAATTTTTACTACAGAAAGAAGGCGATCGCGCCTGGTTGCCGCTAGAAACCCCTGATGTGGAAATTCTAGAAGGTAGGTATCGCGTCGTGGCGCGGGTTCCACACCCCAACACCGACATCGAAATTCGCGTTAGCTACACTTCACTGTGGCAAATACCGCCACAGCGACAAGTCCAAAGTCGATCGACTCGCACCAATCCAGAAGGATTAGTAGTCATAATTCCCTACACCCGCCTCAAACCTGGCAAGTGGGAACTTTCCTGCTTGGCAGATCCCGAATCAAAACCAGCCCAACCTTGGCAATACGGCGTTCAGTTGGAAGTGTTGCAGGCAGAATCGGACACATCCGAACCACTACAGCCGATCGACTCCACAGAACCGACAAGTTTCGCAATAGACTCAGAACTTGCAGCAGCAGCCGATCGCGCCACACCCATACCAGAACCGCAGCCCACCAAAATCTATCAATTCCCGATTCCCCAACCGCCGCAGCCCAAATCCCCATATAATCTACAAATAATTCTCGATCGAGAAACCTTCGTCACTCAACTAGGTCGCCCGTTGATCATTTCCGGTAAAATTGACCTGAGCCCAACCCCCGGCAAAACCGCAACACCAATTCCCGAATCTCAAACCGCAGAATTGACAAAAGTCATCGGTTCAACACAACTGCAAATCTACCTGCGAGAACCCCAAACCTCACAAGTTCTCGCAGAAATCCATCAACCGATGCCAGAACAACTTCCCCCTTGCATCTTTGCTTGCGTCACTTATATTCCAGCCGAGTGCAAAAGCCGCCTAATTTTAGGAGAAGCAATTCTCAGCAGTGCTAATGTCACTCTTGCCACCCAATTTTTTACAATTACAGCCCGTTTAGAGCAGCTTCTAGATGTGATTGAAGACAATTTCGGCGAACAGAAATCCAAACCTGAACCCTCGCCCATCACCCCAAAACAAGCTGCTATTGAACCTAATCTATCCTTCCTCAAGCTAGTAGAAAAATCCTTAGATCCTTCACCAACCGCCGACGAAACTAATCAAACATTACCCCCAAAACTTAGTATCCGTCAGGATAAGAGTGTTAATAATAAGTTAGAATTGCCCACATTTGGTCGCAAACTTCCTGACAGCAACCGAGAAAAATTGCTCTCAGAAATTGTCAATTCTCCTCAAACTGAGGTAGCAACTAAACAAGTAGATGTCAAATTAGACTCACAAACTCAACCTTCAGAAAGCTCTAATTCCCTGGAAAAAGCGGAAGTTCCTGCGATCGGGCAAAAACCCCAAAACAGCCCCGAACCAGAAACACCAGCCTCAGAAACTCCACCAGCGCCCACAAAAGAAGCATTTCAAACCTTAAACGTCCAAAATCGATTTTGGTCGCGACTGAGTTCCTTTGTCAGCAGCGGTGAATCCCCCGAATGGCTGAAAAACACCCCCCTGTCACCAACTCCCAAAGCAGCGGAAAATAGCAGGGAGGAAATTGCCGTTGTGGAAAATACCAAACCAACTCCACCGTCAATCAAAATCAGCGAATCTCAAATTTCCGAATCCAAACCTACTAGCTGGGAAGCCAGAGAATTTGTGATTTTCGATGAACCAGTTTCCCAATCCCAGAAAAACGTAGCGGCAAAGAAAACAACAGTAGTCGAAGCAGAAGTAACTCCGATGACTCCCTACGTTTTGTCAGCAGACGACGTAGTACCAATGCCCGTTATCGAACCGCCTAGGGAAATAGTTGCAGGAAAGCCAGCAAAAGTCCGTGTGCAATTGCCGGAATTAATGCCACGAATTTTTGTGAAAATCTGGGTGTACGATCGACAAACCTACGTGATTCTCGACGGGCCTCGGTGGATTACGGAATTTGCACCTAATGGTTTGGGGAATGTCCAAGCAATGGCCGAATTAGAAATCCCCTACGGCTGCATGGAAATCGAATTTGAGGCGATCGCTGTAGAAATGCAAACTCAGCGAGAAAGTGACAAAATCACCGTTCACCGCCAAGTTTTACCGCCATCGGGCCCAAGTTTACCCCTGGATGATTAAGTCATATCAATTCCGGTTACAACGTCAGGATAGAGGACACTCCAAGAGCCCATTGGTGTCAACTTAATGTTCATTTCACAGTCCGACAGGGGTTAAAACCCAGGGTTGTTTCATTCTCGGGTGCGATCGGCAAAAGTAAAAGCGATCGCGCTATCTGATCAGATTTTTAGCGACCGCT
>REAP01000162.1 GCA_004294385.1 Oscillatoriales cyanobacterium | reverse complement strand
AGAGATACCTCCTTGACGGGAGAGCTTGCTGCTTTCTTTGTCTTGCCATACACGGCTAATTCTGGCTTAGTCCTGGATTTGCCGGGTTAAATGTATCTGAAAGGCGATTACTTTTTCGGTACTCGCGATGTCAGCATGACGGCAAAAACTGCTCGTGCTATGTTCCAACACGGGATTCCCGGATGGCTGGATGCTATGCTGGACAAGGCAACTGGCAGTGCGATCAATTCGGATTTCGAGCAGTTGGCAAAAGAGTCCGCGCGTACTTTTCTCGGCGGTTCGATGAATGGCGATGTCAAATGGGCTCCCCCAGAATTAGTCCCAAACGACGGCTTAGTCAGGGATGGCGGCTTGGGTACTATCGGCGGCGGCAATCATTTTGTGGAAATTCAAGTGGTTGACGAAGTTCTGGACAAGGCTAGGGCTTATAATTGGGGTGTGCGATCGGGACAAATCGCTTTCATGATTCACTCCGGTTCTCGGAATGTGGGTAAATATATCGGTGGAATGTGGCGCGATTGGGCTCGTGACGCTTGGCCGAAAAACCTCAAATACCCGGAATCAGAGCTTTTCCCGCTGTCACTCTCCGCAAATCCCGAACTTGTCCACAGTTATCTGCAAGCGGAAGCAACAGCGGCTAACTATGGTTTCGTCAATCGTTTGCTGTTAGCAGAACTTTTGCGGCTGCGTTTGCGGCAAGTTTTCGGCGATATCGAAGCTCCTTTAGTCTACGATTTACCTCACAACATCACTTTAGCTGAAGGTGCCGGTTGGGTGACTCGCAAAGGTGCTTGTCCTGCCTATCTCGAACAACCTTTAATCATACCTGGTTCGATGGGTGCGCCGTCTTATCTGCTAATTGGCAAGGGAAACGATCGATTTTTGCGATCGGCTTCTCACGGTGCTGGTAGAGCGCGATCGCGTTTCGATATGAGTCGCGAAGGTGTTGACAAAAGTGACACTGCTTTGGGCTTAACTGGCGTAGATTGCATTACCTTAAGGGAAGAGCGCAGAATAGAAGAAGCACCGGCAGCTTACAAGCCTATTCAACCAGTAATTGACGCTCAAGTAGAGGCGCAAATGGTTGATGTAGTCGCTAAACTGAAGCCTGTGTTAACCTTTAAAGCGTAAGCTAGGCTATTTGTTTGTTTTCAAGAATTTGTTGTCAGGAACAGGCTAGAAGCCTGTTCCACAAGACAAATCCTGAGTTGTGAAACGGGCATTTTGCCAGTTAAAAACAGGCTAGAAGCCTGTTCCACAAGACAAATTCTTAATTGTGGAACGGGCATCTTGCCAGTTAAAAACAGGCTAGAAGCCTGTTCCACAAGACAAATTCTTAATTGTGGAACGGGCATCTTGCCCGTTTCTAAAGCTGTGAGAGTAAGTGCAAAATCTAAAAACTGCCCAATTACCCCCCATCATCAATTGTCACCAAATCTCCCTAAATCTACGCATCCTTTGCAGCGGCTGCTAAAATACGGGCGCCGCTACCGCGTTCAAATTTGCCTAGCAACTATCTCTTCCTTCTTGAATAAACTCTTCGACTTAGCGCCGCCGGCATTAATCGGAATTGCCGTTGATGTGGTGGTGAAACATGAAGATTCGATTATCGCTCAGTGGGGCATAAAAGATGTTTTTTGGCAACTGGCAATTATCACTGGTTTGAGTGCGATAGTTTGGGCATTGGAGTCTATTTTTGAATATGCTTATGATTATTTATGGCGTAATTTGGCTCAGAATATTCAGCACGATTTACGCCTGGAAGTTTACAGCCATTTGCAAGAATTAGAATTAGCTTATTTTGAAGAACGTAGCACGGGTGGTTTGATATCGATTTTGAATGATGATATCAATCAACTGGAGCGTTTTTTAGACGGTGGCGCTAATGATGTAATTCAGGTAATTACCACGGTAATTATTATTGGCGCGGCTTTTTTTGCAGCATCTCCGACTGTGGCTGTGCTGTCAATGCTGCCGATTCCGTTTATTGTTTGGGGTTCGATCGCATTTCAGAACCGTCTCGCCCCTCTATACGCTGATGTGCGGGAAAAGGTGAGTTTTTTGAACGGTCAATTGTTGAATAATTTGAGCGGAATTACTACTATTAAAAGTTTCACTTCGGAGGATTATGAGACTCAGCGTATCGAAACCCAAAGTGAGGCTTATCGCCAAAGTAACCGAAAGGCGATCGTACTTTCTGCTGCTTTTATTCCGTTGATTCGGATCGTGATTTTCTTGGGTTTTATTGCGACGCTATTTTTGGGTGGTTTGGAAGTTGTGGCGGGCAGATTGTCGGTGGGAACTTACAGTGTTTTGGTGTTTTTGACACAGCGGTTATTGTGGCCTTTGACTCGACTGGGAGACACTCTGGATCAGTATCAGCGGGCGATGGCTTCTACTAATCGGGCGATGGATTTGCTGGATACTCCGATCGCAATTCGGACAGGAGATATTCGATTGCCCATCAGTTCGATTAAGGGGGCGCTGGAATTTAAGAATGTGACTTTTTCTTACAATCAAAGAAGACCGATTTTACAATATTTTTCATTGACTTTAATGGCGGGGAAAACTACGGCGATAGTTGGCCCTACTGGTTCAGGAAAAAGTACGTTGGTGAAGTTAATTTTGCGGCTTTATGAGGTACAATATGGTCAAATTACTCTCGATGGCATAGAATTAACTAAACTGAATTTAAAAGATTTGCGTCGTGCGATCGGATTGGTGAGTCAAGATATATTTTTATTTCATGGTACGGTAGCGGAAAATATTGCTTACGGCAGTTTTGATGCAACTAATTCTGATATAATAGATGCTGCAAAAATTGCGGAAGCGCACGAGTTTATCGCGCAATTGCCGGATGGTTATGAGACAATTGTGGGGGAACGGGGTCAAAAATTGTCGGGGGGACAACGACAGCGGATTGCTATTGCTAGGGCTGTTTTGAAGAATCCGCCGATTTTGATTCTGGATGAGGCTACTTCAGCGGTGGATAATGAGACTGAGGCGGCTATTCAGCGATCGCTCGAACGAATTACGAAGAATCGTACTACAATTGCGATCGCCCACCGTCTCTCGACAGTCCGTAATGCTGACTGCATTTTTGTCATGGATGAGGGGCTGGTGGTAGAATCGGGACAGCACGAACAACTGATCGAAAATGATGGGGTTTATGCGTCGCTCTGGCGCGTCCAATCTGGTATAAAATAGAAATGCAGCGGTTTTGGGTAATTGGGAATTGGTCATTGGGCATAGGGCATTGGGCATAGGGCATTGGGCATTGGGCATTGGTAATTAGTTATTCACAGTCTTCTAATAACGAATCACAAATAACCAATAAACGAATCACAAATAACCAGTAACCAATAACAAATAACCAATAACAAATAACCGTAAGATATTAATTTATACAAGCAAGAAGAGAAAATGTTTCTATTTGATAACCCTGAGTCCAAACCAAACGAAAATAGCTGGCGTCGCAAATTAGATAAGTTTGTGAAAGCTAATCAACAAGAATTAGCTGCTTTGGCTTGGGGGCTATTCCTGGAAAGAGGAGCAGAAACCGATGAGATTTTGGGCATTGATATTGCCGAAACACCACGTTTTGTGTATTGTAAAAAAGAGGCAGTTGAGGAATTGAACCGTAAAGTTAAAAGTCATATTCAGGAAATTTTAGGTGTGTTGAATGCTCACAAGCCTGAGAAGGAAGTGGCGATTGTGGCGATCGGCGAAGGTCAAATTAAGTTGATTCTATTTGAACCTAAGCCGGAACCTCCTGTTTGTTTTGAGGAAGCTGCGGCGGATGTCGATACATTGTTGGCTAGGCTGGAACAGCAGATGGTTGAATATATGAAATAGGACTTATATCAAATCCTGTGGTATGGGAATTGATATTACCCCACAGCGGTAGGCGCGTGCGGAGCGTTGCACTGAGCGAAGTCGAAGTGTCGAACCATGGCTGACACGGCAGTGCCCATTGGCTGTCTAATAGCTAAAGTCCTCTAAAAGAGGACTCAAGAACTCATCATCATCAGTCCTCTTTGAGAGGACTTGCGCTTTGAGACAGGGGTTTCAACCCCGCTTAGGGCTGTGGAATTAACCTTAAGTTGACACTAATGGGCTTGGCCTTAGTCCCTACAATCGATCGGGCTTTCAGTTTCTAACTTTCATTGACGATTATTGACATTGTTTTTGACGATTCTCTCCAAACGCTTTTTCAGCATGGATTTTGGGGATATACTGCAAGTTTTTGACGATTGCTTGACGCCCGCCACCCTATCAAGCTGGCAGGGAAGCGGATTGTCCTTGTTGTCGCCGCCGCGATCGCGGGAGTGGGGATCGTGAATTTATTGGGATGTGGCTGGGGAATCGTCAAAGCTGCTATTGACGGGGGAACTGCTTGATGTGTAAAAGTTTCAAACTATCATCAAATCGTCAACGCAATTTTTAAACTAGCGGTAATTAGGTATCCGGTGACAATTGCGATCGCCCACAACCGACTGGGCTTTAGTGTCTTCTTAGATGCGAGACAGCTTAAAATGATAAAAATCGCACTAAATCTCAACTTCAATTACTTGAAAAGCTTGTTTAATCCCCTGAGCTAAAGCAAATTTTTGTTGTTGGCTATAGAGTTCAAAACTTGTCCGATAAGCCGATCGCATCCCCCGCAAATTCTCAATTTGACCTTTTCTATCTTTAAGATTGAACAAAACCCAAGCTAAATTATGATGAGCCTCAGCATAATCCGGTTGTAGCTGAACCGCTTTTTCCAAATAAGACTGCGCTGGACGCCACTGTCCCTGCCGCCCCAACAATGTACCTAAACGAAATTGGATAAAAGCATGGGGTGGAAATTTCTGATTGTAAGCTTCGTAAGCTTGAATAGCGCCAGGAATATTTTGGACTTGTTCGCGAGCAATGCCTAAGTTTTTCAATACCCAAGCAGCGGCTTGTGGGTAGCGCGCCGCTTTTTCAAAATTAGGAATAGCATCAGTCCATAGCCCCTGCAAAGCTTGTTTCCAGCCTATAAAACCCCAGGCAAAACTGCTGTCAGGAACCTGAGTAATAAACTCTTGGGTGCGTCGCTCTATATCTCGCGCTTGTTGAGTAATTACTGCTTTATCTAAGGCGATAATTAGACAAGGATATGCCCAGCGCAACAATTCGCGATCGCCCTGAGAATTAGACTGCTTCGACTTAGTAATAGCTGGTGTAGCATGACTAATAGTTAATTTCCAGTCTTTGTGATTCACCGCAATCCACCCTTTCAATCCTAGTACAAAAGGTGATGTACGCTGGATTTTAATTTTGGGATCGACAGCACCTTCCTGATCGATTTGAATGGCGCGATCGATCGCACTTTCTGCCTGTTGCCAATTTCCAGTTTTGCCCAAAGCCCAAGCTAGATTAGCTTGTACCCAACTCTCCTGAGACAAAAGATTTGCCGCTTGCTGCAATTGTCTAACCGCTTCTGGCCAATTTGATTTGCGGCAATTAATCAAACCCAGCACTCCATAGCCCCTGCCATCATTCGGTTTCAATTGAATCGCTCTCTGTGCAGCAACTTCTGTTTTAGAGTGATTGAGGTGAATCAAAACCAGGGATAATTCTACCGCTGCTTCACCATTATTAGGCTCAGTAGTTAAACATCTTTCGTAAGCCTCAACAGCTTCTGCCAAGTTTCCTTGCTTAACAAAATCCAGGGATTTCCTGTGCAGAGGCGTGATAAAGTTACCTTTGAGCGCATCAATGAGTTCATCAGCCGTTTGAAATCTTTCCTCTACCTTCGTTCTCATTCCCGTTAAAATAACTTGTTCAGTTAAAGGGCTGAGATCCGATCGCAATTTTCGAGGTGGAGTGAGGGTTTCTGAGTTAATTCTATCTGTTGCTTGTGCGGGAACTTGACCAGTTAATAATTCATACATTGAAGCACACAAAGCATAAAAATCGGTGGCTGGCCAACGTTTACCCCTATAGCTATATTGTTCTAGGGGTGCGTATCCGTGCGTCAATGTGACGCTCATTTCTCTACTTTGCCCTGCTATAAACTCTTTAGTTGCACCGAAATCAATCAAAACAGCTCTATTTTGATTGTCAATAATAATATTTTCTGGTTTAATGTCCCTATGTAGGAGATTATTAGTGTGAACAACTTTTAAAGCTGATGCAATTTCAATTATATAGCCTTTCACCCGCTCTTCAGATAAAGGTTTTTCCTCATTCCATACCTGGTATAATGACTTACCCGAAATAAACTCCATAACTATATAAGCAGTTTTATTTTCTTCAAACCAGTCATAAACCTTAGCAATATTCGGGTGAACGCATCTCGATAAATAATTCGCTTCAATTTGAAATTTAGACAGTTGTTGCTGTTTGATTTGCGGAGCAATAGAACTTGGCCAAGTAATAGTTGTTCCCTGTCTGATTGCTTTTTCTGGCCACAGTTCTTTGATGGCAACACCCATTGAGTTTGTTGAATCAGTACCTTTATAAGTAATCCCAAATGCGCCTTCTCCCAAGGTTTTTTCGATCTTGTAGCGGCCTTGTTTGAGTAATGCACCAGTAGGCAAATGATAGGAAGATGAACCGGTGGTGCTGCCATCAGGAGTGAGAGGAGATCCGCAGGTAATACAAGACAATGCACTTTCGGAGTTTTCTGTCATGCAAGCGGGACAAGGATTAGACATTTTAGTTACCTCAGTTCAAATTTAAAATTTTCTCAAATTGAGTTGGTTGCGCCTTCGACCCTTCGACTACGCTCAGGGGGCGGGAGTTGGTTGCGCCTTCGACCCTTCGACTACGCTCAGGGGGCGGGAGTTGGTTGCGCCTTCGACCCTTCGACTACGCTCAGGGGGCGGGAGTTGGTTGGGCCTTCGACTTCGCTCAGGGGCCGGGAGTTGGTGGGCCCTTCGACTACGCTCAGGGGGCGGGAGTTGGTGGGCCCTTCGACTTCGCTCAGGGGCCGGGAGTTGGTGGGCCCTTCGACTTCGCTCAGGGGGCGGGAGTTGGTTTTTTAAATGTTCTCAAATCGAAAGCGAACTTTGCCAAAGGCAATCTCATCCCCTGAATTTAAAATCTCAGGGGCAGTAATTCTGTTGCCAAACCTAGATTGTCCGGCGCGTTTGATGAAAGTTCCATTAGCTGAACCTAAATCTTTGACTTTCCACTCTCCGGCTTCTTGATAAATTCCAGCGTGGGGGCGCGATACTGTGTTGGCATCCGGAAAACCATCTAAATCGATGTCGGGTAATTCCCCTCCAGGCTCACTTCTGCCTACCACTAATCTGTTTTTATCTAAGAAAATTTCTCTGATGAAACTAACAGATTTGAGAGGAATTAGTTTGGGTGTGACACTGCTTCCTCTCAAAACTTTAATCAGTTCATCGGCTGTTTGAAATCTCTCAGATGCCTTCATTCTCATTCCTGTTAAAATGATGTGTTCAATTAAAGGGCTGAGGTCGGGGCGTAATTGACGAGGGGGAATTAGGGCTTCTGAGGGTATTCTATCTGTTGCTGGTGGGGGAGTTTCACCTGTTAGCAATTCATACATTGAGGCACAGAGAGCATAGATGTCTGTAGCAGGCCATCGCTTTGCGTTGTAGCTGTATTGTTCTAGGGGAGAATATCCGGGGGTTAAAGTTACATCCATTTTGGAGGTTATACCTGGTATAAACTCTCTGGCTTCACCAAAATCAATCAAAACTGCCCGATCGCGATCGTCAATGAGAATATTGTCGGGGTTAATACCTCTGTGTAAAAGATTATGGAAGTGAACAACTTTCAAGCCTTCTGCGATTTTGATCGTATAGCGTTTGACTCTTTCTTCTAATAAAGGTTGTTCGTCTTGTAATATTTGGTAGAGTGACTTACCCGAAATGAATTCCATCACGATATAAGCAGTATTATTGTCTTCAAACCAGTCGTAGACTTTAGCAATATTAGGGTGAACGCATCTTGATAAATAATGAGCTTCTCGCTGCCATTTAGATAGTTCTTGCTGTTTGACCTGCAAAGTTATAGAATCTGGCCAACTAATGCTAGTTCCCTGTCTTATTGCTTTTTCAGGCCAAAGTTCTTTGATGGCTACCTTAACTGAACTTGTCAAATCAGTACCTTTATAAGTAATGCCAAATCCGCCTTCTCCCAAAGTCTTTTCAATCTGGTATCGCCCCTGTTTGAGTAATGCACCAGCAGGCAAATGATAGGAAGATGAACGGCTGCTGCCAGCAGAAGTGAGAGAAGAGCCACAGGCAGTACAAAACGATGCACTTTCGGAGTTGTTTGTCATGCAAGCAGGACAAGTTATAGAGTTGTTAGTTAGCTTAACTGTGGAATTTTTTGTCAGAATGTCAATGATTTCCACTGCTGTTTGCCACCTTTCTTCTACTCGCATTTTCATGCCAGTAACAATCACTCGTTCTAATACAGGATCGATGCCGGGGATTAATTGTCCCGGTGGAGTGAGGGTGTCTGATTGAATCCTTTCTGTGGCTTCTGGGGGAAGTTGACCTGTTAGCAATTCATACATGGAAGCGCACAACGCATAAATATCTGTAGGAGGCAATCGCTTGCTCTTGTAGCTGTATTGTTCTAGGGGTGCGTATCCTGGCGTTAGGGTGATGCTCATTTGTCGAGTTTGTCCCGCAATGAATTCTTTTGTTGCACCAAAATCAATTAGAATTGCTCTGTCTTGGCCATCTATCAGAATATTCTCTGGTTTTATATCTCGATGCAGCAATTTTGCTCCGTGAACGATTCTGAGGGCTGCTAATAGTTGCAGTAAGTAACGTTTGACTCGTTGTACGGGCAGTGGGCCCTCTTCTGCCAGGATTTTAGAAAGGGGTTTACCTGTAATGAAATCCATCACCACATAGGCGGTACTGTTTTCTTGAAAATAATCGTAGACTCTGACAATGTTTGGATGCTGACACTGAGATAAATATTGAGCTTCTGTTGCTACTTTCTTGAGTTGCCAGTCTTTGATTTTCGGGGTAACAGTGTGGGGCCAAACTACTGTGGTTCCCTGTCGGCTAGCTTTTTCTGGCCAGTTTTCTTTGATGGCGACAGTCCGAGAATTTACTAGGTCAATACCTCTGTAGGTAATGCCAAATCCACCTTCGCCAATTAAGGTTTCAATTTTATACTTTCCTTGCTGGAGGGAACTGCCAGCAGATAAGTAATAGCCAGATGTTTGCACGGAAAAAGGAGCACCGCAACTCATACAAGCTAGGGCATTTTCATGATTTTCTGTAGCACAATAAGGACAGATGATTGACATGACTAATATCTACTCCGATTGATTTAGTAACGGTTGTCTGGATGGCTGCTAAGTTCTAAGGCTAAAAGTGTGGCGTTGTCTGATGCTCCTCGCTGAAGGACGCAATTAATGACTTCATCAACTGCTGTTTGCAAAGTTTTGTTATGGGTAAAAAATTGAGCTATTTCTGCATTTGATACTAAATCCCATACGCCGTCGGAACATAGTAGCAAGATGTCACCGTTTTCTAAGGCTAAGGATAGGTTTTGATCTGAACGGCTTAATTGTTGGACGTAGCCATCGCTTAATCTGCGTTTTGAGCCGATCGACTTTGTGAGCACATTGCGATCTGGGTGATCTAAGCTTTCTTCCTGGGTGATTTGACCGCTGGCTACCAGCATGGCTACCAGTGAATGGTCTTCACTTAATTGGCGTATTTCTCCTTGTCTGAGAAGATATATGCGGCTATCTCCAACATGGGCGATCGCCAAATCTCGTCCGACTGCTAAAGTGATACTTAATGTGGTTCCACCGTCGCGCACATGAGTAGCTACAGATTCATTGGCTTTCTGCACTAATGAAACCAGCCATGCAGCTTTTTGTTCTATAGTGTTGAATTCAGCAGGAATGGGTTCCTCCAGGACTGTTTGAACTGCCAATTTACTAGCAACTTCGCCCTGAGACATTCCGCCCATGCCATCAGCAACTACTCCTAAAATGAGGGTTTCTGAATTGCTTAACTGCATTTGGCGAATGCCATAACTATCTTCATTTTGCAAGCGGCTGGTGGATAAACCTGTAGTCGATCGGCTGGCGACATTCCAGTCAATTTTAGTACCTTGTAAAGATTGCCTGGTTTCTACCAAGAGACTTAAGAGTTGAGACAAGGGAAAACGTTCTTCTGGTAAGGGAGAGAGAGCAATTTTTAGGAGTTGGTAAATTCGGGGAATGGGGTTGATTTTCAGGTCGATTTGGTTGCTGGAGGAAAGGGGTTGTTTGTGAATGGCGTGATACAATAAGGCTCCTACTGTATAGCTGCTCATTGCTTCTTGGATGGGATGGCTGCCATAGGCGAGTTCGGGAGCGGCGTAGTTTTCTGATAAGCCCGATCGCAATTTTTCATTCAATGGATAAGCTCCCGTTAAATCAAAAAACTTGATGGGAGTTCCTAGTTCAATAAATTGGGGCAGGATTTGGACGAAGCACCACCCGTGCTTGTGAATATAGCGAAAGAATTGACAAACTTGACTGGTTATGGATAAGCAGGATTCCAAGGAGTTATCTTCTCCCAGCCAAGATTGTAAGGTTGTGTTGTCTTCAGGGAGATAGGTTAGTAGTAGTAGTTTGCGATCGCCCTCATCTGCACACATTTCCTCTTCTGGGTAGGATTGCTCCTCTAAATACTCGGATGCTGCATTAGCTGCATCAGCAGTATCCTCCCAGGACTTAGGCACTCCAACCAAAGAAACCGGGTTTTTTACGGAATCTGCGAGTTGCAACGAAGTATCATCAAAAAACCCGGTTTCTGTGCCCCCAGGCGTAAGTTCTGTCTCCCCTAATCTTTCTGATTGCGGATTGGTTTCATCAGTAGCATCTTCGGTGGCTATGACAGATTTTTCGTCATTTTGCTCTGCTTCATTTGAGGTTGGCTCTGCTGAATTTGCCAAAGATTCTAGCTGGTCAAAATTTGTTTTTATTTCCGGCTTTTCTGGTTTCTGTGGCTGAGGATGTTCAACTGATCGCCAATCTACCTTGACAGAATCTTTGGTAGTCTTTGCCAGTAGTTCTCCAATCATTTTATAGCCACTCAAAACCTCCCTTAGTTCAACTTCTTGCTTTAATGCACCTTCAGATGCACCGACACGCAACAATCCAAAAGTGTTTGTTTTAGCAGTATCATCATCGGCTTGAATCTTCACTTTAAAGTAGTGAATCCCTGCTCTCAGTTGACCCAAATAGGATAAAACCTCTAATTTGAAGTTATCGATGGAAAACTGAGTTTTTTCTTGAATTACCAAAGTATTTGTCATAGGAGTAGGCAGTGATTTAGTTGTAGATTTTGGAAACAGATTGGGGGGTTCGGAAACCGGGGTTTTTACGAAAAATATTCGTTGCAGCCGGCAGATTCGATAAAAACCCGGTTTCTTTGGCGAAGTCGGTCAATCCTAATTAAGGACTTTGGAAGAGGAAGCGAATTTTGGCGATCGCAATTTCATCTCCACTATTCAAAATCTCAGGCATAGTAATCCTAGCCCCAAATTTAGACTGACCAGCCCGTTTAATGAAAACACTATTAGTTGAGCCAAGATCCTTAATTTTCCAAGCTCCTCCTTCCTGATAAATTTCTGCGTGATTGCGAGAAATAGTTTCGTCTCCCGGAAACCCATCTAAGTCAATATCTACAGGCCCCATATCTGGGTCAAACTTACCGATAACTGCATTGCTTCCATCTAGCAGAAATTCGCTTGTAGGCACATTAGATTGTTTGGAAATCAGCCTCGCATTTCCAGTGGAAGGTGTGAAAGTAGGAGGAGTCGGTACAGGAGGAAATGTAGGTAGCGGAGTAGGTGTAAAAGTGCCGTTAGTTGAATCTGGGGAAGATGCAGTTTGCTCTGTGGGAAAAGCTATAGTGGGTGCTGAAGTTGACCATACAGGTGCGCTTACAGGTGCACTCACAGGTGGTGCGCTGGGCGATCCTAGTTCATAGCCGCAAGCATCGCAAAATTCTGCATCAGTGGCATTGTCATAACTACAGGCGGGGCAAGTAACTGTCATAGTTTTAGTTCCTTTGTTTGTAAGCGTTTAGACTAGGCGGTTCCTGAGCGTAGTCGAAGGGCGGTTCCCTGAGCGAAGTCGAAGGGCGGTTCCCTGAGCGTAGTCGAAGGGCGGTTCCCTGAGCGAAGTCGAAGGGCGGTTCCTGAGCGAAGTCGAAGGGCGGTTCCTGAGCGAAGTCGAAGGGCGGTTCCCTGAGCGAAGTCGAAGGGCGGTTCCTGAGCGAAGTCGAAGGGTAGGGTTTCGACTTCGCTCAACCAACTGGGTAGGGTTTCGACTTCGCTCAACCAACTGGGTAGGGTTTCGACTTCGCTCAACCAACTGGGTAGGGT
>REAP01000161.1 GCA_004294385.1 Oscillatoriales cyanobacterium | reverse complement strand
CGTAGTCGAAGTGTCCATAGTTCACTGAGCGTAGTCGAAGTGTCCATAGTTCACTGAGCGTAGTCGAAGTGTCCATAGTTCACTGAGCGTAGTCGAAGTACCCACAGTTCACTGAGCGTAGTCGAAGTACCCACAGTTCACTGAGCGTAGTCGAAGTGCCCATAGTTCACTGAGCGTAGTCGAAGTGTCCACAGTTCGCTGAGCGCAGTCGAAGTGTCCATAGTTCACTGAGCGTAGTCGAAGTGCCCACAGTTCACTGAGCGGAGTCGAAGTGCCCATAGTTCACTGAGCGGAGCGTCGTCCTGAGCGTAGTCGAAGGGTCGAAGTGTCCATATAACCTTGGCGACTACTCTACTATGTAGAAACTCCGCTCAACATAGACTTGGGTAGTGGAATCGACAATGATTTTATTGGTCTAACCAGTTCATCAAAGGGCAAAATTCGGACTTGATGATTAAATACATTGACTTGATAAACTCGGCGGTAGTTGAGGTCAAGTCCTGTCAGCCAGCCACTCTTGGGATGATAAGCACCAGTGTCGATATCTAACCACCCTTGTCCTCTGACTAATTCGCCCGGTCTGACACCCTCAAAAGTAAACGTGATCGTATGACCCGTGATAATTAATTTATTCGGAAAATAAGGTTTAGGTATATTGTGAAATTCCTTGCGAATCCAGCAGAGTTGCTCGCTCGACTGCTCGTCAATCGGGATTGTGGGATGGACTCCCGCGTGGACTAGCCAGATGTCGCCCAAGTCCAGATGCGTGGGGAGCGATCGCATCCACTCTAAGTGTTTATACGGCATCATCCCTGTATCTCTGTAACTGTCGATGGTCGCATCGCCGCCACTACAAAGCCAAGCTTGCCATGCTCGCACATCCACAAGCCCATCGACTAAAGCATTTAACATCAGTTGTTCGTGGTTCCCCAGCAGAGTTTGGTAAGAACTTTCCTTGACAAATTCTAATACTTGAGCACTCTTGGGCCCGCGATCGATCAAATCTCCCAAAAAATACACGCGATCGTCTGAGCCGGGGGCTAGCGCCTCTAGCAAGGTCATTAAGCCATCGTAATGCCCGTGTACATCACCAATAACAATGCGCCGATGCTCCATTGTACTTATTTACTTTCCTGACTTCTAACACAAACTTGTAGTTGCCACAGCATCTAGTTTTGCTGCTACTCTTGTTACCCTCTCGTTCCTAAGAGGGGTATAACCCATTGTACTACCTTGTATAAAAAATGAGCAAAACTCGCCAGCATTTACTTGTAACTACTGATAGTTTAAGACTGGCAAGCTGTTAATTATGTTTCCGCAAAGGACATCACTGAGTCAAAGCTTTGAGGAATGTTTGGAGTTCTGCGAGAAAACCTTTCTTTTTTGCCGGTTTTGCAGGCACGGTGGAGTCCGGATCAGCCGTTCCCAAAGCTCTAGCTAAAATCCGCTCTAAATCGTCCCCGACTGGTTTTTGAGCCGTTTCAGAAATTAATTGATATTCGTCGTTGGTTTCCAGCCAAACTTGCCAAGGTTGAGGGTAGCAACGGAATAGGGCGGCATCTTCTAGAGGTCTGATGTAGTAGCAGGATTCGATTTTGTTGAGAAATCGATCGCGCAATTGGCGGCCTGCGTATCCTATGCCTATAGTAGCAACATCTTCGAGGCGCGGGTTCAGTATAATTACGGGGCGATTGCCCGCAGCTATATAAAGTTTTTCGACTTGAGCAACTTCCACTGCTGCGGGATTGATTAAAAGGAAAAGTTGGTCATCGGGTTCGATTTTATCTTCAACAGCGGTACGGCTGCTTCCCAAATCTGTGATCTTAAACGCTGTTTGTCCCCAATCGCGACGGGCGAGGGCCGCCGAACCAGCATCGGGAAAGAAGACTTTGACGCCAGAGTGGATGTCTTCAAATTCTGGGAGGAATTGTGCAGCGATAGACTGTGCTTGGAGTGCAATTTCTGGGAATACTAATTCAACTTGCAGTAGAGTTTGGCCATCTGAGAGTGCGGCTGCGGTTGCAATGCGGGATTGCGCGATCGCCTCATTGAGATCCTTTGGCAGTTCGGTCATTAATCTGAACTTTTACTGAAATTATATCAATCTAATTTTACCTGATATTGCACCATTTTCAATTACCTATTTGGCAACAGGCTTTCCGGCCTGTTCCACACTAAAATTGAGTTTTGTGGAACGGGCATCTTGCCCGTTCTTAAGAAAAATTGAGTTTTGTGGAACGGGCATCTTGCCCGTTATTGAAAATAGTACAAAATGTAAGTTTTACCACACTAATCAACAAAAGCTAACACCGAGACAGGCGAACCAGAACCTCCTAAAAGGCGTAATATTCCAACAACTAAAGTGATATTAGCGGCTGGTAACTGGTCGAGATTTGCCAAATTTTCTAGCACAATTCGCTGCTCTTTTAATACCAACTTATTCACATCAAAACTTTCATCTTGTCCCGGATCTACTCCGTGAGTGTCGGTTCCAACTCCTGCGATCAACCGTTCTTCTAGCAAAAATTGAGTTGTTGCTGTGCCAAATCCGGGAAAGTGGCAGATTCCGCGATTATTTCGATTGAAAAAAGCTTCCTCATCATCCCATTTTTCCTGCCATCCAGTATATAAGATAATTAGATTTCCTGGTTCTATAAATCCGTGTTGTTGTTCCCAATTTAATACATCGTCTATTGTTAAAGTGTAGTCAGGGTTGATCAGACTTTTGTCACAAATGTCGATCGCAATTGCCGGCACAACAAGCGACTGTGGAGGATAGCTATCAATACTCGCGCCTCCTGAATAAAAGCTGTTGGGCGCATTCATATGAGTCCCACTGTGTTCACCCATCGAGAATTTACGCAGAAAATAGCCTTCTTGTTCTATTTGAGATACGGTTGCAAATTCTGTGGCTGGATCTCCAGACCAAATCGGAATATTTGGGTGAATTTTATGAGTTAAATCTACTATTTTGCTGTAGGCGATCGTTTTGAGATTATTTAAATTTAATTGGTTTGTCATCAGGTAAAATGTATCTATTATTTATTAAACACAGTTTCTTCAATTCTTCAATTCTTCAATTCTTTAATCTAAAATCTAAAATCTAAAATTCGATTAATTGATCGAGCGTTGCAGCCATCACGTCTTGTGTTTGCCCAGAAACAGTATACACCAAAGCTTCTCGATACACTCTCCCGGCTGGGTGCATTTGGCTGTTAGCAGCACCGCTGGAAACTACTACCGCCGCGTGTCCACAGCGCACCGCTAAGTCAATCGCTTGAGCTCGCAGCGCTAGTTTTTCGGCTGTGAAGCTATGCTGAGATTGTGAGAAATTCTGTTTTAGGCGATCGAGCTGATTTTCGAGTCTTTGACAAGCATCAGCGATCGGATCTGAATTTTTAGCATTAGCTACCGCTTCAATTATATCCAATCCGGCTCGAATACAACCAAAAGTAGCTGGTACAAAATTCAGTACGTTTTTGCGATCGTTTTCTCCAATCCACTCTTTGGATTCAAATGAAATTATTTGTGATTCATCCAACAACCAATTAGTCAGAGTTACTGTCACAGTATTAGTCGAATTTATCGCAATTAATGGCATGATTTTGCCACAGCTAATTATACCAGATTCTGATTCAATATTAGCCAATGGTAGCAAGCCAAAAACAGCCCGATTGTCAGGAAGTACCGCAGCCACAATAAACTTTTGAAATAATCCAAAACCTGTTACCCAAGGAACTTGTCCAGATAGTAAGTAACCATCTTTTGCGGGTGTTGCGGTGACAGCAGGATTGCCCGTTAGCGAAGCCCTCGAAGAGGATCGCCTTAAATGCGAAAACCCAACACCCAGTCGCAACTCTCCAAGAGCGATCGCAGACAAGCATCTACTTTTTAGCAGTTCATTGTCGCTGTTAGCAAGCATTGAAGTTGCACTGTGGTGTTGAGTTTGCAGAAAACCTAAAGCACCGGAATATCGCGCTGTCAATTCCTGATATTCATAAAAACTTTCTGCATCCATATCAACACCGCCCCATTTTTGGGGAACTCGCAAAGCTAAGAGCGATCGATCTTTCAATCCCATAAGTGCTTTTTTCAGCGCTTTCGAGTCGCTGTCGATCAGTTCAGCCTCGGCTGCAATGCAGTTTTTTAGGTACGTTTCTGTGCTATTGAGAATATCTGAGAAATCCATTTTTTGCAAAAGGAAGAAGAAAGTTCGGCAACGGATTATGTAACGGATTTAACGGATGTTAGAAAGAATGGGAGAGTGGGAGAGTAGGAGAGAGGGAGAAGGCGAGAATGGGAGAGTGGGAGAAAAGGGAGAATGGGAGAGTGGAGAAAAGGGAGAGACAGCTACCAATGCCCAATTCCCAATTCCCTGTTTGGCCAATGCCCAATTCCCTGTTTGGCCAATTCCCAATTCCCTATTCCCAAACTTTCCAAGGAGCTTCTCCTCGATCCCAAAGTTCATTTAAATACTTGTATTCTCGAAAAGTATCCATCGCAAAGAAAAATCCCTCGTGGCGATAAGCCATTAACTCTCCGTCTGCCGCCAAACGCTGCATAGGTTCCTGTTCTAAGATACAATCATCTCCATCCAAATACTCAAA
This sequence comes from Oscillatoriales cyanobacterium, assembly GCA_004294385.1. Classification (GTDB taxonomy): domain Bacteria; phylum Cyanobacteriota; class Cyanobacteriia; order Cyanobacteriales; family Microcoleaceae; genus Microcoleus. The sequence continues at coordinate 3,781 of REAP01000161.1, read as the reverse complement.
TATGCGGCGGTTAAATATCATATATCCAACACTAATCCAGCCATCTATTTGAGGTTTCTCCGCAAATTCTAGTACGCGCCCTTCACTATCTACATCTAAAATTCCAAAGCGAGAAATCGGGCGAAAAGTCGTCACAGTTGCCAGCTTACCATGAGATTTATGAAAAGCGAGTAATTCTTCAATATTTACATCAGCAACTCCATCGCCATATGTCACCATGAAATTATCGCGATCGATATATTTTTCGATCCGTTTTACCCGCCCTCCCGTCATACTATCCGCCCCAGTTTCAGCCAGGGTAACATTAAAATTTTGTTCTCGATGCTCTTCCTGATAAGTGATGCTATTTTTGTGACCTAGGCAGATAGTAAAGTCATTGTTCATCGCTTCATAATTAAGGAAATATTCTTTAATCATGTTACCGCGATAACCCAAGCACACAATAAAGTCTTGGAAACCGTGGTGTGCGTATATCTTCATGATGTGCCAAAGAATCGGATATCCGCCCACATCAACTAGGGGTTTGGGACGAAATTCTGTTTCTTCTCTGAGACGAGTACCAAGACCGCCGGCTAGGATAACTACTTGCATCTTTTCACCTTTTTCAGGATAATCAACTAAGATATCATTAATTATCACTCATTTTTTCAAAGAATTATTAACATATTCTCATAGTTAGTTAAGCTTTTTGACACTCCTCGGCAGTCAGGGCACGAGGATTCTTGGATCAGCCAGTCGATTTGCTCGTTGATGTCACCACCAGCGAGTAGAGATCGGTCTGTCCACAAGCGTGAATTTCGGTGTGTCCCACCGTATTTAAATTAATTTTTGCCTGTTTCAACCCTTTGATTAAAATGTTTTTTGCAGCATTGTGATCGCGATCTAATACCGTACCACACCCACAAATATGGGTTCGGGTTGACAGGGTTTTCTTGACTAGATTGCCACAATTTGAACACTCTTGCGACGTGTATTGAGGGGTGACAGCACTTATTATTTTACCGTATATTTTCCCAAAATACTCCAAATAATGATCAAGTTTGTGACCAAGCTGCATCGCTAATTGATTTAGCAAGCTTGTGGTTTTTCACCATATTCCGCACTTGAAGGTTTTCGTAAGCTACGAAATCGCTAGATTTCACCGCGTACAACGCCGTCTTTATGGCGAAGTCTTTACGCTGCCGACTAACCTTCAGGTGCTTTCTTGCTAATTTGTTGATCGCTTTCTTTCGGTTTTTAGAACTTTTCTTTTTCCGGGAAACTCGCTTCTGCAATCTCTTCAGAGCTTTTTCGCTTTTGCGGAGATACCGAGGGTTAGCAATCGTTTCACCATCGCTATCAGTATAGAAGTGGTTTAGCCCGACATCTAGTCCAATAACTTTACCAGTAGAAATGGCTTCCTCTTTCCGCTCCACGTTGATACAGAATTGTGCGTAGTAGCCATCGGCACGACGCACAATTCTGATTCGCTTTATCTCCTGGGGTGCATAAAAATGCAAGTCCCGACTACCGATTAGTTTGAATTTTCCAGCAGCAAAGCCATCTCTAAATGTCAAGCACCTTTTGTCGGTAGAAAGTTCCCATCCCGAAGTCTTGTACTCAACAGAACGGGTATGCTTCTTGAACTGTGGGTAGCCCTTTTTTCCTGGTTTTTTAGCTTTACAATTAGCAAAAAAACGTTGGATAGCAAAAATGGCACGTTCCGCCGAAGCTTGACGCGCCGTTGAATTAAGTTTGCCCGCCCATTCAAACTCTTTTGCCATAACGGCACACCGTTTGTACAGGTCTACTAATTTAATTCCTTGATTGTCTATCCAATGCCTAAGAGTTTTGTTTCGGACAAATTGAGCCGTCCGAATCATGTCGTCAATGATCCGATATTGCTCTGCTTTGCCTTTCAATTTAAACTCTAATACTATCATTGGAATAGTTTATAATTTTTACTAGAACTTTTACTTGCAAATTTGTGTATTTAATAATTCTTCATATTCCTATAATTAAAGCCGTCCTATAAGGACGGGGCTTTAGACCCAATTTCTTGGTAAATAGATTAAATCTGAGATTTTTTTAAATATACAGAGCTATACTGAATAGTAAGAAAGATCTCAAACAGTAATGAAAAATCAACTCGATCGCTGGAAAAAGTTTTTAGGTATCCTGTGCGCGATTGCCTCAATAATAGTCTTATTTCAATCGGGAATAAGTCCTGTTTCGGCACACTATATCTCAAGTAGACCTGGACAAACCACCGTAGCTTTTGCACCGGGTATACCGGGCGGCGGATTAGACTTTCACGAAGCAGCAGGAGGACACACTTTAGAGAAACACGTTGGTAAAACAGAAGCAGAACTAGCACAGCGACTCGCCAGTGAGAAGAGAATTTCTGGCGCATCTTCGTTTACCTATCGTTCTGTCGCCGAATCAGCGATTGCCGAAGCAATGGAAGAAAAGAAAAGTGCGATCGACTCTTGGGTAAAAAAAAGAAGCAATCGTTATACGATCGAATACGATACCCATAAAGTAATTGGCATTACTCTCAGACGCAATGCCTCCAAAGCAACTTCAACATCTCGTCTGAAAATCATCCTCCAGCGTAGCACCAAATTATCTCCCGGATACTTTATTCTCACAGCTTATCCCGATTGACATCCTCTCCGGCGTAAACGCACGGGGATTCCAAGAATCACTTCTTAGATCTTTCTGCTTCATAGCAACTGCCATCAGACTTATGTCTATCAGGTCTTACGTTCGCTCCACAGACTTTCACCGCAAGCCCTGCGGCGAGTATGTTTTTGGCTGCGTTCACATCCCGGTCATGGTGAGCGCCACACTTGGGGCAGTCCCATTCCCGAATATCAAGAGGCAACTTATCAACGATGTGCCCACACTTAGCACACCGCTTAGAACTCGGAAACCAGCGATCGATCTTGACGAAGCTACGACCATACCAGTGGCACTTGTACTCAAGCTGTCTAACCAGTTCGCCCCAACTGGCATCACTGATAGAAAGAGAAAGTTTCCGATTCTTCACCATGTTCTTCACAGCCAAGTCCTCAACGGCGATGGTTTGGTTTTCACGCACCAATCGAGTCGTCAGCTTGTGAAGAAAATCCTTTCTGGCATCAGTTATTTCTTGATGCACCTTAGCGACTTTAAGACGGGCTTTGTATCGGTTGTTCGATCCTTTTTGCTTACGGCTCAATGCCTTCTGCACCCGTCGCAATTTAGCTCGTTTTGCCTTGAAGCCTTTAGGGTTGGCAATATGCTCACCCGTACTCAAGGCGACCAAACTGATCACCCCCAAATCAATCCCAACTTGATTAGGAGATTCAGGAAGTGGTTCAATCTCAATATCTACCAACAACGAAACCATCCACCTACCCGAAGGCGAGAGCTTCACCGTCACGGTAGAAGGCTCTGCACGTTCGGGCAGTTCTCGACTCCACCGAATCGGCAGTGGTTCAATAGATTTAGCCAAGTAAACTTGACCGCCTTTGAACTTAAATGCCGACTTAGTGAACTCTGCACTACCGCCATTGTGTTTCTTTTTAAAGTTGGGATATTTCGCCCGTCCTTCAAAGAATCCGCTGAAGGCTTTTTGCAGATGGCGCAGTCCTTGCTGCAACGGGACACAGCTCACTTCATTGAGGAATTGAAGTTCGTCTTCTTTTTTCCAAAGAGTGAGCAAAACTTAAGTGCCAAATAGGAGAGCTAAACTTATCCATAGTTAATCACGAAGAGAGGAAGTTATATGTTTGCTGTTAAACGAGCGCTAAAATTG
>REAP01000160.1 GCA_004294385.1 Oscillatoriales cyanobacterium | reverse complement strand
GCCTGAAGACAAATAATTGAATGTCGTCCCAAGTACATTGAAGGAGCTTTTTTTATTTTCTCAATCAGCGTATATAAATCGTGCATTTTTTACCTCAATCAATAACTACCAACCCCACACCGCAGCGAGTTGCCGCATCCGCCAAGCGGTTATCAAGAGTTGCGATCGGCAATTCCAATCGTAGTGCTAACTCTAAATAAGCTGAATCATAAGCAGCTAAACCTTCTTGTCTTCCTAATACTATAGTTGACGAGAGTGCGTTGCTATCCGTAGCTTCATCAACCTGAATTAAAAGCGATTGTAACAAAGCAATAGCTATCTCAGATTGCTCAGTTGTCATGCGGTTGCGTCGCTCGGCAACCAGGAGAGTATTAGCAACTTCTAGCGACCAAATTCCTGGTACAAATGCTTCACAATCTGGCATCATCGCGAGTATAGCATTGGCATAATCGTTATCTTCATCGACTAAGCACCAACTAATGGCTACAGAACAATCCAATACAAACTGCATTAAAACCTGCGCCCTTCTTCTATCATTTCACGGATTGAGCTTTTATCCAAGGCAATTTCTTGTCGCAGTTGTAGCATTCTAGCAATTGCTGCTTGAATAGATTGTTTAGTAGTCAATTTTCCCCAAGCGTTATACTTCGGTTTAACTTTCTCCGATGGTAGATGCTGCACAACTACTACCACTTCCACAGAAGTATCTTTAAACTCAGCGGGCATTTGGAGAAGCAATATGCCATCTGTTCCAATATGCGATCGCAGTTTCATTGTTTCCATATCAGACTCCCGAAACTTCGAGCAATTCCAGTTTACCTCAAAGATGCTCGCCTTTACCAGTATCTTGAAGGAGGTTCTTCAAAAAACAAAATAAACGCAGACAATCTTACATTCATCTGCGTTTACCTGCGTTGATCTGCGGTTGAATTCTCCAGCCCTAAACCACTTGCACTTCCTTTTCCTCAGCAGCAACAGGTTGTTGATACACTGTCTGAGACTCATTGGCCAAAAAGTCAGCTAATTGAGCCTCAATTTCATCCCGCACAATTTGACGGTATTCCAGAAAATGCTCGTTGTGAGCACACACAGTCAAATAGTGATCCCAAACCGCCGGATTCCGCTTGAAAATGCTGAACAAATGATGCCAGAACTTCCAGCGAGTGCTGCGCTTGAATCCTTGCCGCCAAACCACAGTTAATAGTGCTCGCAACTCGATCAAACTCGGAAATTGAGCAGGTATCTTGGCTGTCGGTGCACCTAACATTAAGAAATGGCGATAAGTCCGGTCTAAATATTTCTCAGCATCGTATACTTGGCAGAATGCTTCAACATATTCGCGGGCGATATCTTCGAGTGGCCGCGTCGGAATAAAGTTCATCAAAGTAGTCTGGTTGAGATTGCCAGATTTCTCGCGCAACCGCCCTTCTTTTGCTAGTCTGTGCGACAATGCAGTGTGCGGCAAAGCTTGCAGCATTCCAAAGGTTGTGCTGGGAATTGCGGCTGCTTCGGCAAAGTCTACAATCCGTTGACCGGCACCGGCTTTTTCGCCGTCGAATCCGATGATGAATCCAGCCATTACTCGCAAACCAGTTTTCGCAATTAATTCTACTGATTCGATTAGGGAATTGCGGGTATTTTGGAATTTCTTGGTCATTTGCAAGCTTTCTTCATCGGGAGTTTCAATCCCTAGAAAGACAGCATTGAAATTGCAAGCTACCATCATTTTCATCAATTCTTCGTCTTGGGCTAAATCGATGGATGCTTCTGTGTTGAAAGTGAATGGAAATTTGTGTTCTTCTTGCCAAATTTGTAAGTCTTTTAGCAATAGTTTGACGCTGCGTTTGTTGCCGATAAAATTGTCGTCTACCATGAACACGCCGCGCCGCCAGCCCAAATTGTACAAGCAGTCTAATTCTGCTATGAGTTGTTGGGGGTTTTTGGTGCGCGGTTTGCGCCCGTAGAGGACGATGATGTCGCAGAATTCGCACTGGAAAGGACAGCCTCTGGAAAATTGAATTGACATCGAGTCGTAGGCGCCTAATTCCAGTAAATCGAAGCGGGGAACTGGGGTTGTGGTAACATCGGGTTTTACGCCGTCCGATCGATACATTCCACTTTTTTCGCCCCGCAGTACCGCTTCGACAAACATCGGTAAGGTGATTTCGCCTTCGTCGAGAATCAGATAATCGATGCCCGCTGCTTGAGGTTCTTCGGGTACGGAAGTGGGGTATGGGCCGCCGCAAGCAACTGATTTCCCGCGCTGTTTGGCTTCGCGAATGATGTCTAGTAAGTCTTCTTTTTGGACAATCATGGCTGAGAGAATGACGAGTTCGGCCCACTCCCATTCTGCTTCTGTGATTTGTCTGATGTTGCGATCGACTAACTTAAATTCCCATTCTTGTGGTAAGATAGCTGCTACTGTTACCAAACCCAGCGGTGGTAGTAAGACTTTGCGATCGACTAATTCTAAGATTTTCTCGTAAGACCAAAATGTTTTCGGGAACAGGGGGTAAACTAGGAGAACTCGCATTGTATGTTAAACCGATACTTTTTTGCTAACATTTACTAACAAAGACATAAGTTAAACAGCTAAAAAGCTGTGCAACCAAGGCGTATCAACCAATGCCCGAAGGAAAATCCCACGAGCACCATTTAAATCCCGGTTCATCTGGTTCCCGCTCGCATCTTTAATCACACGGGAACCACCAATCTTTTTGACTTCCCCAGTCCATGAAACAGTCTTTGAAGTGTAAGCTTCATTGATAGAAGTTAAAGCAACTTTGCCCTGCTCCCAAGCTTTCCACTCTAGATGTTTTTTGAACTGATAATGACTCAGTGTCAGCATTTGACGAACAGTCTTAGAGCGAATCTTTCGACGCGACTTACTAACCATCAGAGAAGATTCAAATGATGGAAGCAATATCACGTCAAAACTATCAACTAAAAACTTGGCAATCTTATGATGCAACTCTTTGACAAGGTGTTGAATCTTAGATTTCAGCCTATCCGCCGCTTTCTTGAATCTTTTGCGCTGTCTACTATTCGTCTTGCTCATCTTTGAGGTCAACTTATCTAGCCTAAAGCACAACTTTTGGATCGAAAGATTGGAATCATTCCCAAGCCATCCATAGGATGACTCTGAAAAGAAGGTCATGAACGTTCTGACACCAGGGTCTAAGGCAACCACGCGACCTTGGTTATCGGTCTGACGTGGCTGCACTTCTTCAGATACAACAATGTAATACTCGCCGTAGGCAAGCGTTAATCGTCCATCACTGAAGTCTTTGGGTAATGCCTCTTTCAGCTTTGACCGACCCAATTTTGTATAATAAATTCCTTTCGACCCAATTGCCGACTTGGGAATATAAAGAGACTGTTTTGTATCTTTTCGACTGCGAAACTTGCAACTATAAATCTTGCCAGTTTTCTTGAAATCTGCTTTGGCTTTTTTGACAGCAGCACAAGCATCTTTAATGGCAATCGATTTAATTTGAAACGGTACAGGTTTTGCCCAATCAGGTAGTCCATTGAGTATGTCCGTTTTGATTGACATCCAATTGGCTTTAGTACCTGGTTGCTGCAAGTATTTGATAGTTGTGTTGTAGATAAAACGACTAACACCAAACCATTGTTTAAGTATTGCCTTTTGCTCAGTGCTGAGGAATAGACGGATCTTTCTTGATTTTCTGGCTGTAGTTTCTGAGACCGTGCATTCGACAAGATAAGACGTGAAGAATGGCAAGAAAATCGGCTGTGAGTTCGGATTCTGGGCAGTGAAGAGAATTTGAGAGAACCAGGATTCAGCCACCGTTTTATTTTGCCATAAACTCAAAAAGTTCAAATCCGAATCTGCTTTAGATGTCTCGACAGGCAATAACAATCGTGAGCTGATCTCCGCGCATAAATCTGACCAGTAAGGCTTGCAGTCGTTGTCTTTTGAAGTTGAGTCCGGAGCCGATGTCTTGGATAATCTCTGAGTCGGGGTATCGCTGTCGCATAAATTCGACTTGCCTTTCGAGGTCGTCTTTTTGCTTGGCACTACTGACTCGGCAGTAGCAGATGACTGAGCAGATAGATCTATCGGACTGGTAGGAGTTAACGTAGAGGCGTTGTCCTGATCCATTTTTGATTGATTTGATCTGCCCTTCATCTGCGTACTTCCTCAAGGTATTTGGATGCAAGCCTAGAAATTCGACTGCTTTTCTAAGCGGTATGTATGCCATACCTCAAAGCTATGGCACTTGGTAGTATATGTCAATGATTGTTAGAAAAATGAACACTGTAGGTTTACCTCACATCAGTAAACAAGTTGCGATCGGGCTGGTGAATTGAAAGTGCGATCGACTTTCAGGGCACAATGCAGACATCTTATCGTATTTGACCGTTGACTGACGACAATCTCCTTGAGAAAATAAATAAATTCTCAGTTCAGCTTTTAAGATCTTTGTCCGGAATCCCGCTAGTTTTTAACATATCGGCAATTGTGCCGCAATAACTCGGCAGTCCAACGCTTTCGGGATTGACAATGTTTTGATAGGTGAAATGGCGGTAACTGATACAAAATCTATCCCAAGCAGCAAGCTGAATTCGGAACAGCCAAATAAAGAAATCGGCCAGCCAAGGTGATAGAGTAATCCGAAAAAATATATTTTTATGCAAATAAGCGCAAGCTTGTTCTACTGCTTGATTCGCTGTAATCGGGGAATTTCCTAGCACAAAATGTCGCGGTTCATCAGAAGCCGCCGGATGTTCGACTAAATAATTAACGACTGTGGCAATATCTGCCCCGTGGATGAAGTGAAAACTGGCATCTGCTTTCAACCAGCGAATCAAACCAATCCATTTTGCGACTTGTGGAATGCCGGATGAAAGGTGAGAAACTGGTTTATTTTCATCTCCTCCTAATACTAATGTGGGGTAAAGTGCTGTAATCGGAGGCACATTTTGCAACTCAGATAATTGAGTCATGCACTCATATTTCGATCGAATATAATCTGTTCCGAGTTCACCAGCTTCGGGGAGTAAATTGTTATCATTGCCGAGAATGCTTGCGGTTGAAAAGTAAATTACTTGTTGACAAGTCTGTGGCGAAAGTAACTGAATTAGGCGGAGAGTTTTGTTGACATTAACATCAAAAACTTCTTGGGTTCCGCCCCAAGCAGTCGCTGCCAAAATTGCGACATCTATTGTTTGTAAAAGTTCGACATATTGCTCGATATCTCGCATATCTCCTTGCAATATGTTGATGCCGGGACGGGCTTTGGTGTCAAATTTTAGTTTGTCGGGATTGCGAACTAATAAGTAAAGTTCGTGGTTTGTCTGTTGAATCAAAGTTTCGGTCATGTAGTGACCAATACAGCCACTTGCACCCGTTATGAAAATTTTTTTGGAGTTCATTTGCAGAAGGGGAAGGGGGGAGGAAGAGGGAGAGAGTGGGGGAGAGGGAGAGGGGGAGAGGGGGAGAGTTATTGGTGTGAATTTAAGGCTTTAGAGCCAATAAATGTAGGTGACAGTTGAGTTTTGATCCCCCTAAATCCCCCTTAAGAAGGGGGACTTTGACGGCTTTTGTCCCCTCGTTTTTAAGCAAGACTTTTACTACTCTTGTCCCCCCTTTCTTAAGGGGGGTTAGGGGGGAGGTTTATTTCACCTGTTTGCAACTTTTAAGGTTGTTGGTGAACCCGCCCCTACGGATTTTGGAGAATGAGGTTTTTGGGGTTTGAATTCCTGTCAAATTCAAGCAGTAACTGCAAGCAATTTGTCGGCTTGTTTGGCGGTTTCAAAGAAGAAACGCACGTTGTCTTCGGGTGTTCCTGGTAATACGCCATGTCCCAAATTCAGGATGTGTCCGCGCGGGCCTGCTTTGCGAATTGTATCAAGAATGCGATCGCGAATAAACGCTTGAGAACCAAACAATACACCGGGATCAAGATTTCCCTGAACGTTCATGTTGGGGCCCAAACGTCGGCGCGCATCAGCCATGTCAACCGTCCAATCGACGCTGACAATATCCGCACCGGATGTAGCCATACGTTCGAGAAGGCCGCCGCTACCAGTTACTAACAGAATTAGCGGCGTGTCGGGATGGGTTTTTTTGACTTGCTCGAATACTTGTTTCTGGTAAGGTAGGGCAAAGGTATCGTAGTCTTGGGGAGAAAGTTGTCCCGCCCAGGAGTCGAACATTTGGACTACTTGTGCGCCGCAGTCGATTTGGTAGCGCATATAAACCGCGATCGCATCTGCAAATTTCGACAGCAACTGATGTAGTAAAGTTGGATCGGAAAATGCCATGTTTTTGATGATCGCATAATCCTTGGAACCTTTGCCCTCAACGGCGTAGGCTGCTAGCGTCCAGGGTGCGCCGACAAAGCCGAGCACGGTGGATTTGTTGCCGACTTCCTTGCGGAGGGATTTCAGGATTTCTTTGATGAAAGGCAAGCTTTCTTCGGGATTCAGCGGTTGTAATGCGTCGATTTGCTGCTGAGTGCGGATGGGTGAGTGGATAATCGGGCCTTTACCTTCGGCGATATCCATGTCGATGCCCAAACCAGGCATTGGTGTCACAATATCGGAGAACAGAATTACGCCGTCGGGTTGAAAAGCGTACCACGGCTGGAGGGAAACTTGAATCGCCACTTCGGGAATTTCGGAACGTTCGCGAAAGGATGGATACTTTTCTCGCAAGTCTCGATAGGCTTTCATGTAGCGGCCGGCTTGGCGCATCATCCACACGGGCGGGCGTTCTAGGGTTTCGCCACGGGCTGCGCGGAGTAGCAAGGGAACTTCATTTAATGCTGACATCTTAACTTTTCTCGGATTTAACTATTTTAATGCCTTTGGTAGCTTACCACTGTGCGATCGTCCTTTTTGATCAAAAATTCATCTGTTGGCCGTTGTCAGTTGCTGTACCCTGAGCGTAGTCGAAGGGTCAGTTGTCAGTTGACTGTTGTCCGTTGTCATAAGGATGAGGGATTATATGAACGGATTGGCTGAGCTCGATTTTGGGGAGTGGGGATTTGGTTTGGTTGCGAGGGGGTAGGCAAATCGCTGAAGTGTCTATTCGGTCGTTAACCCCCTCGATATATTGCTAGGCAAAGGTTTGAGCGATTTTTTTCAGGGAATTTGCGCTGTTGGTCAAGACAATTTTCGACCCCCTCGCAAATGGCCTCTGGACACTTTGCGCTGTATAGGGTGTAAGATTGAGGGGTCCCCACTCGCTGGGGAAACTAATTGAATGGAAACATATTTATTTACAATGATTTACAAACTTTTCGATATAAGTCCCCACTCGCTGGGGAAACTAATTGAATGGAAACTCAAATTTACTGGTCAAACTGACAATAAACTTGTCCCCACTCGCTGGGGAAACTAATTGAATGGAAACTTTTCTAACTCGATCGAACTTTCCCAAACATTTGTTAAGTTCTCAGTCCCCACTCGCTGGGGAAACTAATTGAATGGAAACAATCATCCTGGCGACACCAAACATCTTTTAGTACAGTCCCCACTCGCTGGGGAAACTAATTGAATGGAAACGGTATCAGGAAAATACTTTACGAGCAACGCTTTGAGAATTTTGTCCCCACTCGCTGGGGAAACTAATTGAATGGAAACTAATCTGTCCAGCCATGATTGCTTCAAGATGCTCACATAAAGCGTCCCCACTCGCTGGGGAAACTAATTGAATGGAAACATCCCCACCTTCTAGTGCAGTAGGAATATCTTCAATGTCCCCACTCGCTGGGGAAACTAATTGAATGGAAACTTTCTCTTTATAGCTATCTGTAACTACTTGGAGAGTTGTAACTTTGTGCTGAAGTCCCCACTCGCTGGGGAAACTAATTGAATGGAAACGTTAATGGCTCAATTTCATACAAATCGCTTCCGTGAAGGTCCCCACTCGCTGGGGAAACTAATTGAATGGAAACCAAATCAACTACTTCCCCTAAATCATCGGGGTTACAACAAACGTCCCCACTCGCTGGGGAAACTAATTGAATGGAAACTCAATACCAACCTTATACCTCTTGTTTTTTAACTTGTCCCCACTCGCTGGGGAAACTAATTGAATGGAAACTCTACTGCACTAGAAATATCTTCAATCGCTACTTCAATCTTAATAATAGTCCCCACTCGCTGGGGAAACTAATTGAATGGAAACAACAAAAAAGGTGGTTGTCAGCCGCCTTTTTCTTTTATCTACTCATGCCTAAGATATAATGAAAAAAGTTCTAGAAAGCAAATTAGCGCTAGGAAGTTATTTATGCAAACAATCCTATTAAGTCACGAAGAAGTTGCAAAGCTTGCGAAGCAACTTTATGAAAGCAGCATCCGTGAAAAAGTAGAGTCAGAAAACAATATTGGTAAAATGGTGATTATCGACATTGAGACAGGTGAGTATGAAGTTGACAAAAACGGCTTGCAAGCAGCGCGGAACCTCAGCAAAAAGCATCCAAACCCTAGGCTTTTTGGTATCCGAATCGGATACAATGTTGCGGCTTCCCTAGGCGGTGTTATGGAGCGTGTTAGTAAGTGATTTCTGGTATTGTAAATGACGGACACCCCACTGTTGCTGTGCAATTTCGTTTCCCAAATCGCCCAGACTTATCTATCGAGTTTGTAGTAGACACAGGATTTACAGATCAACTTTGTCTACCTTCAGAAGCAGTTGCTCTGTTAGGCTTACCATTTAAGTATGCTATGCCTGTGAACTTAGCTGATAATAGCGAAGTTACTTTGCCAGTACATGAAGCTATTATCCTTTGGAACGGGGAGGAACGAGAAGTTCGCGTACTTGCGACAGGGCGGCGACCTTTGCTAGGAACGGCTTTGCTAGAGGAATACGAACTTGTAGTGCAGTTCACAGAGGGCGGATTGGTGACGATTGAAGAGTTGTAGTTGCTTGTTAATCAGGTGCATCAGATGCTTCATAACACTTTAGCCAATCCCGCTTCATACTCTGCATCAACTTCATCAAGTAGCGCATCTAACCGCCCATCCTCCAAATCGTCTTCAATTTGCCGATCCCAGACTTGTTGGCGATACTCTATCAGCCAAGCAGTAAGTTCGGATAGTTCCTTAACTGACAAGTTCATAATTGCTGTTTCAAGTTCTTTAACGCTCATAAATTTTGCCACATCATTAATATTATTAATATACCAATTTCTTAATGTCATAAACGGGCAAGATGCCCGTTCCACAATTAAGAAAATTTCTTGTGAAACAGGCATCTTGCCTGTTGCATTCCACATTACCTAGTCACACACTTCTGGTTGCAATCAACTTTTTCCTTTGGAACCTTATGTTTCTAGCACATCATCATCAATATAAATTGTGATGTGAGTTTTGCCTGTTTGTGGAATAACAGCACCCCGCTTACCTTGACTAAAATCATATTCCGGTTTCATACTTACGTCTCTCAATCTAATCAAGTCCTTTCATCGCTTTGACAACTTGCCGCGATACAAAGGGCAAAATTTGTTCATTCTTGCTATTCTCTTTCCCTTCAGTAAATACAACTAACAAATACGGCCGCAAATTCGGTATTTCAATATAAGCAGCATCATGCCGCACTTGACTTGTTAACCCCGCTTTTGACCACAAATTCGCTTCTTGTGGCAATCCACCACCTAAAAAACCTGTAACTTGATTTTCAGGATCTGCTTCTAATTCTGATGGTTCTAAACTGCGTTTCATTAAACTCATCATATCTTGTGATGCTTTGGCAGAAACAGCTACGCCACCGATGATACTATGTAGCAAAATCGCCGTGGCATTTGTGGTCAGCATATTTCTATTTTCCATTAATTCTCCCAGAAATGCTCGTTCGCGACCGTAGGGGCCATCGCACCAGGTTTTTTGATTGAGGTTAATGTCTTGTAAGTCTAGCCAATTCAATGATTGAAAGTAACGGTTGATGATATTTCGTTGTTGTTTCCAGGTTTCAAAGGGGCCTGGTGGCAATTCTGGGCCACTGGTGGTGCCGGTTAATACATCTACTACTAAACTGGTGGCATCATTGCTGGAATCAACTATCATGTCTCTGACAGCGCGTTCTAATTCTGGGGATGTTTTGATCATGCCTTTTTGTGCCCATTCCCAGACGGCAACTAGGTAGAATAATTTGACGATGCTGGCAGGATATACTCGTTCTGTAGCCCGATCGCTAAAACCTCTGGCTTGATATTTCCAATATTCTTCTGGGCTCAGGGCTCCACCTGTATTGACTCGCACCGGCGGATCGTAAACTATCCAGGTGATGGCGATGCGATCGGGAGCTAATCCTGTAAATTCTGCCTTGGCTGCGTTTATAATGCTACTGCCGAGGGTTTCTAATTGTTCGTCTTGGCGGAAAAATGTCATAGGAGATTTCAGGGATTTAGGAGTTATGAGTTATGAGTTATCAACTATAAGCTGGAAAAAATTAAATGACTAACGATCAATTATCGGATGTTCTGGAGTATCAGGTGCGATCGCACATAAATATTTACGATTCCCCAAAGTGCGATCGGCTCGCAACTCAAGCGGCGACTGGGCGACACTTGCGAATAGTCGATCGCCCGCTGGTTGACGCGGACAAAAATGTAAACTTTGATACCACACCTATAATGGTAAGGCTCTGCGAAGATAATTATCCGGGATGGTTGGATATTCGAGATGTGAACTTGCTTGATGTTTCACAAACAGTGTATCATCCTCATGTACTTTCTGAAGCAGAAATTAGAGAAAAATTGCCAACAGTCATTAATTTTGCTCATCAAGCTATGAAGCAACCCAATTATTATCTTTGGGGCGGTACTGTCGCACCAAATTATGATTGTTCTGGATTAATGCAGGCTGCTTTTTTGTCTACAGGTATCTGGTTGCCGAGAGATGCTTATCAACAAGAAGCTTTTACTAAACCTATAAGTATAAGTGATTTAGAACCAGGAGACTTAGTTTTTTTTGGAACGCCACAAAAGGCAACTCATGTGGGATTATATTTGGGAGAACATCGTTATATTCATAGTTCAGGAAAAGCACAAGGTCGCAATGGTATCGGTATCGATATTTTGTCGGAAGATGGCGATAAAGTTAGTCAAATTTATTATCAGCAATTACGAGGATGTGGTAAAGTGGTGGCAAGTTATCAATCTGGCAATTGTTGACTGTTAACTGTTGACTGTTGACCGTTGACTGCGGTGCCCTGAGCGGAGTCGAAGGGTTGACTGTTGACCGTTGACTGTTAACTAATGACTACTGACTAATGACTACTGACTAATGACTAATGACTGATGTTATTGAAGAAAGAAATGGACGCTGCATTATTTTTGGAAAAATTGGCTGGACAACAGGCTGAGGCTGAAGTTGTTCTTGACGTTTCGGCGGTAGTACCAATTTACAATGAAGTGGAAAGTTTACCTCATTTGATTGAGGCGATCGCAACTTCGATCAAAGCATCTGGACTCAGCTATCAAATTATTTGCGTCGATGATGGCTCAAAAGACGGTTCTGCTGAACTTCTCCAACAATTAGCTAGCAGTCGCGATGACCTTTGTGCAGTAATTCTGCGCCGCAATTACGGGCAAACTGCCGCCATGTCAGCGGGTTTCGATCGCGCTCGCGGTCGTGCTATTGTCACCCTAGACGGCGATTTGCAAAATGATCCTGCTGATATTCCGCTATTGTTGGCAAAGTTAGATGAAGGCTACGATTTAGTGAGTGGCTGGCGGAAAAATCGGCAAGATAATACTGTTAGTCGGTTGATTCCTTCTAAAATTGCTAATTGGCTAATTGGCCGCGTTACTGGCGTTGTTTTGCATGACTACGGCTGTTCTTTGAAAGCTTATCGATCGGAGTTGGTGGCAGACTTGAATCTCTACGGGGAATTGCACCGATTTTTACCGGCTTTGGCATTTATTGAAGGGGCGAGAATTGCCGAACTGCCGGTGCGACACCACGCCCGCCGTTTTGGTCAAAGCAAGTACGGAATTTGGCGAACTTTTCGGGTGTTGATGGATTTATTAACTATTTCATTTATGAAGAAGTTCCTAACTCGCCCGATGCACGTTTTTGGACTTTTGGGAATGAGTTCTATGACGTTGGGAGCAGCTTTAGGGATTTATTTGACAATCTTAAAATTAGGTTTTGGTCAAATTATTGGTAATCGTCCTTTGCTGATTTTGGCTGTAGTTTTGGTGTTGACTGGGGTACAGTTGTTTTGTTTTGGTTTGTTGGCAGAAGTGATGATGCGAACTTATCATGAATCTCAAGGCAAACCAATTTATCGGGTACGTGAGGTGTTTGGTTCTAAGTAAAGGATTCAGAACTTACGCAGGGGTGGCCAGAAACCGGGTTTTTGCGAGAATATTTGGTGATAGCCGAAGAGATGGGAAAAAACCCGGTTTCTTTGATTTTACTAAACGCCTAATTCCGGTGGCCGCCCCATCAAACCAGTCATCAAGCGCAATGCTAAAAACCTGACTGGGGGAATTGTTCGCAAACACCACAATCCGAAGCGCCGAAATGTGACAATTGGTAGCCAAGTATTGGAAAACAATCTGTCTAGAAAATCGGTAAATCCTAAGACGATTAAGTTCTCTTTTTTGCGCCAGTTGTGATACCGTTTCAATACTCGCAAATCGCCGATGTCTTCGCCTTTTTGGTGGGCTTGGTGCAAGATTTGGGCGATCGCACCTGCATCTCGAATACCCATATTTAAGCCCTGTCCACCCACGGGATGACAGCAGTGAGCGGCATCGCCAATTAGTGCTAATCTGGGCAACACGTAGCGATCGCTCTGCATTAACTGCACTGGAAACAAAAAGCGATCGCTCTCCAATTCCAAGCGCCCTAACAGCCCGCCCGTGCGCTGTTCCAACAAAGCTAAAAACTCTGTTTCATCCATTGACTGCAAAGCTTTTGCCTCCGCATGGGGTGCTGTCCAAACTACTTGACAACGGTTCCCCGGTAATGGTAATACTCCCATCGGGCCGCTGGGCCAAAAACGCTCAAAGGCGATATCATTATGCGGTTTTTCTGCTTTAATAGTTATAGCAATGCAGGATTGCCAGTATTTCCAGCCGCGAGTGCTGATGTTGGCGGATGTCCGTATGCGCGATCGCGAACCGTCAGCCGCAACTAATAATTTACTGCGAATTGTCCGAGTTTCACCGTTTTGTTTGACTTCTATTTCAGCGCAATTGGTTAAATATTTTACTTCTATTACTTCCGCCGGACAAACCCAACTGAAATTCGGGTTTTTTGCTAAACATTCGTGCAATGCTGACAGCATGACTCGGTGTTCGCCGACATAACCTAAAGCTGCTTTTGGTACGGGCAATTTGCCAGTATTTCCTAAGTCTGGGCGATGGAATTCGACGACTCCGGGATAGTCGCCGTCGCAGAGGCTAATTTGCTCGAAGGTGGTGATTTGTGGCAAGATTTGTTCCCACACGCCGATGCTTTCTAAAATCATTCCCGACAGCAAGGTGACTGCGTAAGCTTGTTTTTTGGCTGCGGCGGCTGCGGGGATTTGGGTTTCAATTATTGCTATTTTTAAGCCGGAATTTTTGAGGGCGCTGGCTAAGGTTGCGCCGACAATCCCACCTCCGACGATGGCGATGTCATAGTCTAGTGTTGGTGTTTGGGTGGAAGCTGTGGTTCGAGAAATTTGGTTTACAGGCATTTTTTAAGGGGGGTTGTTTAAGTCAAAGGGCATCGGCCAAAGAGGGCATCGGCCAAAGAGGGCATTGGCCAAAGAGGGCATTGGCCAAAGAGGGCATTGGCCAAAGAGGGCATTGGGCATTGGCCAAAGAGGGCATTGGCCAAAGAGGGCATACCTCACCACGCTTGGGAACCTCGATGCTCTTTTTTTATTGTAAAGAGTTATTGCGGTTTGGGGCAATTGGGCGATCGGGAAATGAGGAGACGGCAGTGCCCATTGGTGTCAACAATCAGGTAAAACCGATAGTCCGACAGGGGTTAAAACCCAGGGTTGTTTCATTCTCGGGTGCGATCGGCAAAAGTAAAAGCGATCGCGCTATCTGATCAGATTTTTAGCGACCGCT
>REAP01000016.1 GCA_004294385.1 Oscillatoriales cyanobacterium | reverse complement strand
TTGAAAGAGAGAGAGACATCAATGAACATTCTTTGTAGCAGAATTCGTATTCGATCAGAAGTGATCGCCCCAATAGCTCCTACACAAGTAGTTACTTTTGTCAACTTTCTTGTTAAGAAAGATGTTTATAAAGCATAGCTTAATAAGGGGGGAGAAGATTCCGATCAAAGTCCCCGCAACGATTCGGGGGATTTAGGGGGATCGAGATATGTGCAGCGACCGATTAAATTGGTATGAGATCGATCGACAGTTGAGTGTTGACACTGCAAACAGATGTTTCAATCTATGTTATAATGACGGAAAATTGAGGAATCATTATGTCAAAAGAGAGAAAAAGCAACAAAGAAGTCAAAAAGCCAAAGAAACAACCTGATGGTGTTGCTAAGCCGAAGGATGACAACAAAAATTATGGTGGCACCGAGGGCCGCAAGTAAAGATAGCTGCCACTCTCGGAATTGCGATGTATTTTGTTCAATTTTTATTATGCTCACCTTTTAACATATTTTAATATCCTGTTTTGGGATAAACCTAAAACAGGATATTAAAAACCTATATCCACTGCTAAACCCAAAGTACAATGAAATCTGTTTTTAGCCATAAGTATCAAACATTCCGTCGCTGTATGATCGTGGCTCGTAAAGAGGCGCAACTAACTCAGGAATCTATTGCTAAATCTCTGAAAAAGCCACAATCTTTCGTAGCCAAATATGAAAAAGGTGAACGACGATTAGATGTAATTGAGTTTCTGTTAGTTGCTCATGTAATTGGTGTAGATCCTTGCGACATTATCAGGAAAGTTGCAGAAGGAATGTGTGAATCATCTTCTGAGGGCGAGATATGAACACTCAAGACTCTGTACGATATTAAAAAAAAATTGGAGTTAAGGAGATGTTAATAGCAAAGCTTTGGTCAAACTATAGTTTTCGTACTAAGTTATCTATTTTGATCGTGAGTTGTGTAGTTTTACCAACTATTTTAGTAATTCACAATATTCTTCATTTAGCAGAAGAGCATTTAGTTCAGAGGATGCAAGATACTCTACAACAAAGTTTAGGAATCTGAGAGTGGGAAGTCAAACAAGTTGAACAATTTCATGCACATATTGGTATAAGTTTAGCAGAAATCGGACGATCGGAATTTGGTAGTGAGTATTGCTGACAATGGTCTGGGTATGGAACAGTCGGTGATTGATAAGATATTCGAGCCATTTTTTACGACGAAGCCGGTGGGAAAGGGTACAGGTTTGGGATTGTCAATTAGCTATGCGATTGTGGTGGAAAAACACGGGGGTAAGTTAAGCTGTGTTTCTGCATCTGGAGAGGGAACGGAATTTGCGATCGAGATTCCGATCTAAATTTAAAACTGTCAAGTAACTAATTCACCTCAACCAGTGGCAGTCATTGTTTCCGTTTGCCAAGCTGCGACAGCGCCCGCCACAGTTAAGCAGAAATAGCGACTCACAGATTCCGACAATGTTGCTCTCGCTAACAGAGTACCCTCCAAATTGGCTCCCATTAAGGTTGCTTCCCTCAAGTCGGCTTCACTCAAGTCTGCGTAGCACAGCCTGGCCCAATCGAGGTTTGCTTGCACCAAAGAAACTCCCGTCAGATTCGCCCTGGTTAAATTTGCTCCCGTCAACTTGACATTCCGCAACTGAGCTCCGCTGAGATTGGCGGCTAACAAGTTTGAGCCTTCTAAGTTGACGCCGTTGAGTTTTGCTTCGCTGAGGTTGACACCATTGAGATCCGTCCCGCTCAAATCGATGCCGTTGAGGTATGCTTTTCGGAGACAGATGCCTGTTAATTGGGCAGCAAAGAGCATCGCACCGCTGAGTTTTGCCCCACTTAAGTTTGCCCAGTTGAGGTTGGCTCCGGTGAGGTTTGCGCCCCGCAGGTTGATGAATTGCAGGTCAGCATTACACAAATTGGCGCTCCAGAGGATGGCGCTGTGCAGGTTGCTACCGATGAGCTGAGCGCCGCTGAGCTGAGCTCTGGGGAGTTTTGCCTTGACTAGGAAAGCTCCGCTGAGATTGGTTTTCGTCATTTCGGCGTCCGCTAGTCTGACTTCGCTCATTTTGGCAAAACTGAGATTTGCCCTGTGAAGGTTAGCGCCGTTGAGTTGTGCTTTGGTGAGATAAGCCCGACTCAAGTTAGCTCCCGACAGGTTAGCCTTTGAAAGGTTGACTCCAACCAAGATGGCTCCGCTGAGGTTGGCTCCGCTGAGGTTGGCTCCTGCAAAGTCTCTGTTTCCATTTTCGTATTCTTTGAGCAGCTCGGCTACTTCCATAGAAGTCTGATTCTCCATAGCTGAAGTTTATCTAGAAATATTCAGTCTTTATAAAAAAATTATATATCTAATGAAGGGATCGCGATCGCACTTTGAAGAATGCTAAAAATTAACTTGATATTTCTGAAGATATGTGATGTTTTGTGATTTTTTATGAAAATTTTGGCAACAATACTTTGAAGGAGGAGCGATCGCGGTAAGTATAAATATCTAAGTTTTGATGAGCCGATCGCTTTACGCTTTTTTGGGCAAACAATGCTAAAAATATAGTTCGATCGCCCAAATTCATCAAAGCGATATCTCTGTTACCGCAATATTACCGCCAAAACAGACATCAACATCAGTTCCCAAAGCCCGATCGCGCGATCCGTATTCTCCCACATAATGAAAGTATTCTCCCTCTTGGCGGTATACCACCGGTAGAGGCTGAGTAGAAGGGCGACAAAACACAATTTCCGGTTCCGCACTTCCCGGTGCTAAATGCGGCAAATTCACATTCCAGAAACAGCCAGACTTGGTTTCACGATTCAGCAAATCCGCTAATACCCGCGATGTCCAACGAGTCGCTATTTCCCAATCTATTTCCCAAGGCCTTTTGATCCAGTGGGAAATCGCCACGCCCGGAATCCCGTGCATCGCTGCTTCCCGCACCGCCGCCACCGTACCAGAAATGTACACGTCAACGCCCAAATTGCCGCCTGCATTGATACCGGAAAGTACGAAATCTGGTTTTGGACAAATGTGATTCAGAGCAATGCGTACACAGTCTGCGGGTGTTCCCCCTACAGCATATTCAATCGACGATCGCCGATCGACATGAATCGGACTGTGAGCCGTCACCTGATGCCCGCAGCCCGACAATTGCCCTTGAGGAGCCACCATCATAGTTTTGCCACTTACCGCCTGCAACAGCGCCTGAATGCCGGGAGCGTCGATACCGTCGTCGTTGGTTAAAATTATGGTCATTCGATTTGAGATTTTATTGAATTGGACTGTGAGCCGTCACCCGATCGGGTGACGGCTCACAGACGGGCATCTGTAAGGTGCGTAGTGCCAGCCCAGCCCGCGTCTTGGTGCGATCGACCTATTTACATCATCCTACCGGGTGGCGATCGGCAATAAACCTAGTTTATTGGTAATCACCTGTTAAAAAAATCAGATTTAACGATCGCAGCAGATAGTCTTAATATTTTACCATCATTAAATTAATCGGGGTTAAAATAGTATTGCGACGTTGAGGGTTTATAGGTCGGTGATTCACTAACTCTAATTGATAGTGAGAGACAATCGTAGCTAAAGAAAGCTTCATTTGATAAAGTGCTACTTCCGCTCCAATACAACCACGCATCCCACCCCCAAAGGGAAGAAATTCGTAGGGTGAAAACTGACGCTCTAAAAAACGTTCTGGCTTAAACTCCTTCGCTGTCGGGTAGATGTCTTCGCGCTGATGCAACAGGTAAGTCCCCACAGTCACCAAAGTCCCTGGATTGACCTGAAAACCATCGATTTGGGTCGTTGTCTTGACAACTCTGGGAATCGTGAACATCGTCACCGAATACATACGGAGTGTCTCATTACAAACAGCACTCAAATAAGGGAGGCGAAAAAGACCGATCGGATCGGGAGAATCCCCCAAGCTTTGCAATTCCTGAAGCAGTTTCCCGTGAATTTCCGAATCGCGGTAAACTCTGTACCACGACCAAGCCATTGAAGCAGCAGTCGATTCGTTTCCTGTAAACAGCAGCGATAATACTTGACCCAGTAATTCTTCATTAGTTAATAGATTTCCTTGTTCGTCACAAGCCAACATTAACAAGGCGAGGATATCTTTTTGAGCAGGATTTGGATGGGCGCGACGTTCTTCAATTTCCGTGTAAATCAAGTCCTGCATTTGCTGGCGTTGGTTGAGAAAATTCCGCCAAGGACTAGCAGGGCCTAAATCTTTTTGCAGAAACCGAAAAAATAAAGGAATACCTCCAATATTGGAAGCAAATAAGTTCACCATCCCAATCATCAGTTGCTTAATTTGCTCATAGCGCTCTTGTTGATAGGAACCAAACAAGAGTTGAATCATCACCCGCATTGATATCTCTTGCGCTACATCTAAAGCCGAAAAGGGTTTATTGGTAGGTAACTCCCCCATCAAATTGTCTGCTAGGTCGCAAATTAATTTGCCATAGGAGTGGATTTGTTTGCCATGTAGCGCAGGAATTAACAGTTTCCGCACACTTTGGTGACGAACACCTTCTAGAGTAAAAAAAGAACTGTCTCCAAAAATGGCTCTCAACTCACTGTCAAAGGAAGTGGTTGTCAAATTCCCATGCCGATTTTCGATAATTTGTTGAGCCGCTTCAGGCGTATAGAAAACCATCAGAGGACTTCCGAAATCTATCCCTTTTGCCCAAAAAGCATCAGGATAAGTTTGGTAAGCACTTTCCCAATAACTGACTGGATTGGTAACATAGTGAATCTTTTGCAACCAGGTGGGGAGTCTCAAGCCTTCAATTTGTTTCATAAATCAATAGACTTTTTAGATACGCTTAAAGACTATTTAGTTGCGACAATAATTCCACTAGGAGCCCAATAATCGCAATAAATTCGCTTCATTTCCGTGAATCCAGCTTCTCTCAAGCAGTTTTCATGGTCACTCCAAGTATAAATCATACCTCCTTCATGGGGAATAGAAACAAAGTAGGATGAATCAAGGGCACTCATCACAGGCCCATCTTCCTCATCTGAGGTCATCATATTAAAAATGACGACGGAACCTCCTGGTTTGAGGGCTTCATAAGCACGACGCAGCAATGATGTATTCTTGTCTAAAGACCAAATTACTAATACATGGATAAAGAGAAAACAATCTTGCTCTTGGGGGAATTCGTCAACAAATATATTTGCTCCAAAAACATTAATTCTGTCAGTTAACTGATGTTCATCAATGTTTTTTTGAGCAATTTGACAACTCGCTGGAATGTCCATCAGCGTTATTTTGAGATTGGGGAAGGCTTTAGCTAGAGAAATTGAATTAGTGGCATCTCCACCGCCCACATCAACCACATCGCGAAAATGAGAAAAATCAACGTTCTTTAAAAGCAAAGGGTTAACCAACTTTGACCAAGAACCCATGAAGTTATAGAAAACAGTTTCCAGGGGTGGGTTTTCGGACAAGCGATGATACAAATCAGGGCCTTTACCGGGGAATTGTCTCAATCCTACATTTCTATTCTGACGTAAGGATTCCACGAAATCCATTGATCCCGGATAAACAATGCGTGCCTCAAAAAGAACTGTATCGTAAAATTCTTGCCAAATGCCTTCCAAGAACAGCATTTGAATCACCAAACTATTGCGATATTTATTGTCAACTTTTAGAATCAGTTTCAAGGCTGTTAGTCCTAACAGTAAAGCCTTGATGGGATAGGCTTCTAACTGCAATTGTTGACCAATTTCTGCTTGGGAAAGCTCCGGTTGCCGTGATAGCAGTTCAAATACCCCTAGTTCACAGCCAGCATAAAGAGATTGAAATGCCGAGTGACCATACAAAAGAAGTACCAGGTCATCCATCCTTAATGAATCTTTATTATTATTAAGCAACCTTAGCATTTTTAGATCGCTCTGGTGATTATGGTTTTGTGAATCGACAATACCGTCTTGGGAGGCGGACAATTTTTCAAAGTTTGTGACCATTGGTTTCTCCTTTTCTGTATTTGTCTGAAGTTTTAGCAAAAAAAATCTAACTTGACAGTCTGATTAACTGACAAGCAAGCATTATACCCTAAGTTCACTTTTTTTTTGTTTAAGTTTTACTAAGCACTCTTAATCTAAACATCACCCTAACTCTGATTTTACAAATAATTAGACTTTTTCTATATTACCCCTTATCTGTCAAACGCGGAAACCTCCCATTAGTCCTAAATTCTAGAACTATTGGCTGACAAGCGATCGCGAAGTGGTACTGCAAGCAGAACGCTGAAGTGCTTTATACTACCCAAAAACCAGACTTTAGATGCTGCAAGACTTTTTGCATAGTGACAGATGATGGTTATGGCGGGAGAGCCGAAAAGACAATGTTCTAGAGGAATTTTGAGCGGACTGTGGTTGAATGCTCAAAACTATGGTAATCTTATCCAGTCGATTAAAAAATCAGTGTAAGTATGCTAAACAGTTTCAACGAATGGTCGCCCCTGAAAGAAGTGATTGTTGGATCGCCAATTAATTACAACACTCAAGATTTAGAGCTTTCTTTTAAAGTTTTTTTCCATGATGTTGCTTATTCAGCATTTTGTTATCCTTCCTATGGGGAGGATGGCAAGAAAGATGAACCAGCTACTGCAAACTCTGCTACCAAGCCACTCAAGAAACAATACTTGGAAGAATTGAATGAAGATGTTGATGATTTAGTAAATACTTTAACCCAATTGGGAGTTAAAGTACACAGACCAATTACCTTAAATCGAGCGATCAAATTTGAAACCCCTTATTGGAAATCTACCTGTATTCCCGCATTGAATGTTCGCGATCAAGCTATCATTATGGGGAATGAAATTTTGGAAACTCCCCCTCAAGTCAGGGCTAGATACTTTGAAAATGATTTACTAAAACCTATTTTTTATGAATATTTTCAAAGGGGTGCGAAATGGACAACAATGCCCAAACCGATCATGACGGACAGATCCTTTGATACGTCCTATATTTCTGGTCAAAATGTACCGGCTATGCAGGAGGTTTATCCGCAGATCGAATCTGAATTTGATATCGGTCATGAAATGATGTTTGATGCGGCCCAGTGCATCCGCTTTGGCAAAGATATTCTCATCAATGTGGCGACCAAAAATCATTATTTAGGATTCCAGTGGTTGCAGCGTCATTTTGAAGGTAAATTCAAATTCCACATGGTGTATCAGTTTGCTGATAATCATATTGACAGTATTGTTTTACCCCTAAAACCAGGCACATTGTTATTACGGAATCCTCAGTTTCTTGACAAATTACCAGAAGCTTTGCAAAAATGGGATATTATTTACCCACCTGAACCAAATGAGAATATTTTTCCTGAATATGAAGAAGATGATTTAATCCTGACGACTAAGTACATTGATTTAAATGTTTTGTCGATCGATGAAAATAAAATCATTGTTAATTCTTTATTCCCAGAGCTGATAAAAACGCTAGAAAAGCATGGGTTTACCCCTATTCCAGTGCGGCATCGGCATCGGAGAATTTTTGGAGGTGGTTTCCATTGTTTTACGCTAGATACTGTCAGGGAAGGCTCTTTAGAAGATTATTTCAGTTAGATTGAGCCAAGATGAAGTTTAGCAAGTAGTTGTCAACCAATCATATCTGGATATGTTAATCTCGATCTTCTTTGTTGTTCTCATTGTGTTTCTTATCCTAATCGGAGCCGTAGTTCTAACTCCTTTTCCTCATTGGCCAGCCTATTTTAGTATCTGGCGACACGTTCTTTTTGACCCAGAGAGTTCTATTGGCTTCAAAGATCGACTAAAGCAGGTCAGTTATCTGCTCAATTACACGTTACGCCTCCCATTCGTTGGAATTTTTTGGTGTCTTGACGAAATCTTGTTTCCACAATATCGAAACCAAGCTATTCGCACACCTATCTTCATCATTGCTCAGCCCCGCAGTGCGACAACATTTCTGCACCGGACCTTAGCCTCTGACGAAAAAACTTTTTTTTCCATCCGATTGCTAGAGTGGCGTTATCCATCTATTCTGCTCCAGAAACTGTTCCAATCCACTGGTCTTTTGGAACAAATGAGCAAAGTGAACTACTGGGGAAACAGCGGCCAATCACAAGTGGTTGAGAAAATGCATTACAGCTATCTGAATGACTATGAAGATGACGGCTTCTTGTTTGAAGAATGTTTTCTCCATCAGTTCTATGTGATCAACCGCTTTCCTTATCCTAAGTTATTGAACAGTCTGAATAACTTTGACAAGCTTCCCCTCAAGACTCAAGAGAAGATGCTCAAAGCCCATTATAAAGTGATTCAAAAGGTTCTTTATTTACGCGGAGGCGATCGCATTTATGTCTCGAAAGATAATGAGTGTCTTCAGCGACTAGCAATGATGAGACAACTTTACCCCGATGCTTTATTTGTGACGATTACTAGAGAATCCGAACCGTTTATGAATTCTTACATTACGCTGATTTGCCAATCAGCTTACAGTAAGTCAGGGGTAGATGTGACCACCATTCCTGAATGGGTGCCGATGCAGCGAACTTTTCGAGCAGAAGCAGCCACCCAAATGATTAACTTTTTTGAGAGCTTACCCCCAGAACAGAAAATTTGTTTCTCCTTTAATTGCCTCACTCAGAACATTACCGATTCCATAGACATAATTTATCGCCATCTTGGGCTGACTCTGACCCAGGAGCAACTCCAGTATCTCAACGACTTAGATACCAGGCAGAACTTGCGGGATGCTGGGTATAAAACTGGTTCTGAGCAATTTCAAGAATTCGAGTTCTTCGATCGTTTTGCCGCAGAAGTTAACAAGAATCACGAGGCACTATTGAAGTCTATGACTGCCAATGAGCTGTAGAACATTAGCAATTATCAATCTTTGGAAACATTTGTTCAATTATCAAAATAGCTAACATGAAAACTGAAAAAGCAGAACAAATTTTAAGGCAGTGGTGCGAGAGCCTAGCAAAGGATGACATAGAGGCAGTAATAAATGGTCTTTCAGAATCGGTTATTTTCTATGCTCCACAAAACGAATACAACAAAGCTATTCCTTATCTAGGCAAGAAAATCGGACGTAAGGCAGTGATTGAAGCGTTTGAGATCAGGGCACAAACCACTGAACTTTTAGAATACGAGCTGATCGACATCATCGTTCAGGACAATAAAGCCTGCATCATATCTCATACCAAGGAAATTTGCAGGCAGACCCAAAAAATTTTTGAGATTGAGGATGCCCAATACATCATTTTAGACGAGGATGGGAAAATCGCTTCATGGAGCTTTTATTTCGATCCGAATACGGAAGTAGCGGCATTTAAATCCGATTTAGATACTCACAATTTGACATAGAAATTGAAAACTTTTACTTGTCTATCCCAGAAGAGGAATCTAAACCATGCCCCCCTTAACTATTCACTTCATAAATGACTGCGACAATTGGCGAAGAGGTACTTATTTTCGCTATCACAATTTAGCTGTTGCCTTGACTAAACTTGGGCATAACGTAAGAGTATTCTCTACGGATACAACTCTGGGAGTGAAAGATCGTGAAGAAGTTCGAGATGGTGTATCCCACAGGCTGATTAATACACCATTCAAGATTACCTTTTTAAGGCAGTTCCTTGATGATTACCCCCCTTGTGATATAGCTCACCTCTTTCAGCCTCAGTTAGGTCCTGCCTTAACGTGGCTAATAGTTTTGTCAAAAAAGTCAAAGGTTTTATTTTATGACTGGGACGATTTGCTGGTAACTGCTCCATTTAAAAATTTTCAAACCAACCAGAATCCGATGACAACCTTAATGGGACAGGTGAAGCAATTTGCGACATATCATTATTGATGCCTTTAGTCAAGTCGTAACTTTAAAGAAAGATCATCTATTACCAAAAGTTCATTTGCCAAAGGTTCAACAAGTGTTCTCTTGGGAGTCAATCGCTGAAGGTTTATTAAAAGCCTATTATGAGGAATTATCAAATTTAAGCTGACATTATATTTAGAATAACCGTCATTTTGAAGCAATGTGATACTATAGGTTATGGATAAATTTTACTTTATCCTCTCTTACTTTTATTAGTCAACCCATATGTCAAACACATCGGTAATTTTTGTTCTCGGTTGCTATCGCTCTGGTACATCTCTTGTCTCTTCTATACTGGCTAAATTAGGAGTTGACTTTGGACAGCAGTTGTATCCATCCAGTTCGCATAACCCAAATGGTTATTTTGAGAGCGAACAAATTAATCATTTTAATACTCAACTCATTGAAAAGGCTGGATTTACGCTGGCAAAACCAGGACACCCTCAAGAAATTTCCAGGATTATTCAGGAGAAACCAATAGAATTTTTGAATCGAGAATGGATTAACGAATTATGTATAAAATGTGTAATTTGAAGAGTAGGTTTGAGCAGTTAATGCAAATTAAAATATTTTTTGTTGTTGAATAATCTGAACATTTCGCAAAAAGAATCAGGACTAATGATCGATACAAATTTAAAGGATTTGGCTGAAAAAAATGAATGGTTGTTCGAGGTAATTGAAACACCGATAGTCCAGATTCGCAAACCTTCAAACACACTTGAGGAAGACATATTTTACGTAATTAAGAATGGGGAAACACTCATTAATAATTCTCCTAGCTCACAATTAGCCGGTACTAAAATCGCCAGGGAAAAAGATTTTTATGATCTTTACTGTATCACAGCTTATGAAATTGCCGAAACATTTAGATGTACTATTCCATGCGCCACAGTTCTCAACGCCAAAGGACTGGTTGTTACATCTAATCTTGAAATTCTCAGTCAATCTGTTTATGGTCAGAACATGGATGTTAGTTTAAACTTAGAGCAAATTAAGCAAAATCTTGATAGTTCCCAAGTATTGCCGGGTACTTACGTGTCGCTTTTGTCTAATCATACATTAAATTATGCTCACTGGCTGATGGATTCTTTACCAAAGCTTGCTTTACTAGAATCATTAAGTAGCGATCTAAATTTTATTATTCCTGATGGCTCTCCCAGATATATAATTGATGCTCTAAACCTGTTAGGAATTCAGGAAGACCAAATTGTTAAAATCAAAGAAGAAAGCATTGTAGTTGAAAATTTAATTCTCTGTCATGCAGCCCAAAATCCAGGGCGACCAAGCAAAACACATCTGTTGACTACGAGAAATAGATTGCTAGCTTCAGTTGCAGATCGGAAAAGTAATCGGTCAAGCCATCGCCGAATTTATATATCTCGTTCTAACTCTTCGCGAAAAATCGTCAATGAAGCCGAGATATTACCAATTTTGAAAGATTACAATTTTGAGATTATCCACTGCGAAGAGCTGAGTTTGGTCGAGCAGATAGAAATTTTTTCAGAGGCTCAAGTCGTGCTTGGATCTCACGGAGCAGGGATATACAATCAAATTTTTTGTAAACCAGGGGCAATTATTATTGAAATTTACAACAAACACTATTGGTATCATTCATCTTGGATCGTTGCTAATTTAATGGAGCATATTCATTGGCACATTTTTGGTGAAAATGTTGATGAAGATTGGCAAACATGGGTAGATCCATTGAAATTGCAAAAAATATTGTCTCTGGCACTTACGCATTAACAGATAGCCTATTAAAAATCGACTTTAGTTGCCACCAAAAGGTATTGAATTTATCTTGAAGTTGCGATCAAGTATTTAAATTATATATTACTATTATCAATAATTGATAATTCAAGGCGTGACTGATATGATCGAGACTCAACCAAGCAACTCTCCGCAAAACCCGGCGTTACTCAGTGCAAATCGAAAACAACAGTTGATAGCCTTAAAGGCTAGTTTGGTTTCGCACGAAATCCCCCCTTCATCCAGCAACACCAACCCTGCATCACTGGGTGAGAAACTGAATAATTTTATCTTGACTACTCTCGAATCTATTCCAATATTTCGATTATTACAACTAAAGCAAATCCTTCAAGCAAAAGATAGCTCAAGTAAAAATATTGAAAACTTTCAAGTATTATTTCCACCTGAAAGAGTTGACTTTACACCCAATCAGATTGACCGCAATTTTCTAGATATTTGTCTTTATTACAATAATGATTACTTCGATCGGTCCGAAATATTTGTCTGTGATGTTGTTCCAGCTTATGTTCATATTGGCACAGGAACTATATGCACAAAAGACTTTGAAGTTGTCGTAGATTCTGGAATGGAGTATCGCCTGACAATTTTTAGATGGCGGCAAGGATATCTTCATCGCCTCAAGCTGTTATGGGCAAAACCGATACCAGACCTATCAGTCCACATTTTTTCACTTTCGGCTGAGAATTTCTGGCATTTTTTATACGATTCCTTGCCAAGAATATACTCGACTATTATTGCCAGACCGACTCAAAAATTGACTGTTCTGGTACCTAACTCTTTATCAACTACCCACAGAGAATTATTGGAATGTGTTCTGCCAGCAAACTTCAATCTAATCTACATTCAAACAGGGACTTGGGTGAGGGTAGAACGTCTCGTGATGCCATCTTTTGTCAGTCGGATGGAAAATGGATTTCTGCCATCCCCATACTATGAATATCTCAGAAATTGTGTTTTTAATAAACTCGATCTCAGTCCGATTGAAAAACCTACAGAACGAATCTATATCTCCCGTGCCAATGCGAAACATCGCAGGGTGCTTAACGAAGACCAGGTAATAAAATACTTGGCAAAATTTGGATTTAAGACGGTTTTTCTTGAAGATATGTCATTCAGAGAGCAAGTCGATCTTTTCATCCGAGCCGAGATTATTGTCGCACCTCATGGAGCGGGTTTAGGCACAACGATATTTTCGGGGAAAATTAAAATATTTGTTCTATATCCAGAAAGTTCACCAACACCGTTTTTCTTTACCCAATTTAAAGGGCTTGGTCAAGAGCATTATTTTCTTACTCATGGTAAATTTGATGAGGATGCTGATTTTGAAGTAGATCTGTCAAAATTTGAGCAGGTGCTACAAGAACAAATCAAATTGCAGCCCTGCTGAGTGGAGGAATGAAATTTGCTTTTGATTGAGAAATAGGTAATTTATATGAGTCTTCTTAACCTGCTCAAGCCCTTCAAACTGGGAAACATAGAGCTACCAAATCGGATCGTGATGGCCCCATTAACGCGCAGACGGGCAGGAGAAGATCGTGCTCCGACCCCAATGAATGCTGTATATTACGCTCAACGGGCTACGGCTGGCTTGATGATCAGTGAAGCCACTCAAATTTCTCCCCAAGGGTTGGGGCTACCGCAAACTCCGGGAATTCACAGCCAAGAGCAAATAGCTGGTTGGCAGTTAGTCACCCAAGCTGTACACGATCGCGGTGGACGGATTTTTTTGCAACTGTGGCACGCGGGAAGATGTTCTCACCCGTCATTACAACCCCAGGGACAACTACCTATAGCTCCCAGTGCGATCGCCCCAAGGGAAGAAAAAGCCTTGCTCACATCAGGGGAAGAAGTTCCTTTTGTCATCCCTAGAGCCTTGGAAACGGCAGAAATTCCGGGAATAATTTCCCAGTATGCTCAAGCTGCCCAGAATGCAATAACCGCAGGGGCGGATGGGGTTGAAATTCACGGTGCGAGTGGTTACTTGCTCGATCAGTTTCTTCAGGATAATTGCAACCAGCGGACTGATGAATACGGCGGCTCTATTGAAAATCGGGCTCGTCTGCTGCTGGATGTTACCGCAGCCGCGATCGCAGTCTGGGGATCGGAGCGTGTGGGAGTACGTCTGTCCCCTAGTAGCACTTTCCAGGATATGTATGACTCCAACCCATCAGCTTTATTTAACTATGTGGTGACTCAGCTCGATCGATTGAATTTAGCCTATCTCCATATTGTAGAACCCAGAATTAAAGGGAGTCACGATGACCTAACCGAAAAAAAGGTACAGCTTGGAGTTCGCCATTTTCGTCCTTTCTATCACGGAACATTAATCACGTCGGGAGGCTATACTCGTGAAACGGGAGCAGAAGTGATTGCCGATGGGGATGCGGATCTGGTAGCCTATGGTAGGCTATTTATTGCCAATCCTGACTTACCAAAACGTTTTGCTCTAAATGCCAACTTGAATCCATATCATCGTCATACCTTT
This sequence comes from Oscillatoriales cyanobacterium, assembly GCA_004294385.1. Classification (GTDB taxonomy): domain Bacteria; phylum Cyanobacteriota; class Cyanobacteriia; order Cyanobacteriales; family Microcoleaceae; genus Microcoleus. The sequence goes on along the minus strand of REAP01000016.1, from coordinate 32,752 downwards.
ACGGGTGGAGATGAGCGTGGCTATACAGATTATCCATTTTTGGACCTGATGCTCTATAATCATTGAGGAGAAAGATGATATTTCAAGTTTTTATCGGATTGTTAACGCTTTTTCTCTCAGGAGTAATCTTTTGGCTCTGGGAAATTCGCGACCCGTTACACCCAGTCAGCTATCGTACTCAATTTCCGAAGGAATTTGGTGCAGCCATGATTTCGGCTGTCTATAGTATCATTCTTGCCTATTTCTTCGTTGGGCTGGTCAAACTGACAATTTCTCCCTCAGTGATGGAATTTATTGGCTGGACAGGACTATTGTCTTTACCTTTGTGGCTAAGACTCGTGATTGCCTATCTGTTGAAGGACTTGAGTTTTTATGTGACTCATTGGCTCAAACATACTAACAACACATTGTGGTTAACTCATAATTGGCATCATTCCATTGACCAACTTTGGTGGCTGGCAGCACAACGGGAAAGTCTGACAGATGTGCTACTGTTTAAAATTGGATTTCTGACCTTTCCCTTATTGGGAATTCCTCCTGAAATTATGATTTTTGTCGGCATTCATTACATCATTCATGACAATTGGATTCATCTCAATGTTAAGTGGCGCTCTTGGATGGGAGTTATTGAGTGGTTTTATGTCACTCCCCGCTTTCATGGTGTACATCATACTCAAACTGGCTCAAATCAGAAAAATTTAGGGGCGTTATTTACCTTCTTCGATCGACTCTTTGGTACCTATGTCAATCCAGAAACACTGACTGACGATCAGATCCAGTTTGCATCTGGGGATAATGCTGTAGTTAGCCTGCGAAAGATTGTGGGCGTTTAACACCATCAATCATCAAAAAATATAGTTATTCAAATTAAGGAGGAGAATTGATTACACAAATTGCGATCGGTTGGTTAGCGACTTTTCTCACTGGGGCTGTTCTTTGGGCATTATGGGAAAAGCAAGATCCCTTACGAGAGATTAAATATACTGCTGAATTTCTCAAAGAGTTTGGCGCGGCATTAATATCTATCTTCTTCACCATCTTTCTTACCTATGCCTATGCCTATATTTTAAAGCTGTTTATCCCTCCATCAGTGATGGAATCAGTAGGTTGGAGTAAAGTGCTTGCTTTTCCCCTATGGGTAAGACTGACTATGGCATACCTTTTGAAAGATTTTTGGTACTATATTTTTCATTGGTGGATGCACAATAATCAATATCTATGGTTAACCCATCAATGGCATCATTCCACAAAACAGTTATGGTGGCTCGCTGCTCAAAGAACCAGTCTTACCAGTCGATTTCTGTTTCAAATTGGATTCATAGCCTTTCCACTCCTCTCAATTCCACCAGAGGTGATGTTTTTTGTGGGGCTTTTTGGCGCACTTCATGAAAATTGGACACATCTCAACGCTAAATGGCGTTCTTGGATGGGAATATTAGAGTGGGTTTTTGTCACACCTCGCTATCACAGTCTACACCACACCCAAATTGGAGGGAAGAACATGGGTAGCTATTTCACAATTTTCGATCGCATCTTTGGCACCTATGTAGATCCAGAATCTATTAACCCCGATGAACAGCAATATGGATCGGTCGATAAGTCAATTACAGTACGGATGATTTTAGGTGTTTAAGGTATGAATTTTCAAGATTAGACCGATAGTAAGCCTAAACATTAGCTTAATTGCCTAGGTTCAACTTTCTTAATGAGGCGAGAAAGTTATACATAAAGTTAGCTTATTAAGATCCAGACGACTGAAATTGAGAACAGCATTCTCGAAAAATCAACTCAAAAACCATGAAAATCTTATCTTTCAAACCTGGTCACGATGGTAGCATTGCTTTCTTGAATGATGGTAATTTAGTTTTTTCCTTTTTAAAATTTGATCTTGTGGTAAAATTTAATCGTGAGACTTGATCTTCTTAGTTTTCTTAAATTGGTTTATTTCAACGCTATGAAACCTCCCCTTAGAATCATTCACCATTTATCTAAAAGTGGTGGAACAATTATCAGTCGTTGTTTAGGTTGTATGCAAGATATTATCCTGTTAAGTGAAGTTCATCCTCTTAACAGTGAAGTAAACCGCTACCCTCTACAGCAAGCCTATTGCTGGTTTAATTTACTGACAACTGAAGAAATCCAAGCCATTAATCCAGAAGGATCTATCAGTTTTGCCGATTCCATTAAATTGATTTATCAAAAAGGCCAAGAAAAAAATCAAACTTTGGTACTCAGGGACTGGAATCATTTGGATTTTTTCGGCATTCCTTATACTGCACCAACCCATATTTTAAGCACCAATCAAGCCCTTCAGAAACAATTTCATCTTTTAGAAGTTGCTACAGTTCGACACCCCATTGATGAATGGTACAGTATGCAAAGATTGCCTGATTTACGTCATATCAGCCTAGAGGATTACCTTACTGGCTACCTTAATTTTATTGAATCCTGTCATGGTATGACATTTATTCATTATGAAGATTTTGCTTGTTTCCCCGAAAAGACGATGCAGACAATTTGTCAGATTTTAGATATTAATTATGATGCTGATTTTATCCAGAATTGGGTTAATTATAAAACCATCACAGGAAGTAGCAAAGAGTTACACAAGGTAACTAAAATTATTCTCAAAAGCTATCCCCGCAATCCAGAAATCCTGGGGCTTTTTCAAGCCAATAAAAACTATCAAGAAATTGTTGCTTTTCTCAAGTATGATCCTGAGCTTGCTTAAACTTGTCTTTTTTATTCGTCCTCATTTTAAGTTTAATTACGCCCACTTACTAATAAGTAAATTAGAGAGTTAACTCCAATGCAATACAAAAAGCTAGGTGATAGCGAATTACTTGTATCCGAAATTTGTCTGGGAACAATGAACTATGGTCAACAAAATAATCTAGAAGAAGCCGTTCAGCAGCTAGACTATGCCATTTCCCAAGGAGTCAACTTTATTGACGCAGCAGAAATGTATCCGGCTCCCACCCGTTCAGAAACTCAAGGAAAAACGGAGGAATACATTGGTAAATGGTTAAGCAAACAGCAACGAGATCGGCTAATTATCGCCACCAAGGTATCTGGCCCTTCGGGAAATAGAACTCTGCCAATAACTTGGATTCGGAACGGAGAAAATCGCATCGATCGGGCTAATATTCAACGAGCCATTGAGGGGAGTCTCAAGCGTTTACAAACCGACTATATCGATCTTTACCAAATCCATTGGCCCGATCGGTACGTTCCTCTATTTGGTGCTTCTGATTACGATCCTAATTACCAAAGAGACACCGTACCGATTCTAGAACAGTTAGAGGTGTTTGCGGATTTAGTTAAAGCGGGGAAGATTCGCTATTTGGGAGTGAGCAATGAAACCCCTTGGGGGGTGTGTGAATTTTCTCATCTGGCGCAGCAATTGGGATTACCCAAGATTGTATCTATTCAGAATGCCTTTAATTTGACCAATCGAGTCTTTCAAACTCACCTAGCAGAAGCCTGTCATTTTCACAAGGTAGGATTAATCGCTTATAGTACCCTAGCTTTTGGGCATTTAACCGGCAAATATCTCTCAAAAACTCCAGAACACTCGCGACTGGACTTATTTCCAGGATTTGACAAGCGTTACCACAAACCCTATTTTCAGGAAGCGGTAAAAGCCTATGTCGCTCTGGCTCATCAATACGGTATTACTCCCGTTCAGTTGGCATTAGCATTTGTGCGATCGCGCTGGTTTGTCAATAGTATGATTATTGGGGCATCAACAATAGAACAACTCAGGGAAAACCTTAGTATTGTCGAAATAGAACTAGATGGAGAAATTTTGACAGAAATAGATAAAATTCACGCCTGCTATCCTAATCCCACCCCCTAAATAATCCTTGACAAGGATCTAGGATGTCAGGTAAGATTATTCCTGTAAAATAGGATAAAAACATGAAATCACTCAATATCCCAGCAGCTTGGAAAGGCGACGAACTCTTCAATTCTCCCTACTGGAACTATCAGTTTAGTGGAGAAGAAATTGCAGAGATAGAAGCCACCATTCACACTCTAAAAGAATCGAGTAATCAGAGCCTTGAATTCAATAAACTCAAAAAGACTTTTGCAGGAATTTCTGAAGAACTTGAAAATGGTAGTGGAGTTGTTCGATTAAAAGGGTTTCCTGTCAAGAATTACTCGGAAGAAGAAGTAATCGAGGTCTACATGGCATTATGTGGGCAAATGGGAACCCTTGTTAGACAATCAAACTCAGATGTCAGTTCTCAGTTCATCAACTACATCAAAGCTGAACAGTCTAATGACTCTTACAAATTACATACAGATCGTGGTGATACGATTAGCCTATTATGCGTCAGGCAAGCCAGAGAGGGAGGGGAAAATCTTTTGGCAAGTGCTGTCACCATCTACAACGAAATGCTTCAGTCAGACCCCGAAATAGCTGAAGAGTTATTTAACGATCTTCCTCGGATATATGAAGGAGAGAATGGTTGGATCAATTATCCACTATGGCATATTCATAAAGGAAAATTTACCACTCAACATTCCGGTGTCTATCCGCTTTTGAGTCAATTCATCTCTGGATGTCCGAAACTTACAGAGAAGCAGAAGAAAGGCATGGATTTATTGCAGGAAATTGGACTAAAAGTCGGTGTTACATTGACATTAGATCCTGGAGACTGGCTAATATGTAATAATCATGTCGTTTATCATGCACGCTCTTCTTGGAAAGTGGAACAAGGCGAATACAATAGATTACTCTTGGGGGTTTGGTATTCTCCTTTTAATAGCCGAGAATTACCAGATATTCCAGCTTTTAGAACCATCTGGGGTTCTGTAGAAGCGGGTAAACCAAGAGGCGGTTTTTTGCCAAATCACACTGTTCCTCTAGACCAAGCAATTACCAAACCTCTGTCAGAAAAAGAAGCTTACTGGTTGGCTGAGTTCCTCAAGAGCAGATTCAAAGGTGTGGAGTCAATTACCGCGCTGACAAGCGGACGCGGGTTGTACTAACTATAAACCAAAACCAAGAGAGCATGGTCGAAACAGATGACAGATTGACGAAGAACGGGGTGTAAGGTGTCGGGAAAAACAAAATACCACACCCCATAAGGTAGAATCCTCGCCCCTTGTGCGCGGAAGCAAAGTGTGTTAATTACACAAAAAGCCACCTACAAAGGGACGGCGTATTTACCCAAAATTTTTGATAAAATAATGTATCAAAGCCGAGATCTAAACATCAACTACATCAAAAGTTCTCAGTCCCGCCATTGTTATGGAATGGGATTGGGTATCATTATTTTAGACGAAATCTATCCTGGTTTTCCGGGGGATACACGCAATGCCAGTGCCTATCCATTTCCCATCCAATACGAAATTGCTGAAGGTTTAAGTGGAAAAGACTTGCTTTTCAAAGAAGATAAATCTTCCTATCTAGAATCCATTAAACAAGCAGCCAAAAAACTTGAGAAAATCGGCTGCCGTGCGATTGCTGGAGAATGTGGCTATTTCGCTTACTTTCAAAAAGAAATAGCTGGCTATGTGAATGTTCCAGTCTTTATGTCCAGCTTACTTCAAGTCCCTTTTGCTCAACAACTAATTGGTGCTAATCAAGTAGTTGGTATTCTAGTTTTTTCAAAAGATGTTTTGACAAGTGCTCATTTAGAAGCAGTTGGTATTCAGTCTGGCAGCAATTACGTTATTGAGGGAGTATTAGAATCTAGTGGTTGTTCAGAGTTAACTAACCTCTATATGTTGCCAGATCCGAAGTTGAGAGGAGCTTATTATGATAAAATCCAAACGGAATTAATACAAGTTGCTGTTAATTTTTCTCAAAATTGTCCTAACATGGGTGCTATTCTCTTAGAATGTTCTGGAATGCAACCGTTTGCCCGCGCCATTCAACAAGCAATTGATATTCCTGTATTTAGTTGGGGGACACTATTAGATTATGCCTACTCTGTCGTAGTTCATCGTGACTACTACGGGCATATTTGATTCGGAGTAATTGCGTTAAGTATATTTAATTACCCATGAATAATCAATTGGAAAGCTTAAATTCGTTATCAGACAAAAGACCAATTCTTTCATCCTTTGTTTTATTATTTATGGCAATTATTGCCATTGGTTTAGCGCCCATTTTTATGAAATTGAGTGAAGGTGAAATCAGTCCAAATGGGACAATATTTAATCGCCTTTGGATTTCTAGTCTAGTCTTCGGAGTATGGAATGGACTATCTGTTATAAATCAGCGTCTATCCAATAACCAGCAGGCTGACGAACAGAATCCTTATACAATTCAGATACTTGGTCTTCTGCTGTTAATGGGAAGTTTTTTTGCGGGTAAACAACTGTTGTGGGCTTGGTCACTGACTCAAACCAGTGTTGTTAATTCTACGATCATCCTTCATGCCTTGATTCCCCTACTTACTGCTGTGGGAGGGTGGATATTATTCGGTCGTCGTCCCGATCGCCAATTCTTCCTTGGCATGAGTATGGCGATCGCGGGAGCAACATTGATCGGCATCCACGACCTTTGGGACTCCATTAATAAACTACAGGGAGACATATTTTCTGTCATGTCTGCGATTTTATCGGCGGGTTACTTGCTGATTATGGAACAATTGCTCAGCAAGTTTGCTACCAAGACTCTACTGCTCTGGTGTTCTACAATTGGCACTGTGTTAACTATGACTGTCCTAGTAGTTACTCTTGATAATTTTTTTCCGATGTCATGGAAGGGATGGTTTTCTGTAATTTCTCTAGCCCTGGTTTGTCAGGTCATCGGTCAGGGGCTGATTGCCTATGCCCTCAACCAGTTATCATCAGGAGTTGTAGCCGTAACTATGTTACTCGATCCAATCCTTAGTGGCTTCTTTGCCTGGGCTATCCTTAGCGAAAAATTGAGTATTTTAAATGGGATATCTTGTTGTATAGTTTTGCTTGGTATATATTTAGCTCTATCGAGTCCGTATGCTGTCAAGCTGATTGACTAGAATGAATCATACTACTAGGACTCGGCATGACAGTTGACGGAGAAAGTCCTATTTTAGATTATTGACCTAAAATCCCAAAATCCCCAGAAAATATCAACCAACTTGTGGTAAAATTTTGTGTCGATCGCCCGTTAGCGGAGCCCGCCCCTACGGGGGCTACGCCAACGAAGAGGATCGGTCAAATATCAACGCAAGTCCAGTTAAACGCGCTTACAGCAATGTTTTTGCCAATTTTCCCCCTCGCTCAAACAATCGCCGCACCTCCCGCCCGACAGCAACTGATCATCCAGCCAGAAGTCCCCGTACCCGAAAACGAACTGGATTTGCCGCCACAGCCCAGCAACAACCCGCTAAAAAGCGTGATGATGCCCCAGCAAGTGCGCGTTTTGCCAGGACAACTGGACAACATCCCGGTTTTCAACAGCAACAGCCCAGAAGTTGTACAAACTGAAGGCATTTTGCTCTCGACATTTCCGCAGCAATCAAAACAAGTACCTTCCGCTCACTTAAACTTTCCCTTCAAAGGCAGATTTGATATTTTTGCTCACCACATTGCAAAGGCCGCAAATCGCTCACAAACTCGCACCTTATTTCAAGGCATAATTGTCTACAATCCTAACTCGGAACCTGTCACTTTGAATGTATTGCAAGGAGCGAGTTATTTAACTCGACCTGATGCTTTGTTTGTAGATTTGCCTTCCTATTTAGAAAATCGATTCGGGACTGTGTTTGCGGGGCCTGGGAGTCGCATGACGAGCGATGTGTTGCGGGGACACAGACAAGACATTTTACCGGCTACGATCGAAATACCGGGCAATCAGAGCCGAATGCTGATGAATTTGCCGATACCTGTGGGGAATGTCACGCCTTCTTCTAATGGTCGATCGACCTTGATGCGAGTTTCAAGTAGCAATTTTGTTTATGTGGCTAGTTTGGCAATGTTTGCTCCCAAAACTAGAGCAGGAGTCGAACAATATCCAACTTTGGAACAGTGGGAAAATATTTTAAATAGCAAAGGTTTAGCAGGGCCAAGAGATTTAACACCAAGTGCGAAGGATTCAAGTCTTGAGCAAAAAATTTATGGTCGCGTTGCGGGAGTAGCTGAAGGTTCTCAGTGGGAAGCTAAAATTACTGATAGTTCAATAACTGATTATTTAAGCATTCCGAAACGCGGCGAAGAATTTTCCTATGCCTTGAGCACTACTGACACTGGTACTTTTGGAACTGGTCAAATTCAAAGTGCTAAAATGTTAGCTCGCTATCCCGATACTGCTTATTTTGCTCATGGTAATTATGGGATTCAATATAGCTTGAGTTTTCCGCTTTATAATAAATCTCGCGATTCCGAATTTGTGAGTATTAAGATGCAAACACCGATTAAAGCAAATATAGAATCGGGGGGATTGATGTTTTATGATCCTCCCGAAAATCGGATATTTTTCCGAGGTACGGTGCGGGTAATGTTTAGTGACGATCAAGGAAAGACTGTGACTCGATATACCCACATTGTGCAGCGCCGGGGACAGCAGGGGGAACCTTTGGTGAATTTGAAGATGAAGTCGGGGGAGCGGCGTTTGGTGCAGGTTGATTTCTTGTATCCGCCGGATGCTACGCCTCCGCAAGTGTTGACGGTGCGATCGGGCAATTAGTTGACTGTTGGTGGTTGACGGTTGACAGTTGACTGTTAACCTTGGGGTTTTTGTGTTAATGAGTTAAGAGAGGCATTACAGCGGCTTGCAGCCACATGAGGTACACTAAGCCAAACATTTTCAACAGCTTGCTGCGATCTGACCGGTCAGATCGCACATGGGACGGATTTAGGCCAGAACTTATTACTTTTTTCATAAGCCGAAGTGTTTTTTAAGACAAGACCTTAACGCCATCTTTTGCCGCTTGCGAGTGTAAATCATATTGTTGACAGCAAAGCAGCTTGTCATCTACCATAGGTATGGAATTTGATAGGACTTGGATTACTGGCAAGGTATAGAGAAATATCTGTTAGCTCTGACCAACAGAAGTTTGCCACCGGGTGTTCTATATCTCATTGCCCGAATTTTACATGAACTTTTTTAAGATCTGGTTCCACACTAAGCATGGATGAGCTTTGAGCATTCAGTAATCATTAATGCCGTCTGGCAGGTAGAACGTTGAGTTGATATGAATACAGCACCTTTATTCGTGAATCATTATCAGACTAAACTTCAGATTGATAATCCTTTTTTCGATGTTTTTTTGGTAGTTGGTTTAATTGTCTTATTTTTCATTACTTTACGTCCGTCTTTTAATGACGATACACTCTCTTCTTTGCAGACGAATCAGTTGAAGGGTTTTGCAATTCTTCTGATACTCTTTAATCACTTATGCTATTACACTGAACCTTCACCCTCTCTGTATGCAATTTGGTCAGAAGCTGGCATGGTTGGAGTTGCTATTTTTTTGATTTTTTCTGGGTATGGATTATCTATATCTATGCAAAATAAAGGAATTAAAGGGTTCTTCTTAAAAAGAGTATCCAGGATATTAATTCCCATAGTATTTGCTCTAGGATTGCTGCTTTTATTAAAAATATTATTAGAAGGAGTCGAGCAAAATATTTTGCTTGAAATTCCACGAATATTATTTTTTATGTATAGCTTGGATGGTAAAACTTGGTTTATAATTTTTATTTTATTCTGGTACTGTCTCCTTTATTTAACTTTCAAATTTGGCCTTTCAAATCAGCATAAATTAATATTTTTATTCTTGATATCGCTGGCGCTAATTTCTATCCCAGAAACTATGTTTTTGGCAAAAGTAAATGCTTTCAGCTTTCCTTTTGGCTGCTGGATGGGACTAAATTCATCCTCTATCAAAGACAAAATTAATAAAATATTGAATGACAAAATATTAAATTATATAGGTTGTATGCTAGGTAGTATTTTATTGTCCACATTGCTATTTAAGGCATCAGAGATATTCCACTTTCGTGCTTACTCGGCAATTTTGTCAATTTTAGTTTTAACTGTTATACTCTCTGGTTCTTGTATTATCTATCTTAGTGCTTTTAGGAAGGTAAAATTTAATTTGTCTCCAGAATTAATAGCTTGCACTTTTGTCGTTTCACTTTTATATCTAAATTATTTGAGTATGGTTTTTGACCTCGCTATTGAAGGACCAGCCAATATCTATTGGTGTTTAATTCGTAGTATTTTACACATTTCAATAAGTCTCACCTTGCTTTTATTCATTTCTTTATTGACAAAATTTAAAGTTTACTCTCTATCTCTCTGCTTTTTAGGAGATATTTCTTTTGAATTATTCCTGACTCATAATACGTTCCTTATTCATTTTGACTTTATTTTGTTTAGGGGGCCTGTAGCTATAACCTTGGTCATTTACTTCTTACTTGTTTGTTGTCTTAGTTTGGTTTTAAAGCGACTCAGTGCTAAGACTGTAAGGGCGCTGAGTACAGCCTACCAAAAATAGCTAGACCAGATCGCAGACATAATCCACCCGTAGATTTTTTCCGTCCTCATTACAACGCTTTTCAACCGCATGAGGTACAGTAACAGCAATGAACAAACCAATTTTGAATGTCTTTAAGGGAAATAAGATATAAAGCATCTTTAAGGACTATTTCTAAAGAGTCGCGGCTGCTAATAACAAGAGAACGTAAAATGTCTTTACTTTAAGTTTAGACCAAGAATTTTCAATTGGATTAAAATCAGGAGAATAAGGAGATAAATAAATAACCCTAGCTTCGGCTGCTTCAATGAGTTCTTGAATACCCTTAACTTTATGAGCTGAAAGATTATCCATCACAACAACGGCTCCCGGCCAGAGGCAAGGAACTAATATATCCTTAGTCAACTGCCAACAGTCAACAGTCAACAGTCAACAGTCAACAGTCAACTGCGAACTGTCAACTGTCAACGGTCAACAGTTAACTAATTAAAGTGTCAAAGACTGAGGATTTGTCTCAATCAATTTCGCTAAATCCTGCAAGAAAGACGCAGCATCAGCACCGTAAATCACTCGGTGATCGCAAGTAATATTCACCTGCATTTGCCGCTTCACTCCCATCAAACCCTCTTCATTAGCCACTACTTGCGGCCGCGAAGCACCGATCGCCAAAATCGAGCCTTGATTCGGTGGTAAAATTGCATCAAACTTATCTACTCCAAACATTCCCAAATTGGAAAGAGTGAAAGTTCCCGTGCTATACTCATCAGGCTTTAACTGTTTGGTACGAGCGCGATCGACTAAATCCTTCCAAGTGCGAGACAGGGAATAGATATCCAGGCGATCGGCATTTTGCAACACCGGCGTAATCAAACCACCGCCCTCCATCGCCACAGCCACAGCCACATTAATATCAGCCCGATATTGAATAGCCGACTCCACATAACAAGCATTTAGCAGAGGATGTCTTTGCAAAGTTACTGCTACAGCTTTCGACAGCAAAGCCGTCATTGTCACACCCTTCGACTTGATTTGTTTGTAGAGTTTGTCGAGATTATCAGTAGTAATTGTATAGCCGACACGGAAACATGGGACGCTCAAACTTACCGCCATGTTACGCACAACGGCATTTTGCAACGCATTCATCGGCACGGTTTGGCCCGTCATCGCCATTGCTGGAACAGGCTGTGGTGCGGGCTTAGCTGCTACAGGTGCGGGCGCTGCGGGTGCGGGAGATGCGGGGACTGTCACCAGTTGCTGAACAACAGCAGGTTGAGCTTTACCTGCGGCGGCTTCCACATCTTCTGCGACAATTCTGCCGTGGGGGCCGCTACCTTTGATAGCATTCAAATCTACTTTAAGTTCTTTGGCCAACTTCCGAGCACGGGGAGAAACGACGCTGCGGCCGTTTTGGCGACTGACATTTTGCTGCAAGCCTGGGGCCGAAGTTGTAGCTGCTACGGCTGGTGCGGCTTTGGCTGGTGCTGCTGCGGCTGGGGCGGCGGTTCCTTGTTTTTGAGCCTCGGCAATTTCGGCTTCAGTTTCTGCGACTAGGGCGATCGCAGCTCCCACCGGAGCAACTTCCCCCGCAGGTACTATAATTATTGCTAAATAACCTTCGTAGAAAGACTCGACATCCATGTCGGCTTTGTCCGATTCAACTACTACTACGGTTTCGCCTTTTTCTACTTTGTCCCCAGCGGATTTAACCCAGGAAACAATTTTGCCTTCTGTCATGGTAGAACTCAAGGCTGGCATGAAAACTTCGCGAATCATTTGTAAAAAGTCCTTTTGAGTTACTAATAGGTATTTGGGAATTGGGAATTGGGAATTGGGAATTGGGAATTGGGAATTGGGAATTGGGAATTGGGAATTGGGAATTGGGAATTGGGAATCGGGAATTGGGAATTGGGAATTGGGAATTGGGAATTGGGAATTGGGAATTGGGAATTGGGAATTGGGAATCGGGAATTGGGAATTGGGAATATTGGGAATTGAGAATTGGGAATATTGGGAATATTGGGAATTGGGAATTCATGACTATTTTGAACTAATAGTCCGAAGATATATGACTATTGACTCAAAATAACTGACTAATCACAAATTACCCATTACCAATTACCCATTCCCAATTACCCATTCCCAATTACCCATTCCCAATTCCCCATTCCCAATTACCCATTACCCATTACCAATTTCTAAATGTCACCTCGAATTTCTTCGACTATGCCGTCACGGAGGAGAACTTCTACTTGCATTTTTTGAATCAAGTTTTCTCCTAAGCCGACAGTGAATGTACCGTCAATTTGACCTTGACTCACTTCTTGTTCTAGGTCTAGTACCTGCACTTGTTGGAGTTGTTGCAGACTTTGGTTTTTTTGTTCTAGCAGTTTACTTTTCTCTTGATTCACCTGCCCTTGGATGTTTTCTATTTGCTGCATTACCTGTGGACCTGGTGGTTGCAGGCTTTGCTTTTGGATTTCAGAAATCATCCGCTGCCCTTGCATTTCTAGCTGTTGTAGCTGAGAATCTGTTTGATTGATTTGGGCTTGGAGTTGCTGTTGAGCTTCTTCTTTCCAGCGGGGAGTAACGACGACTTTAACGTTAATCGATCGCTTCAATTGTAATTGTGGTTCCATAAAGTTGTTACTTGTTACTTGTTACTTGTTACTTGGGAATTGGGAGTTGGGAATTGGGAGTTGGGAATTGGGAGTTGGGAATTGGATGCGACTAACTGCTAGTTGCTAATTATTCAAAAGCTATTAGCCTTCAGCCTGTCCCCGTCTTCAATCCCCTGTCGCTTGTCCCGATTCCCGATGCCCTGAGAATATTTTCAAAACATCCCGTTAATCATATCGCGGTAGTGTTCCGTCACAACCGGGCGCTTAATTTTCAGGGTTTGGGTCAGCATCCCATTTTCCATCGAAAATGGTTCCAAAATCAACTGGAACGGGCCAATGCGATCGTCCGCGCGGTATCCAGGGCGATTTTGCACCTCCCGGTTCAATTCTTGGCGAAATAAGTCTTGAATTTTCTTGCTATTCCAGTCAATTTCGTGTATGGGAGGATTCTGAGTTTCTGCCCATTTCTGGACGGCTTCTGCATTGGGTACGATTAAAGCGCCCACAGATTTCTGGTCTTGACCGACTAGCATAATTTGGTCGATGTAGAGGCTGCGGATACAAGCATCTTCGATCGGCTGAGGTTCGATATTTTCGCCGTTAGTCAGGACGATCGTATCTTTTGCCCGTCCAGTTAAAATTAAATCGTTCCCCGGTGTCAGCCAGCCCAAATCGCCGGTATCGAACCAGCCTTCGGGGTCGATCGCCTTTGAAGTCGCTTCAGGATTAAGATAATAACCGGCCATGATTTGCGGCCCGCGCGCCAAGACTAAGCCACGTTGACCGATCGACAGTTGTTGCCTACTATCAGGATCTACGATTTTAACTTCCGTGTAGGGAATGGGCTGTCCCGCCGAACCCTTGAGATTGTGCCAAGGGCGGCGAACCGTTAACACCGGCGATGTTTCCGTTAAACCGTATCCGACTAACAAACCGATATTCGATATTTCAAAGAAATTGTCCAAGTGCGTGGCCAAAGAACCACCGCCACTAATTGCCCACTTAAAACGTCCTCCCGTAGCTTCCCGGACTTTTTGGTAAACCAGTTTTTCGGCGACGGCGTGGACTGGCCACAATAGAATGCTTTTGATGCGGGCGATTAGTTTTTCCGAAGCAGAAGCAGGTTTTAAATTGAGAGTTAATCCTTGGAAAATGCGACGGGCTTCTATGTATTGTTGGCTAGCAGATAGGAGGAAGTTAACCAATTTTTGTTTATTAGCTGGTTGTTCCCGAAATTGCTTTTGTACTGCCTCATAAATCGATTCCCAGATGCGCGGAACGCTCACCATGTACTGGGGTTTGTAAGTTTTAAAATCTTGTTTGAAGTAGCGAATACTGGTGTAAATTTGCGTGCATCCTTGGGAAAACATGAAGTATTCAACAGTACGTTCGTAGGCGTGCCAACTGGGGAGAATGCTGAGGACACCTTCACCGGCTTCGGGCTGGAGAATTGTGCCGAAAGTTGTGATTTGATGTAGCAGGTTGCCGTGGGTGAGCATCACACCTTTGGGTTTGCCGGTGGTACCGCTGGTGTAGAGTAAAGTGGCGAGGCCTTGAGGCTTGTGGTTGCTGGGTTTGAGGGCGCGGTTTGCCCCTGTGGCCATGACTTGGGAAAATTTGACTGTGTTGAGGGTTTGGCTGGCTTCTGGTTCTTCGTTGGAGAGGAGGACGATGAGTTGGATGGGCAAATCGGGGAGGCTATGTTGGAGTTTTTTGAGTAATGCGCGGTTTTCGACGATTAAGGCGGTGCAGCCACTGTTTTTGATGATGTAGAGGAGTTCTTCGGGGTCGGCGGTGGCACCTCGGACTGCGTTGGCGGCTCCAGCCATCATGATGCCTTGGTCAGCTATCAGCCAGCGGGGGCTGTTGTCGGCGAAGAGGGCGACGCGGGGAGGGAGTGGTTCTGCTGGATTTGCTTCGATGCCGAGGGCTTGGAGGCCGGCTGCGAACTGTTGAATTTGTTGGTAAAGGTCGGTGTAGGTGAGCTTGATTTCGGGCTGGGTGTGGGGATCGTGGAGGGCGACGGTTTGACCGAATTTTTGTTGGACGATCGCCCAAATTTCGGGTACTGATTGGATGGATGTGTAATCGATCAGGCGGCTGAGGTTTGCGCGATCGCGATCGGTCATTTGAGAGCGGGCGTCAGGTGCGGGGGGGTTCATAGGGTATTTTCCTGGGTTTTGGGAGATAAAAGTGTTTTATCTGAATCTAGTATCAAATGTATCCCTAGCTGTTTGTGCTTGGGTAGGGACAGTTTGCGAAGCTGTCTCTACCTTTTAAGGGCTATTTTCTCTTAAGTGCGATCGTTTAATTTTGCAATTTCGGTTTAATTTTGTTACAAAAATCGATGAACTGACGAAAAGTAGTCAGTTGTTCCGGCTCAACTTGAATTCTGGCCACAAGCTGTTCCAAATAAAATGGCTTGAGTACATCTCCCGGTCTTTTTTTAGTATAGGTAATATTTTTAGCTTCAAATAACCCTCTCAAATAAGCTCCATGAAAGTGAGCGTGAGTATTAAAATCTTGATATCTGCCCATATTTTCGGGACAGTCAACAGAAACATCATAATACTTAGTATAATCTAACAAAGGTTTGTTTTGAGGATTTCTGGAATAAATCTTGCGATTCCCCAGCAGCCAACTTTCCAAGCAACGATTTTGAAATATCAGCACAAGTTCTGCATTATTTAATTTCAACTTTTGCTCATCTAAAAAATTATCAATTTCAGTTGTAAGTTCGGCAACAGTGTTTTCCTCAGCATCCAGACACACTACAAAATAGCTGTATTTTCCGTTGGAGTTAATTTCGGCGATCGCAGGCGGTATGAAATTGTATAATGAAGGATATCCTTCACCGCTAATCAAGTAATAATTTTTTTCATTCACATCATCGCAATTGTCAACTCGCTGCAATTCTGGTAAAAGATGAGCCAGCCATGCAGGATAAATTTTTCTTTCCGATTGAGCCCCTTCGACCAAAAAATACAGATTCATCAAACTTTGATTCCTTCGCTATATTCTTCAAGATTAATCAGTTGCATGAAAGCTTGATGCCTCGATTTTCCCAAATTCAAATCTTTAGCATCGATCACAGTTACAACCCCACCTTTGCGAGTGACTATTTTCCAGTGTTCCATCCCAATATTATTGATTATGTAAGGATGGTGGCTGGTGAGAATGAATTGAATATTTCTGTTTTCCACAATCAAATCTGTCACCACATCGATACAGTTAATTCCCAAGCTGTTTTCAAATTCATCAATCAGGATTACCGTGCCTTCGGGCGACAAATACAGTTCAGCAATATGAATGAGAGTCTTCAGCATTCCTGACGAAATATTGTTTTGAAAAATCCAATCGTTAACACCTTTCTCTTTGATTTGAATAGGAAAGCGAGTAAAAGATGGATTTGCGTTATCTTCTAATGCTTCTATTTTAATATCTTCTACCTGCTCGAAAACCTCGCTAAATTTTGTTTTTATTTTTTCAAAAATATCTGGACAATGGCGAGCCATTAAAGCCAGTTTCAGAAGAATTGGCATATCACTTGCTTGAACATTTTCTAAAGCAAAATTATTATTTGAAATTATCGATAGTACCCTTACAGGCATACCATAAATTCCATTTAACAAGCTCGAATTATCGCTATAAATGATTTCATTAAAAGCCTGATGAACAGGTGAAATATCTTCTTCTTGATTTAAGATTTCAACTACGCTTTGAAACGGCGATAATTTGGGCGTTGTCTCGCCTTTGAATTTAATTTCATTATTGCTTCTTTCTATAATTACATTTCCCTCTCTGGATAGATGTTCTCGAACAATTCTAAATTTATTAATTTCGTCTTCCTCATGAGGAATAATGGCAGGAATTTTTTGCGTTTCAAATTCGCCTTGCCAGCGATATTCTACATTGTTTATTGTCGAAAATGTAATGTCCCATGCTAAACCGTTTAATGAAGCACCATTAGCTATTCGTTGTAAATTCAAAATTCCTTTCAAAATTTGTGTTTTGCCGACACCAGATACGCCAACTAATAAAGCCAAGTTGGAAAAATATATCGGTTCAAAACGCCACTCACGTAAATTATCCCAAAAAGCTAATTTTTTAATTCTCATTTATCCCTCCCATCAATCATCAGCGTTCATCAGCGTTTGTCTGTGGTTAAAAAACCGAGTTGACTATGAGCCAGAGAGAGGACTCTCGTCCTCACTACAAGACTTACTTAGCAGGCCCCACGGCCTCGATCGCATCTTCAAGCGCGATCGACACATGAGTCCAATGAGTACCCCCTTGACAAAAAGCCACATAGGGTTCCCGCAACGGCCCATCAGCCGAAAACTCACTCGTACTCCCATCAATAAAAGTACCCCCAGCCATCACCAACTCACTCTCATAGCCGTGCATCGGGCCAGGAACCGGGTCTAAATAAGAACCCACCGGCGAATTTTTCTGGACAGCCCGACAAAAAGCCACCAACTTATCAGGACAACCAAATTCGATCGCCTGAATCACATCCCGTCTTCTCGCCAAAGGAGTCGGATTCACCCGATAACCCAACTTATAAAAAACATAAGCCGTCAAATGATTACCCTTCATCGCCTCACCCACAAACCCAGGCGCCAAAAACAAACCCTGGAACAGCAACCGATTCAAATCAAAAGTCGCGCCACCACTACTGCCAATTCCCGGCGCCGTCAAGCGACAAGTTGCCATTTCCACCAAATCAGCCCTCCCAGCCACGTAACCGCCAGCAGGCGCGATCGTACCCCCCGGATTTTTAATCAAAGAACCAGCCATCAGATCCGCACCAACCGCAGTAGGTTCACAATCCTCAACAAATTCTCCGTAACAATTATCCACAAAGCAAATTGTGTTAGGATTCTGATGTTTGACTATCGTGACGATTTTTTTAATCTCAGAAATAGACAAACTCGATCGCCAAGAATAACCGCAAGAGCGCTGGATCAAAACCAGGCGAGTTTTCGCAGAAATGGCAGAGCTCAGTGCCTGCCAATCCACACTTCCTTCGCGAGTTAGAGGCAACTCACGGTAACTAATGCCAAACTCAATCAGTGAACCTTGACCTTGCCCCCGCAGGCCGATGACCTCTTCTAAAGTATCGTAGGGAGAACCAGCCACTGCCAACATTTCGTCACCAGGACGCAGAATACCAAAAAGAGCACAGGCGATCGCGTGAGTACCCGAAACAAACTGTACCCGCACAGCCGCCGCCTCTGCACCCACCACTTCGGCAAACACCCTGTCCAAAGTCTCCCGACCCAAATCATCGTGGAAGACTCGTTGAAGATTTTGCTTGACTGTCGCGTCAATACCAGAAAAAATCTGAAAGAGTGCCTGTTCTGCTTCCTGTAGCCGTGAAACGCTATTCATCCATACCTCGCTCACCATTCATGTGGGCGCTGCTGACCATCGCGTAGATGCGGCCCTTACTTTGTAAACATAATATCTTCATGACGATCGCAACTTCCAAAAAAAATTCTGCTGATTGGCCTGTCATAGGCTTTATGGCCTTTCTCCATATCGGTGCTTTATTTGCTCTCCTACCCGCCAACTTTAGCTGGTCCGCCGTCGGCTTCGCTGTATTCCTGCACTGGGTAACAGGTGGCCTAGGAATTACTCTCGGATTTCACCGTCTCGTCACCCACCGCAGTTTTCAAACACCCAAATGGCTAGAATATTTCCTAGTCTTGTGCGGCACGCTTTGCTGTGAAGGCGGCCCCATCGAGTGGGTAGGAATGCACCGGTTACACCACGTACATTCTGACACCGAAAAAGATCCCCACGATTCCAATCAAGGCTTCTGGTGGAGCCACATGGGTTGGATGCTCTCGGATATACCGATCAGAGCTGAAATCCCCCGCTTTACAAAAGACATTAGCGACGATCCAGTATACAAGTTTCTCCAAGCATATTTTATCCCGATCCAAATAGTCTTCGGTCTCTTGATCTATTTATTAGGCGGCTGGTCCTTCGTGGCTTGGGGCGTATTTATGCGGATTGTAGTGGTATTCCACTGCACTTGGCTGGTCAATAGCGCTACCCACAAATTCGGCTATCGCACCTATGAATCCGGCGATGGTTCCACCAACTGCTGGTGGGTAGCTGTACTCACCTACGGCGAAGGCTGGCACAATAACCACCACGCCTTTCAATACTCCGCTCGCCACGGTCTTCAATGGTGGGAAATAGACATAACCTGGATGACAATTCAACTCCTGCAAACACTGGGTTTGGCAACCAAAGTCAAATTAGCAGATATAGCAGAAAAGTAACTTGCGATCGCAATTAACACATTATTAGCCATTAGTCTCATACTAAAGGCTAATAATCAATTTTTGATAATCAAATTGCTTCAATATCAGTTAACCTGAAGAAAATCAAACAGAAATCCGCAGCCTGCTCCCACCAATAAAGAGCAGAATGTACTATCATAGATATTGAAGCAAAAAAAATATGAATTTTAGCCAATTTAAAACCTCAATCTAAAACCGCATGACAATTGCAACGCAAGACAAACTCCAATACAACTGGGCACACATTATTGCTTTAGCCGGAGTTCACATCGGCGCTTTGTTCGCCCTACTTCCAAGTAACTTCAACTGGACAGCCGTTGGTTTAACAGTATTTATGCACTGGATCACCGGCGGTTTGGGAATAACTCTCGGATGGCATCGCCTGCTTACCCACCGCAGCTTTCAGACCCCAAAAATTGTAGAATACTTTCTAGCTTTTTGCGGAGCTCTCGCTTGCCAAGGAGGAATAATTGATTGGGTTGGGCTGCACCGCTTACACCACACTCACTCCGACCAAAATGATATCGACCCCCACAATGCCCAGCAAGGTTTTTGGTGGAGTCACATAGGTTGGATGTTCTATAAAGGACCAGCCCACGATGAAATTCCCCGCTGTACAAAAGACATTGCTAGCGACCCATTTTACCAATTTCTGCAAAATTACTTTCTGCCAATTCAAATCGCCTTTGGCGTCTTGCTTTACTTAGCAGCAGGCTGGTCTTTTGTAGTTTGGGTAATATTTGTACGCTTAGTTTTCGTGTATCACTGCACATGGTTTGTGAACAGCGCCACTCACAAATTCGGCTACCGCACCTACGAAACCAAAGATAGTTCTACTAACTGTTGGTGGGTTGCTGTCCTGACTTACGGCGAAGGCTGGCACAACAATCACCACGCTTATCAATACTCGGCCCGTCACGGGATGGAATGGTGGGAAATTGACTTTACTTGGATGACAATTCAAGTGCTAGAAGCACTGGGTTTGGCAAGTAAGGTGAAATTACCAGCAAAATAGCAGTATTGGGCATTGCTTTAGCCGAAACAAAGCTTCTGCATAATTCCTGTCATAGATAGCTGTCTTTAAAGGGTTGCTAATATGACAGGATACATTGGTGTCAACTTAAGGACTGTAAGCGGCGTAGGATCGCCTGAAAATAGCGATCGTCCTACCTCTACTACGCCAAATTAAGCAGACATCATAACCTCATAAGAGCGGGAACCGCTGTAAGTTAAATGTTACACTCCATAATAGCTACCAACACCAATCAAAAAAAAAATCTTAGCAGCAGTAGACACGCCATTGTTATAGGTGGCAGTATTGCAGGACTCTTAACAGCACGGGTACTGGCAGACTACTTCGATCTAGTAACCATTTTGGAACGCGATCGCTTTCCTGAAAAACCAATACCCCGCCCTGGTGTTCCTCAATCTCACCAACTCCATGTACTCCTAAGTCAAGGGCTGCGGATTATCGAGCAGCTATTCCCCGGAATAAAGGATGAACTAGCTGTCAAAGGAGCCTCAACTATTGATTGGGCGGCAGATTATCGCTTGTTGTTGTCAAGAGGCTGGGCCCCCCGGTTCCCCTCTAAGATTACAAGTTGTAGTTGTACCCGGAATTTGCTTGAAGCCACCATCCGTCAGCGCCTAAATTCCTACAGCAATCTGGAATTTAAAGAAGCAAACTTTGTCACAGGCTTGTTGAGTGACACTAGCAACACAGGTGTTACAGGTGTTTTGGTAAAAGATGCCAACGGCATAGAAGCGGAATTATCTGCTCAATTAGTTATTGATGCTTCGGGACGCAATTCAAATGCGCCAAACTGGTTCCAAAGTTTAGGTTACGATCGACCAACTCAGACAGCGATCAACTCATTTTTGGGTTACTCTAGCCGTTGGTATCAGTCCTTGTCTGGAGAGCCTTTTGATTACAAGGTGTTGTATATAATACCTTCTGCTCCAGATTGCCCAAGAGGAGGTGTACTATATCAAGTTGAGGGAAATTACTGGATAGTCACCCTTATTGGTGTAGGTAAAGACTATCCCCCCACTGATGAAGCTGGCTTTCTCGACTTTGCCCAAAGTTTGCGGAGTCCAGAGATTTATGAAGCCATTAAAGATGCCCAACCCATCTCCCCCATTTATGGCTACCAGCGAACAGAAAATCGGCTGCGTCACTACGAACAAATGTCACGGTTACCAGAAAACTTCTTAGTTGTGGGTGATGCTGTCTGTGCTTTTAATCCTGTTTATGGTCAGGGGATGACTGCTGCTGCTAATGGTGCTTTAACTCTGGACAAATGCCTAAAGCAATATCAACATCGCTCTAATGAGGATGCGATAGGTATGGGGAAGCATTTTCAAAAACAGCTCGCTAAAGTCAACACAGATCCTTGGTTGATAGCAACTGGTGATGATTTCCGTTGGCCTACAACTCAAGGAGGTCAACCAAACCTGATGACTCGGCTTATGCAGTGGTATGTAGAGCAAGTGATGTTGACTGCTAGCCAAAGTGCCAAAGTATACAAAGTTTTACTGAAAGTATTACATTTACTAGAGGCACCAACTGCACTTTTCCAACCTGCGGTTCTAGCGATAGTTCTCTTAAATATCGCGATCGGGCGCAGTAAGTTTACTTCAAAAGCCCCTGATGAAACTAGCACTAATCTCCGATCGGAACAATAGCCTGAAAAGTCCTCGCTGGCGGATTAACAACTATCTCAAAGCCCCTTGACAAAGTAAGTTTTCTATTTTCTAGTTTGCAAGTATACCGGCAAGTAGTGCTATAGAACCCATTTGAGATCTTTTAAATCGCCGACGTTGGGTCGGATGAAGCATTTGGACATCAAAAATCTATCGGGTTGTTCTGAGCGATTGTCGCCCAAATGCTTCATCCCTACACCACATGAACGTTAATCTGTGTTTGATGAGGCTGATGATTACAAGGCTTGCAGCCTCAAAGATGTCCAATGGGTTCTATAACAAGTTTTCAGGAGAAACTCTTAATTGGAAAACTCATTATAAGCGACCAAAAAACCAGTTACTAGGAGCGTTCTCGTCAGTAGCAAGATAGAAATCTTGCATATGTCTTTTCAGCTCATCATGTGTGAGGAAACCATCACCATTTATGTCAAGCTTTTTAAATGCTATCTCTGCTTCACTTTTTCCTGAGTTGTTAAAAGAGATGATAAACTCTTTGTAATCTTCTAGAGTAATTTTGCCGTCTCCATCAGAATCAAGCCAAGGGGTGACTGTGTTTGCAGCACTTGCTATGTATTGCTCAAACTCAGTTGGATTGTTAATAATTCTGTCAAAAAATGCGTACCATTCGTCTAAGGTTACTTGACCGTCCTTATTAGCATCCGCTCCTTTCTGTAATTCATTCCAACTTTGGAAAAATCCTGACTTAAGCTGTTCATAATCTGGGGAACCTGGTTCTATCCCTCGGATTTTACTTGTCTGGCTGACAACACGTTCAATGTCTTTGTCATCTAACGCCCCACTGCCATCAAAATCATAACCTTCAAATGCAATTTGAAGCTTGCGCTTCTGGAGTTCTGCCAAAGCCATATTTTTGTCCTCTACTTTCTACATGGGATCTTTTTTAGTAAGCTGTTACGCACTAAATTTAGATGCGGAGCAGCTTCCTGAATCTTTATATCATGACCGGATAAATTTGGCAACTGCCAGTAGAGCAACCCTAACATCCAGGCTCTCCGGGAGTTATGGTGATATCCCTTTTGTGTCACTCTCCGAAAACAAAAATAAAATGCAACTTTTAAAACTCTTACTGGAATTGGATTTGTGGCTTTATTTTCTAATATGATAGATTTAATCGTCACTTGGGACTAAAACTCTTGTCTGGTAACGGTTACATTTTTTCATCTACGGAAAGTGAAAGAAGAGGGATAAGTCAAAGTTATTGAAATCACCAAAGGCATACTAGATCGGGTTTCCCCCTGCTCCCTGCCCCCCTGTCCCCTGCCAAAAAAAGGGTTTTCCACCACAAGTACGGGAGAGCCTGCGCTCGTGCGGAACTTTATGGAGATTTTGCAGTGTTTATTGACAAGATGCACTGGTTCCAGTAAGATTATTTTCGTTCCAGTCACCGCTGGCGTATTTACAGTACGTTGGTACTAAAAAGTTATCGCTCAAGCATCCATCTTCTAATGTGTAACTACACGAACGCACGGGGTTATAACTGTAGTAGAGCAGATATTAAGCGAATTGAACTGTATCAGTATTCCAGTTTGGGGCTCATTTATTGGATTACTCTTAGTTGAAGGACTATGCCTTCATTTCTATTTAATTAAAACACACAACCTACGTCTAAACTTTACTTCCCTAAACAGGGAACGGATATCAGTCATCAAATGTCAATAGAAAAAGTTGGAATTATTGGCTCTGGTCTAGCGGGATT
Organism: Oscillatoriales cyanobacterium; assembly: GCA_004294385.1. Lineage (GTDB taxonomy): Bacteria > Cyanobacteriota > Cyanobacteriia > Cyanobacteriales > Microcoleaceae > Microcoleus. Next base: position 8,973 of record REAP01000016.1, on the reverse strand, counting down.
AAGTTGCGGCTATACATTGGCAAAAAGTGGAATTGAATTCCGGATATTTGAAGCAAGCGAACGGGTTGGTGGGCGTGTGATGACTTACCGTCACTCCACAGGTGAGACTGTGGAGTTAGGCGCAGGTTACTTTCATGACTTTTATGGAGTGACTTTATCCTTGATCGAGGAGCTTGGATTGGAGCATAAAATTGTTAACCGAAAGTATCAGCAAGTGGGATTTGTCAAGGATGATAAATTATTCAACCTCCGAGAAATGGGTGGAGATAGTTCATTCTCTACTTCTATTACTAATCTCAAATATGCTGTCGCTGACTATTGTCAAAAATGTAACCAATTACTATCTGTATATTCAAAAAATAACAAGAGCTTTGTTGACACTATATCAGAGGATCCATACTTGTTAAAGGCTATTCAGACTCCTTTTACATCATCTGAACTTTATCAGAGTTTAGATTGTGACATTCAAGAACTCTTTGTCAAACCTTTTCTGAGAAAACAGTTATCCTCTGAGGCTGAAAATATTAGTCTGATGACAGCTGCTGCTGCACTAGGGGCTTCAAAATTCACTCTCAAGAGTCTGGCAGGCGGAATGAGCCTCCTTCCTGAAACGTTGTACTCTAAAATCAAACATCATGTTGCACTAGAGCAAGGGATCACGAAGGTATATAGAGAAGGAAAAAAATGGGTCTTATGTAGTGGCGATCGAGAGTATGTGTGTGACGCTGTTGTTGCTACAATACCAGGGATAGATCTAACCAATTTCTCTAATTATCAAACAGACATTTCCTATGGAAATACGAATGTATTTGCGATCGAAGGTGAAAAATATTCTAATTACGAAAATAGTGATATTTTATTTTCAAAAGATACAAATCATAAAATTGTTGGAATAACTCGCTACGGAAAGCGATTGTTTAAAGTACAATCCTTCGATCAAAACCCACATTTTGAGAGTTTTTTTAAATCCTATGAAGTTCTCAAACATCAGTATTGGAAATACGCTATTCCTCAACTTCCCTTAAATAAAGCTTATCCCTTAGAGCAACTAGGTGAGAATTTTTATTTGGCAGGCGACCGCTGGTTTCCTTGTATGGAAATGGCAATCATTACGGGATGCAAAATCGCGAAAAAAATTAGTTCATATAAATAATATGTCTCCAATCATTACAGAAGTTACAGGTGTGTCTCGCACTATGCTCTTGACTCTGAAGGCACGAGCTGATGAACAACTTCATCCTCATCCTATTTTTCAAGATCCACTAGCTGTTGAGTGGAGCAAACTATTGCCTTGGGATAACGGGTTAGAAGCAATTTATAGTAGTAAGCCAAAGCTGATCCAAACTAGCTTTGCTGTACGAGCTTACCATCATGACCAAATAGCATCTCGTCATATTGCTAACCATGCGAATCCTGTTGTCGTGGAATTGGGGGCTGGGTTATCTACTCGTTTTCACCGCATTGGGGACAATAGTTATCGTTGGCTGGAACTGGATTTACCCATAGTAACTGAATTACGCCATAAGCTAGATACACAGACACAGCAGCACCAGTTTATTAGTGCTTCAGTAATGGATTTTAACTGGATGAATGCTCTGCCCGATGTAGCACCTGAAAACATTTTATTTATTGCAGAAGGCTTACTGCCCTACTTTGAGAAAGATCAAGTGCAGTTGCTAATCTCTCAGATGCAATCTCGGTTTTCAGGCGCTTCATTGGTAATGGATATTTTAGGCAATTATGGAAAGGTGGTTAGTAAGGTTTTTGGTAAAATTGGAGCATCCCATAAGTGGTATGCCAAGAATGAACAAGAGGTGACAGAAATGGGATTGCATCTGATCGATGTCTGGTCTCTATTTCAGCTATATCCAAAGCGTTGGCCTTGGCAACTAAGATTGCTGTTAAAATTACGTACTCAGTTATCTTATTATCGGAATGGTTATCTGATTCTTGAAACCAAGCTATAGCCTGCCAATAAGCGAGTTAGGGACTTCCAAATAAATAATCATGCCAATACTGGCGAGCGGGCGATAAAAAATATCGATAAACCATTTCCCGATATTCAAGGTTTTGTCGTTGACCTCGAATTCACTCAGACGCTGAATCTGCGTTTCAACCTCAGCCATCGCGAGTTTGGTGAGGATGCTCTAACCACCAAGCCTCCAAAACATCAACCATGAAGTCACTGGTGACTTTTGAAGTGGTGCAGTCAACTACCAATTGCCTAATTAGCCCGTTTTTGGTCGCTGCGGCCGCGCAAATACTCCGCAGCAAACGCCAATCCTCCCGAACCTACCATTAACAGCACGCTCAGAGCATTAATATCAGGTTTTACCCCAGTCCGAATGCGGCTAAAAATTTCCATTGGCAAAGTTGTAGTCCCGCTACCTGCGGTAAAACTCGCAATCAAAAAATCGTCCATACTGAGGACAAAAGCCAGCAAACAACCAGAGACAATCCCAGGTAATAATTGAGGTAGCAAAACCTGAATAAAAGCCTCAACTGGCGTGGCACCTAAATCTAAAGCAGCTTCTTCTAAAGATGGGTTGAGGTCTGCTAATCTCGTAGAAACAGCTAGGGCAATATAAGCCAAACAAAATACAATGTGAGCCGCTACAATTGTCCATAAACTAAGCGGAATAGCCAATGCTGCTAAAAATACCAGAGTCGCAACTGCACTGGCAATATCTGGAATAATAATCGGCAAATATGCAACTCCCTGGTACAAACTCTTGCCTGGGAAGCGATATCGGGACAAACCCACGGCCATTAAAGTACCGAGTACGGCGGAGATGGCAACTGCACAAACAGCCACTGTTAAACTATTTCTCAGGGCCACCAAAATGCGGGTATCACTGAATAATTTAACATACCAATCTAATGTAAATCCTTCCCAACCAGCGCTAAAACGCGATTTGTTAAAACTGTAAAATGTCAGTACCAAAATGGGTAGGTACATATAGAAAAACATCAAAATGGCAAAGACAACTTGCCAAGAAATCTTAAATTTAGGTTTTAAGTACAACATATCGGTGGGTATTTCCTCCTGTGGATTTTCGATAGTATTTTCCATGTCTCGGTAATGGGTAATTGGTAATCGGTTGTTGTTACTTGTTATTTGTTATTTGTTATTTGTTAGGAGCTACGAATACCCAGTAACCAATAACTAATGACCAATGACTACTGACTAATGACTTCTTTAAACTGCATTACGATCGCCATATTTGAGCAAAAGTGCAATTCCAATACTCACTGCAAAAATTAATACCATACTCAGAGCCGATCCCAGCCCCCAATTTTGAGTAGCCCCCAAAAATTGATTGTAAATCAAACGAGCCGCCGTCATGCTCGAAGCGCCGCCCAGCAACTCAGGATCGACAAAATCGCCCAAACAACTAATAAATACTAGCAAAGAACCTGCTGCAATTCCCGGCATCGTCTGCGGTACTGTCACTTGCCAGAAAGTTTCTACTGGATTCGCCCCCAAATCCTGAGATGCTTCTAGCAATCTACGGTCTAATTTTTCCAAAGAAGCGTAGAGAATTGTCACAATATAAGGCAAATAACTATAAGCCATGCCGATTAGAACGGCGGAACTTTGATTTAGCAATTCTAGAGGAGGAATGCCTACAAGTGCCAAGACGGAGTTGAGAACCCCCGTAGGACGTAGAATTGTAATCCACGCATACGATCGCAATAACGAAGAAGTCCACAGCGGCAAAACAAAGCCCAACAAAGTTAAATTCCGCCACTTGGGCGAGACATTGAGGGCTATCCAGTAAGCCACGGGAAATCCCAGCACCAAACACAGTATAGTAGTTCCCGTTGCAAAAAAGACCGATCGCCAAATCACCTGCAAATTCAGAGGCTCAAACACTCGCAGATAATTGCCAATTCCCGAAGGAATTACCAAATCTCCAGGCTTAATATTCGGCACCAAACTCAGTTGGAAAATGACTATAGTGGGTACGACTAATAATAGAGCTAGCCACAAGCCAGAAGGGCCGAGCAATGCCAGTGGCCCAGCCCACGATGACCAAGGAGAAATAGTTTCAGCTTTCGAGGGAGAATTGGGAGGAATCGGAGGGGGAGCTTTGGTAGAAACAGCCATAAATAATAAATAGTTTTCAGTTTTCAGTTTTGATTGGTAGGGGCGGGTTCACCAACAATAATCGCCTAAAATAAACAATCTCATAAACCCGCCCCCACCCCACAGTAAATCGAAATGTAATGTAGGGGCGGGTTCACCAACAATAATCGCCTAAAATAAACAATCTCATAAACCCGCCCCCACCCCACAGTAAATCGAAATGTACATAAAATTTCTGGCAAAAACTCAGATTAACCACTGGTTAATTTAGTCCAATAGCGATCGTACACATCGATAAACTTTCCTACCGGAGCAACACCTTCGCAATTTTTCAAAGTAGCCTCGGAAGGGAAAAGAATCTCATTTTCCCGCACTTCCGGCGTCAGCAAATTAAAAGCATCTTCCGAAGGAGTTGAAAAACTCAGTCGTTCTACTAAAGAGGCAGCGACATCCGCTTGTAGCATAAAGTTAATCCATTTATAAGCCGCTTCAGGATTGGGAGCGCCTTTAGGAATTACTAAAGTGTCAGTCCACAGAGAAGAACCGCTTTTTGGCACAACATAGCGCAATTTTTCGTTATCTGGAATTACCTCATTAGCATCAGAAGAATAACACATGGCTACTTTCAAATCCCCTGTCAGTATTTGAGGCCGCCAAGCATCAGTGGTAAAAGATGCGATCGACGGTTTTAACTCTACCAACTTTTCGTAAGCTTTTTTCACTTGCTCTGGGTTCGTAGAATTGAGAGAATAGCCCAGCATTCGCAACGCAGCACCCATCACTTCTCGAACATCATTTGCTAGAGTCATTCTCCTGGTTAGCTCCTTTTTGTGTTTCCACAAATAGTCCCAATCTTCCGGGGCTTCTTTGAGCTGTTCGCTGTTGTAAATTAAGCCTGTGGTTCCCCAACTCAAAGGTACGCTGTAGCGGTTTCCTGGGTCATAGACAGGGTTTTGGAATTGCTTTTTGAGTCGATCGAGTCCGCCCAAATTTGAGTGGTCTAATTGGCTCAACAGCCCCAGTTCCTTCATCTGAATCACCATGTAGTCAGACGGATAAATGATGCTGTAAGCGCGGCCACCACCAGCTTGTACTCTAGCTACCATCGACTCATTGGAGTCAAATACGTCTGCTATGACGCGGATGCCAGTTTTTTCGGCAAAGCGATCGAGCAAAGCCTTATCTGTATACCCCGCCCAAGTATAGATGAAAAGTTGGTCAGCATTACCTTTGACGGGAGGAGCAGATTGTACATCTGCAAGCCGCCAGCCACAACTAGAAAGGGCTAAGCCAGAGATGGTCGCCGCCGAATTTTTGATAAATTGACGACGTGTAGAATTAGCCCTGGAAATACTCGAAATTGGTAAATTAGTGGGAGGCACAGTTTGATTTTAGATTTTAGATTTTAGATTTTAGATTTGGGGATTGGGAATTGGTAATTGGGAATTGGGAATTGGAAATCGGTAATTGAAAAAGGTTAAATTATTTTTTTCCTTCTTCCTTCTTCCTTCCTTGTTCCCTGAGCCCTTCGACTACGCTCAGGATAAACTACGTCGAAGGGCTTCCTTCTTCCTTCTTCCTTCTTCCTTCTTCCTTCTTCCTTCTTCCTTCTTCCTTCTTCCTTCGTAACTATTTTCGATCGCTCAAAACGAGACAATCAGTAGTTCCCCAGTAAGCGTAAATCGGCGTGTTCGGGTCTGGAAAAGATCCGCCGGTATTCGGTTGTCGCACCGTCATTTTATCGCCCGTGGTTAACTCCACCACGTAATGAACGTGAGTGCCCATGTACATGATATTTTTGAGCCTCCCTTCAAAACAGTTGACCGAAACTTCTGGCTGGTAAAGATTCAAATATACTTTTTCCGGCCGGACACTGACTACTACAGAGTCGTCTGTCACCCCATTCCACATATCCGATTGCTGAACGACTATTTTCAGACCGGCTGGTGTGCGAACTGTGACAGTCGATCGGTCGATCGCCTCCACTTTACCAGCAAACAAATTCGTATCACCAATAAAATCCGCCACAAAAGCCGTTTGCGGACACTCATAAATTTCTTCAGGAGACCCAATTTGCTCAATTCGGCCCTCATTCATCACCGCAATCCGGTCAGAAAGACTCATCGCCTCTTCTTGGTCGTGAGTCACCATCACAAAAGTCAAACCCAATTCTTGATGCAAATTCGACAATTCCAACTGCATCTGCTTCCGCAACTTCAAATCCAGGGCTCCCAGCGGTTCATCCAGCAGCAACACCGCCGGTCGATTCACCAGAGCTCGCGCCAAAGCCACCCGCTGCTGTTGACCACCCGACATTTGGCCAGGAAACCTGGTGGCGAAAGATTCCATTTTCACCAGTTGCAAAACTTCCCGTACTCGTTCCTCAATCTCAGCTTTCCCCAACTTCTTAATCCGCAATCCAAAAGCGATGTTGTCCCAAACATTCATATGTCCGAACAAAGCATAGCTTTGAAACACAGTATTTACCGGACGGCGGTAAGCGGGAGTGTTAGTCATCGACTGACCACGAATCATCAATTCGCCCGCCGAGGGAGTCTCGAAGCCAGCGATTAACCGCAGCGTCGTAGTCTTGCCGCAGCCAGAGGGGCCCAGAATGCTAAAAAATTCTCCTTGATGGATTTCGAGGTCAACCCCGCGAACTGCGGTTTCGCCATTGAATACCTTGAAGACTTTACGGAGTTCAACATCAAGCGCTGTATCCGTTGCTGTCGTACCTTGGTTGAGTGCTGTTTGAAACATATTCGCCCTTTCCTGGGGTAATGCACGCTATTTTAATACAGTTTAAACTTAAACTTTTTTGTATTTTAGGCGAGGAATGCTGGAATTGAGAGGTTTTAGAATTTGTTCCTTAGATTTTATCTCAGAGCGCACCATTGTCAGCAACAGGCTTTCCGGCCTGTTCCACCAGAAAATTCACTCTTTGTGGAACAGGCCGGAAAGCCTGTTCATAAAAGGCTTATTGAGAATGGTACAGCATCTCAGATTGATCGGCCATCTATTGATTCTCAGGACTTTCGGTGGAAGAGGGTTTTGGTTTTTTGTCTGGTTTTGGTTCTTCTGTTTTTTTCCACTCAGACAAAGGTCTTTGAGTAGCATTTTTAAAGTCGAAAGGCACCAAAATCACCGGAAAAGTCTGAGATGGCGATTCGGTGGGGTTGGCTTGGGCGTATAAGAAACGGCCACTAAAGTCTGTTTTGCCTAAAACTAGGCGGTGAGTTTCCTGGTTATCCAGTTTTACTGTCACTGTAGCTTGGGGTTTGTCGAGACCGAATTCTGCTAGTTGACTGGGAGTGATGTTAATTGTACGATCGCTCTTTCCTGTCCCTAATCTATCTAACAAAAAATCTACTGATGCCTGATTTGCGTGTGCTTGCGCGGGCACTTTCATTTCCCAACTAGACTTCCCTCCTTTCACTGCATAGACTCGCTCGAATGTAAAGATGTTTTCGGGAGTTTTGACTGTAAAGAATTGTATGCGATCGGGCTTAAAAGCAAAAATTCTCTGTTTTTCATCCTTAGCCGCCTCTTCCTGTGGGGCTACTTGCGTCTCGAACAATGAAACCAACCCAGCTAAGCTCAGTGCGGCGGCTATCAGTATTAATGTATTTTTTTGCAATTTCATAAATCAATAGCTGGTAAAAGTATAGGCATTTATGACATGACATGGGAGGCGTTGAGTCCCTCCCCCTTCGCTTTTACTTCGAGCGGATTGACCCGCCTTGGCTGAACTACGCAGCTCTCTATCCCATTGCAGAAGGCATTTGGGATTGCTTTTCTCAAAATATTATAAGACCCGTTAACATCAGCGTTAATCAATCGACCGCACGATGTTTTGTACAATCCTCTCTTAATTCGCGAACCACTAAATGTGACATCGTGAGCATCAATATTCCCATACACAGGAATTGGATCTAAATTCAGGAAGTTCGATTTGGAAGTATAGGATTCCTCTTGCTCTATTACTTTTATTCCGATCAATTCAGCTTTGTATTTCAACATTTCAATTAGTCGAGCATGAGGAATACTGACAAAGTTTTGATTAGTTTTATTTCCTAAATTAATCTCACTTTGACCTTGTAGGTTTTTGCCAATTACTAGCATTCCTATCTTTTGTGATCCGAGCAGATTGATGATTTGCCGACTCGCGTGGTGCAAGTAATTATCGACTTTTTGATGGCGACAACGAGTGAGGCGCCCAAGGCGTGATGAGGTTTGACGATTTCCTTTTAACTGAGATTGTAGCTGCGCCTTACGCTTGTTGTAGAATTGATTAATTGATTTCAGAGGTCGCCCGTTAATCAGTAAAGGGACAAATCCCGGCTGATTTGAAGTTAACGCCACTAAATTATTCAATCCTAAATCTATACTAGCTACTGATTCTTTCTGATTTTCATCAAGGGTGGACTCCGGCTCAGTACAGGCATTATAAATCACCTCAATCACATAGGAATCACATTTTGGCACCAGTCTAACTTGACAAATTTGTTCGGGCTTTACAAGAGTCTTTATTGAGATATTCGTACCGGAAAGCTGGATAATTCCTTTCTTTAGTTGCTTGCTACTAATTGCCTGAATTGTATAGACGAGAATATTCCGGCCCTTGACTTTATCTTTGTACTTCGGTAATTTCGGGCGACCAGTGAATCTCGCCGGCTCAATTTTGTAAGCTTTGACTGCTTCAAAAAAAGATTTCCAATTCTTATCCAATATCATCAATGTTTGTTGACTTACCTTGGCTGGTAATTCCTTGTATGCTTGATGAGATTTCATCAAACGGTTCATTTCGTTGTAATTGATATAACCCCATCCATAGACAAAACTTTGACGGATAAGGTAGTTAGCCGCGTTGTACAAATTTTTGG
>REAP01000159.1 GCA_004294385.1 Oscillatoriales cyanobacterium | reverse complement strand
CACCGCGCTACATCCAAGAAACCGGGTTTCTGCGATAATTTACGCATCATCACCCAGATTCAGGAAGAAACCCGGTTTCTGTCGCCCAACCAACAGCCTTCAAGAATCGAAGCAAAGCCAAAGAATACTTACAGGAATTACGCACTACGTCCAAAGAAACCGGGTTTTTATTGAATCTGTGACGGGAACGATATATTGTTGTAAAAAACCCGGTTTCTGAACTTAGGCGCTGTGGCAAAAGAAACCGGGTTTTTATTGAATCTGTGACGGGAACGATATATTGTCGTAAAAAACCCGGTTTCTCAACCCCCGCGTCCAAGACTATAGCTGTTTGTGTTATGATGTATTGAAAAAGCAGATTTTACTGAGAGGTGAATCGATGCCAACATTAACATTAACCGATGAGCAAGTAATTGAATTAGCTCAAAAATTACCCGATCGCAAAAAACACGAATTATTAAAACTATTGCTGATGCAGCCTTGGGAATCTTGGGCAAAGTTAACCCATGATGGCCCAGAAAAAGCGCGACAGGCTGCGGCACAAAGGGGAAAAGACTGGGATGGAATGACAGAGGATGAACGGGAAGAATTCATTGATGAATTATTGCATGAGGACTAATGCTAAATAACTTAGTTGTATTTGACACAAACATCCTCATTTCTGCCGTTCTATCGCCTAATCGTAAACCTTTTTAGTAGATTGTGTTGTTATTTCAATGATTAAGTTCATTTCTATTAAACACTATATCATAAATTAATGAATCCACGATTTTTATTGCAGTCTCCCGAAAATAAACCTCGTTGGCTTGTCCTATGTTTATTGGGTTTAATCGCCGCTTTCGCGATCGCCGTAACCACAGCTTATATCAAAAATGCGATCGCCCAAACAGCCAATCTAACCCTATCTGTTGATGTTGCAGCCGATCGCCATTCCATCAGCCCCGACATCTATGGTATGAATGATTATGCCCTAGATCCAGCCCTAGCCCAAGAATTGCGAATCCCAGTCGAACGCTGGGGCGCCAATCACACCAGTCGCTACAACTGGCTAGTCGATTCTTCCAACGCTGGTGATGACTTCTTTTTCATGGGTGGCGGCGACAATAAAAATCCTATTCCCGGCGATTCTATAGATAAAATTGTCAAAACTAACCGCAAAAACGGCAGTAAAAGCATCGTTACTATTCCCATGATTGGCTATGTAAATAAATTGAGCATCTGGAACTGCGGCTTTCGAGTATCCAAATACGGCGCGCAAGAAAAAACCAATCCCTACATTTTTCCCGAAGGCGATAAGTGCGGCAATGGGAAGCGTCCCGACGGCACTGTAATCACAAATAATAACCGCCTTGATGTTAGTATTGTTAGCGACGCAGCTTTCCAAAAACCGTGGGAAATTTATCAAATGGACAATGAACCAAGCGGTTGGGGAAACACTCACCGCGATGTTCATCCAGAACCGACAAGTTATGACGAATTGCGCGATCGCACTTACCAATATGCGTCAATGGTAAAAGCGACAGATCCGACTGCTAAGGTACTTGGCCCGTCGGATTTTGGCTGGCCCGTGTATGTGGATTCCGGCGTTAAGGGCGATCGCGAAAAACACGGCGGTATCTGGTTTGCGCGGTGGTATTTGCAACAAATGCGCGCTTACGAACAACAGAAAGGTGTTCGCATCCTCGACTATTTCGACGAACACTACTATCCGGCGGCGGACGAGGGCTGTTTAGCCAATTGTCCCGCCGGTGATGCCAAAATCCAAGCGCTGCGGCTGCGATCGACTCGTTCTCTCTGGGATGCTAGTTACACTGATGAAAGTTGGATTGGCAAATCGAATCCACCACTAACAATTATTCCCCGGTTTCGAGAGTGGATAAACGAAGATTATCCAGGTACAAAACTGGCAATAACTGAATACAATTGGGGCGGTATAGAGTCGATGAATGGAGCCTTAGCCCAAGGCGATATACTGGGGATCTTTGGGCGGGAACAAGTGGATTTAGCGACGCTGTGGGGGCCTCCTAAGTCTTCGGAACCGACAGCCTATACTTTCCGAATGTACATGAATTACGATGGCAAGGGTGGTAAATATGGCGATACTTGGGTGCGATCGCACAGCACAGATCAAGGACTATTGGCAATCTACGGAGCCGATCGCACCAGTGATGGTACTCTAACGCTAGTAATTATCAATAAAACTGGCAAAGATTTGACCAGCAACCTGAGTTTGAAAGGATTTCCAGCGGCGGGTAAAGCTCAAGTTTACACTTATAGTGGTGCGAATTTGCAGGCGATCGTCCGTCAGAGCGATTTGGGTGTCAGCGCTACTGGCTTTCAGGCAACTTATCCTGCTAATTCTATTAGTTTAGTTGCCATTCCGAAAGCACCGGAATAATAGAGGAGACCGCGAGTGTCTTAGTCCCTACCCCAAAATAACATTGTAGGGACTAAGGCACTCGCGGTCTCCTAATTTCGGCTAGTAATAATTCCGATGCAACTGCCGAGTATAATTGTTAAAACCCCGATTTCTTAAAGAAATCGGGGTTCTGGGTATCCTATTTTGTTAGCTTCTACTGCTGCTTCTGATTCACTGGAAAAGCACCAGCTTTTACAGCTACACTCACAGTTTTTCCGTCACGGCTCAACTCAAGCTGGATATCTTTGCCTACTGTACTTTTCTCAACAATTTGCTGTACACTACCAGCATCGCTCACCTCTTGACCATTAATTTTCTTGATCACATCAGCAACACTAACTCCAGCTTGTGCCGCCGGAGAATTTTTCGCAACCCCCACAACTAACACGCCTTTATCTTCAGTCAGCTTCAATTTGGTATTGGGATTTTTACTCAATTCTGCCTTAATTTCCGGAGTAATGCTCAACATCCGAACTCCCAGATAAGGATGTTCGGCTTTACCTGTTGTGGCTAATTGTTCAGCAATTTGTTGCGCGCGATCGATCGGAATTGCAAAACCCAATCCTTGAGCACCTTGAATAATCGCCGTATTCATCCCAATAACTTGACCGCGCTGATTCAGTAACGGACCACCGGAATTACCGGGATTAATCGCAGCATCAGTTTGAATAAAGCTGACGCGCTTATCTGGAACGCCTACATCAGAACTGGAACGACCTGTAGCGCTAATAATGCCCACAGTAACAGTATTATCTAAGCCGAGAGGATTACCGATCGCGATCGCCCATTCTCCAGGCTGCAACTCCTCAGATTTACCCAAACTAACCACAGGCAAATTGTTAGCTTCAATCTTAACAACAGCCACATCTGTAACTGTATCTATACCTAAAACTTTGCCAACCAATTCCCGTCCATCCTTTAGTTTTACCGTCACCGTATCCGCACCGTCAACAACGTGGGCATTAGTCAAAATTCGACCATCGGAACCAAAAATAAAACCAGAACCAGAACCTCGTTCTACCCGATTTCCCGGTTGAAGGGGAGATTCCGATCCAAAGAAGCGACGGAATTGTTCTGGGAGCTCATCTGGAGCTTGATTCTGAACTGTACGAGACGAATTAATCCGTACCACTGCCGGCCCAACTTGCTGCACTACTTTTGTCACAAAATTAGAGTCTTCAGAGGGCAATATCTTTGTAGACACTACTGAAATTGGCGCTGGACTTGAGGTTTCACCTTTGATAGCATTAGAACTTCCTGGAACTTGGGAAGTTAAGGCATTGCATCCAACCATCGAAGTAGAGCCGAGCAAAATGAGGGATAAAAAAGCAAGTTTTTTCGGCAAAGATAAAGTGCGATGGTGATGAGTTTGATTAGACATATTTTTGGTTTCCGTAATATTGATTTGGTGGGAGTCAGAGCGAGAATTATAATTATGGTTTTTCATTTGTAACACCTATTTAATTAAGTTAGAACCAAAGGCTCTCTAAGTTAAATTGAAGCATTTTTCAGATGTGCTTGTCTGGTGGGATTTACCCTACACCGTGGGGTAGAAACCGCGCTATCTCAAACAGATTCTGTCTGCGGCTTTGTAGGAGAGATTTTGAGAAATCGAGCTCAGGCAGCACTAAATGATCTGACCACACGCTTCGATAATAAAGACTACGGCAGCTCCCCCGGATATTCCGCATTAGTCACGAAATCTTTATATCAGGAAGTCAGAAGTCAGTTGTTATTGATTATTGGTTAGTTGTTACCAATAACCTTCCAGGCTCTGCCTGCAATGCCCTCTTTGGCCAATGCCCTCTTTGGCCAATGCCCAATCCCTCAACTCAAAACTATTATCCCTCTCCTACATTCTCTTTCGACTGATTCCTTGAAGTTTCCAAAGTATCAACAGCATTCTTAATAAAACCAGCCATCGGCACCGCAACCAACAAACCTGCTACTCCACCCACTTTAATTCCCACCAGTAGCGCAACTAAAATCCACACAGGATTCAGGCCAATAAAACTGCCAATCAGCCGAGGAGCAACCGCATTTTCAATTACTTGATCGATAACTGTAGCAACAGCCAAAACTGTCACACCAAGCCAAAAGTTGTTCAGCGTTATTAGCAAACTGACAATCCAAATACTAAAAGGTGCTCCAAATGGAATTAGAGTCATTACACCCACGCCTAAACCAAATAGTAGCCCGAAGGGAACTCGCAAAACTAAAAAGGCAACAGTCATTGAAACTCCCATCAAACTTGCTAAAATAGCCTGCCCAACGAAGTAGTTATGAAAGCTTTGTGGCAGCAATTTCCGCAATGGGACACTCAGTTTGGGTGGAAACCACTTAAACAAACCTTCCCATACTTGATCGCCATGTAAGAGCAAGTAAAATGTCAGGACTATTGTTAGTAGGAAGTTCAAAATACTGTCTGCCGCACCCAAGCCAAATTTGAGAATTTCGCCGGTTAGAGACTGCAATTGAGCCGAAAGTCGATCGCTCAATTGAGTAGTCAAACCGCTAATATCAATCCGTAGATTACGATTTTCTGCCCACTTGTTGAACGTTTCAATCTGTTCGGTTCCAGAAACTATCCAAGTCGGCAATCTGGTTGCAAATTCAGTGAGTTGAGTCAGCAGAATCGGAGCGAGAGTGACACCTAAAACCACCAGTACGAATAAAGTAACAAATAATACTGACAAAACTGCGCGATCGCGCTTCATCCCATATTTGCACAGAAACCGGACTGGGTAATCTAGCAAAAAAGACAGCACTGTAGCGATGACCAAAACAGTAATCAGAGCGCGAAAATATTCAAAGACTAGGAGGGCTAACCAGCAGTTGAGTATCGCTAGGGGAAATAACACTCCATAAGTCCACCACTGCGGTAATTTAGTGAAATGTCTCATTTAATTTATAGACAGAAGCTGACTACTATAACCATGTTATCTCGTTTCCGCAGGTACGGATATATAACCTGCGGAATAATTTATTTTTTGTTGTTAGAAGTTCGCGGTTTAAGATTGGCGATTCAAGACTTCTCCCCGTGTCTTTCTAAAGCTAATTGAATTAAACGGTCTACTAATTCAGGAAAAGAAATGCCCGAAGCTTCCCAAAGTTGGGGATACATACTCGTAGCAGTGAATCCGGGAAAAGTATTGATTTCATTAATCAGAACTTCCCCTGTAGATTCAACGTAGAAAAAGTCTACTCGCCCTAGACCGGCTCCGTCTATAGCTAAAAATGCTTGCACTGCCATTTCTTGAATTTTTGAGATAATAGCACTACTTGCCTTTGCCGGAATTGACAAATCTGCTTGCCCTTGGGTATACTTAGTTTCGTAGTCGTAGAAATCGCTATTAAAACTAATTTCTCCCACCGTTGAAGCTTGGGGGTTGTCATTACCCAAAACTGCACATTCTAATTCTCTAGCTATCACACCAGCTTCCACAATAATCCGCCTGTCGTAACTGGCGGCGCTGTCGAGGGCTGCTTCTAATTCGGCGCGCGATCGCACTTTAGAAATTCCCACAGACGAACCCAAATTTGCAGGTTTCACAAAGCAAGGATAACCCAGAGTTTCCTCAATTTGGTCGCACAGTTTCGGGAAAACACAAGGATTTGACCAGATTTGGGAACGGTTGACAGCGATGTATTTTACCTGCGGTAAACCTGCGTGAGCAAAAGCCATTTTCATCGCAATTTTATCCATTCCCATCGCCGAACCTAAAACCCCGGAACCGACAAACGGAATTTGCATTAATTTCAGCAACCCTTGCACCGTACCGTCTTCGCCGTTCGGGCCGTGCAAAACCGGGAACCAAACATCTACGGCATTAAAACTAGGAAATTCGAGAGATAAAGGAGACTCATTTTCTGCTTTTTGTTGTTCTATTTCCAGAGGTTTTCCTGCTTCTAATACCTGTTGAGGTATGTTTCCCGACAGCCAGCGGCCGTCTTTTTGGATATAGAATAGTTCGACCTCATATTTGGTAGCGTTTTCGTCCGAAGCGAGGGCTCGTGCGATCGCCCTAGCCGAACTAATTGAAACTTCGTGTTCCCCCGAACGCCCGCCGAATAACAGCCCTATCCGCATCTTAGTCATTTTTCAATATCCCGTACTTTTTGACAAATATACACGCAGAGAGCGCAACTAACGCACAGACAAGCCACTTTAAGACTACTTATTGGGGAGTTGTTTGCGGAGTTGACTGTAAATTATCAGGTTCAGAACTTTGTGTCATGTGATTTACTTAGTTGACAGTTGATAGTTGACAGTATTCCCATTCCCAATTCCCCATTCCCAATTCCCCATTACCAATTTTCCACCATTTCCCCTGTCAAGCTAAAAGCACGGATATCTGTAATCTTAACATCTACTATTTTACCAGCTAATTCAGCAATATCGCCCTTGAAAAATGTCAGACGATTGCCGCGCGTGCGCCCCATCACCTGACTTGGATCTTTAAGATTTTGGACTTCCACCAACACCTCTTCAACACGCCCGAAATAGCGCTGTGAACGTTCCATAGCCGTTGTTGTTACCACATGATTGATCCGTTGTAGGCGATCGGCTTTCACCTCCTCACTCAACTGATTTTCCCACAAAGCCGCCGGTGTCCCTGGGCGAGGCGAATAAGCCGCCGTATTCACCAAATCGAAACCAACATCTTCAATCAACTTCAAAGTCTTCTCAAACTGCGCTTCCGTCTCCCCAGGAAAACCGACAATCGCATCCGCAGTCACCGAAGCATCAGGCATATAACGGCGAATTGTATCAATAATTCGTAGATATTTCTCCTGAGTATAACCCCGCGACATCGCCTTCAAAATATCATTATCTCCAGACTGAAACGGAATATGAAAATGTTCGCAAACCTGCGGCAATTCGGCACAAGCCTTAATTAAGCGTTCCGTAAAATAGCGTGGGTGGCTAGTAGCAAATCGGAGGCGATCGACTCCCGGAACATCCTGCACAAAATACAGCAAATCCGTCAAAGTATGCTGATTACTGCCATCAGATTTAGTCCCAGGCAAATCTCTACCATAAGCATCAATATTTTGACCCAACAAAGTTACTTCCTTGTAACCTTGACGGCCCAAATCCTCCATTTCCGCCCGAATTGCCTCCGGTGTTCGTGACTGTTCAACCCCACGCACATTCGGCACAACACAATAAGTGCAGCGTTCATTACAACCATAAATTACATTCACCCAAGCCGTCACCTTACTATCACGGCGAGGCTTAGTAATATCCTCCATAATCTCAACAGCTTCAGTCGCCACAACTTGATTTCCCTGGAAAACTTGTTCCAGCAAATCTTCAAGTCGATTAGCGTGTTGCGGCCCCATTACCAAGTCCAATTCTGGCACACGTCGCAGTAGTGCTTCACCTTCCTGCTGAGCCACACATCCTGCTACAATTAAAGTCAAATCTGGTTCCTTGCGCTTGCGATGAGCCTGCCTTCCGAGGTTAGAATAAACTCTTTGTTCGGCATTATCGCGAATCGTGCAAGTATTGTAGAGAATCAAGCTAGCTTCATTTGGGTCTTCCGAAAACTCAAAGCCCATATTTTCCAGAATGCCGGCCATCCGTTCGGAGTCGGCTTTGTTCATCTGGCATCCGAAAGTGGTAATGTGATAGCGGCGGGGTTTAACAGTCATGGCGAATTGCAGTCAAATAAAAAATCTAGGTTGTCAACCTTAACAAGTTATTATAACACTTCTGTGTTAAACGAGATATGTCGGCAATCGGGAATCGGGAATCGGGAATCGGGAATCGGGAATCGGGAATCGGGAATCGGGAATTGGGAATTGGGAATTGGGAATTGGGAATTGTAAGTCCTGATTTAGTTGGATAAAAACTGTAAAATTGTTTTAGCAATACCTTGCGAAGCCAGATAAGGAACACCGTTTCCCACCGTCTTAAACATATTCGTCAATGTCATATTACTCGGCAGCGCAAACTTTTTAGGCAGAGACTGAATAGCCAGGGTTTCTGCAACAGAAAGCCTGCGAATTTTGTAAGGATGCAAGTGAACTTCGTTATTGCCGTAACAAGCAGTCGGGGAATAACGCCACCTGTGCAAACGCTTGTAAGATTTTTTAGAATCATCTCCTTCATCGACAGCAGCAAACCTTTTCAGCCCAGCTCTTGGTTGAAAATAATGTTCCGCATTGGGATGGTTTACAACATCATTTTTTTGGAACCAAAATTCAACTGTCAACTCTTTGGGAATACCATCAGGACAAGGCAATAAACTATCGCAGATAAACGCATCAGTCTCAGGCCAAGGATGAGAAAAAACTTCTGATTTTGGATATAAAATCTGACTTGACCAAGGAAATACACCTTCAGGTAACATTTGGCTGTTTTTATCTAAAGAAATGCCCATATCTTTGACCAGATGCTTTCGGAAACCGACTAAAATGATTCTATCTCTATCTTGCGGCACACCGTATTCGATCGCATTAATTAAACGTTCCACAAATAAATATCCAGCCTCAGCCAACTTATTTTTAAGTTCGTCATAAAAAGCTTTGTGTTTTTTAGTTCTCCACAAACCTTTGACATTTTCAAATAAGAAGAAATCCGGCTGCTGCTGGCAAATCAATTCAATGTAGGAAGCTGAAAGTTTGCCTTTATCTCCTTCCCCACCTCGGTTTTTGCCACCAATTGAAAAGTCAGGACAAGGCGGCCCCGCAATAAATCCAATAATCTCGTGATTCTTGCGAGCATCTTGCATCAATTCCCGCAAATGAAGTGCTGGTTTTCCCTCTACAAGTCGAGTCACATCTGCTTCCCCTCCTTCGCAGTATCCGTATTCGGGCTGTGGAAAATTTAGACACTGGCGAGAGTGACGGTATGCTTGGACGAATGGGGAGAATATTTCATTTACATAAGCTACATTAAAGCCGATCGACTCAAAACCCAAATCGAGGAAGCCTGAACCAGAAAAGAAAGAAAATATACAAGGAGAAGGGTGCATTAATCTATTTTAGATTTTAGATTTTGGATTGAAGAATTGAAGAATTGAAGAGTTGACCTCACGCACTTCATCCCAAATATCCCATATATAT
Organism: Oscillatoriales cyanobacterium; assembly: GCA_004294385.1. GTDB lineage: Bacteria > Cyanobacteriota > Cyanobacteriia > Cyanobacteriales > Microcoleaceae > Microcoleus. Next base: position 403 of record REAP01000159.1, on the reverse strand, counting down.
AGTCACTATGCCCGATGCCCAATGCCCGATGCCCGATGCCCGATGCCCGATGCCCGATGCCCAATGCCCGATGCCCAATGCCCAATGCTCGCATACATATAACCCCAGCTTATAACGTTCATCAGTTCTACTGTCGCCAAACCCCTTTACAAACCTTAGTGGTTGCCGTAATAATAGAGACATCATCTGAACATTGACAACCAAATACAGCAATCATAAAACCATGACAACCACCTTACAACAGCGCGAAAGCGCCAACGTCTGGGAACGCTTCTGCGAATGGGTCACAAGCACAGACAACCGCATTTATATCGGTTGGTTCGGTGTCTTGATGATTCCAACACTTTTGAGCGCCACCATCTGCTACATCGTCGCCTTCATTGGTGCACCTCCTGTAGACATC
>REAP01000158.1 GCA_004294385.1 Oscillatoriales cyanobacterium | reverse complement strand
ACTGAAACAGGCTTTTACAATTGCCAGTACAGCGAATCTAAATGCTCAGGAACTAGATGATTTAGATAAGCGAGAAATGTGGATTGAAGACCAGCGTGGCTCCATTAGTCTAGCTACCAAAATAGCCCTGGCAGAAGGCATTGAACTAGGTATCGAACAAGGTATCAAACAAGGAAATTTGCGATTAATTACTCGCCAGTTGGAGCGTAGTCTCGGTGCACTGTCCCCCGATATCCAAGGCTGTATAAGTCAGTTATCTGTTGAGCAATTAGAGAGTTTGGGAGAGGCTGTATTAGATTTTGCAAGTTTGTCAGATTTGACAACTTGGTTACAAGTACATAACAATCCTGAATGATTAGCCAAAGGGGTGTAGGGGCAATCCCCGTGGCGGTTGGTGAGCGAAGTCGAACCATTGCCTTTATGGATTACCTATGTCACATTTGAGTGTGACCTGACATTGAAACATCTAAAGTCGAAACTCTTAGATAACTTAGTATGACCAAATTTGTGTTTGTGACCGGCGGCGTGGTTTCCAGTATTGGCAAGGGAATTGTCGCTTCCTCCCTTGGCCGTTTGTTGAAGTCGCGGGACTATTCTGTCTCGATTCTGAAGCTAGACCCCTATATTAACGTTGACCCCGGCACTCTCAGCCCGTTTCAGCACGGGGAGGTGTTTGTGACTCAAGATGGTGCGGAAACCGATCTGGATTTGGGACACTACGAGCGTTTTACGGATACTTCTATGTCTCGCCTCAACAGTGTCACCACTGGGTCAATTTATCAAGCGGTGATTAATAAAGAACGCCGTGGAGAGTATCAGGGGAGTACGGTGCAGGTGATTCCGCACATTACTAACGAGATTAAAGACCGAATTCATCGTGTAGCAAAGGATACTAATCCTGATGTGGTGATTACGGAAATTGGTGGGACGGTGGGAGATATTGAATCGCTGCCGTTTTTGGAGGCGATTCGCCAGTTTCGCAAGGACGTTGGGCGGCAAAATGTTGTGTATATGCACGTGACGCTGATACCTTGGATTCCTTCGGCTGGGGAGATGAAAACTAAACCGACTCAGCATTCGGTGAAGGAATTACGCTCGATCGGCATTCAACCTGATATTTTAGTCTGTAGGTGCGATCGCCCGTTGTCTTTGGGCATGAAAGAGAAACTATCGGAATTCTGCAACGTACCGGAAGAATGCGTCATCACGGCTCAAGATGCCAAAAGTATCTATGAAGTGCCACTGATGATGGAACAGGAAGGTTTGGCGGAACAAACCATCAATTTACTCAAACTGGAAAATCGCCAGCCAGATTTACATCAGTGGCAAACTTTAGTTAATCGCCTTTACAGTCCCAACCATAAGATTGATATTGCTTTAGTGGGCAAATATGTGCGGTTGAATGATGCTTATCTTTCGGTGGTGGAAGCTTTGCGGCACGCAGCAATTGCGATCGGCAGTGACCTTAATCTACACTGGATTAACTCAGAAGATTTAGAATCAGGAAATATCGAAAGTTATCTCCAAGGGATGGATGGGATTGTTGTACCGGGAGGTTTTGGAATCCGGGGAGTTGATGGCAAAATAGCTGCCATCCAATACGCCAAAGACCACAAAATTCCATTTTTGGGATTGTGTTTAGGAATGCAGTGTGCTGTAATTGAATGGGCTCGCAATACCGCCCAACTGGAGAATGCCAACAGTTCTGAGTTTGACCAAAATACCCCAAATCCGGTGATAAACTTATTGCCTGAACAGCAAGATGTGATAGATTTGGGTGGCACAATGCGACTTGGTTTGTATCCGTGTCGCGTCAACCCAGACACCCTAGCTTTCAAACTTTATCAGAAAGAAGTAATTTATGAGAGGCATCGCCATCGGTATGAGTTCAACAACGCATATCGTAATCTTTTCTTAGAGTCAGGTTATGCTATTTCTGGAACATCTCCTGACGGCCGCTTAGTAGAAATGATCGAATTACCAAGCCATCCATTTTTCATCGCCAGTCAATTTCACCCCGAATTCCAATCTCGACCTAGTTCCCCCCACCCATTATTTCAGGGATTTATGCAGGCGGCGACCATCCAGAGAAAGCATGATTTTCCAGAAGCACAGGCTGAGGAATTGGTTGCTGAAACATTTGCCAGAACCACATGAGTTGCTACGCATCAGTCTCTTGATATCATTTCCGGTTGCATCGGAATAGTAAATTAAAGTTAACTGTTAACTGTTAACCGTCAACAGTCAATAGTCAACAGTCAACATCACCTGACCGTGCAACCGGAATTGATATATGATTTCGGGTAATATTAATTCCGATGCCAAATGCTAATATTCTTTAATATTGAGTCAATTTCTATTGACTTGGATTGGAAAAGTGGATTTTTCAACTATTCTCAAATATCAAGAAACGTAGGTTTCAGGAGGTGTTGTGGCTTACTGGATTAGATTTATTTATGATAAAAATTCTTTCATCATAGACCTTGATGCTATTAGTTCTTTTTCTAAGGAACTGGATAACAATCGGGTCACATTTTGGCTGCCTAATAGCAGTCTGCCGATTACACTCACTTCCCAGGGAGATGTTGATGCTTATAGGCAAGTGATGGATCATATTAAGAAAACGCTCGATCGCAATTCTAAAAAATCCTGGATAAAAATTAATCAAGAACGCAAAGAGTTTTCGATCGATTTGAGTCGAATTAGCTCTTTTATTTGCGAACCTAATGGTCGGTTAAGTTTTTGGTTGCCCGACAGTCAACAGAAGATTGTGCTCGCCCCCCAAAGTAGTCCTAATGAATATCTAAATTTACAGGAATATATTAAAAATACGACTCCCTTCGACTACGCTCAGGGTACGAAGAAGGAAGAAGGCCCTTCGACTACGCTCAGGGTACGAAGAAGGAAGAAGGCCCTTCGACTACGCTCAGGGTACTAAGAAGGAAGAAGGCCCTTCGACTACGCTCAGGGTACGAAGAAGGAAGAAGGCCCTTCGACTACGCTCAGGGTACGAAGAAGGAAGAAACTATGCCCTCTTTGGCCGATGCCCTCTTTGGCCGATGCCCAATTCCCAATTCCCAATTACTAATTACATTTCGTCCCAGCTAATTTTGCTGCTCCTACCATCCCTGCTTGATTGCCCAATTCAGCGACCAATAACTGCAAATCTTCGCGAGAACTGGGGAGAACTCGTTGCTCAATTTCTGCGATAACTGTGGGCAAGAAAAACTCTGCACCTGCACTAATTCCGCCGCCAATAATAATAGCTTCCGGCGTTAAAACATAAATGAGACTTGCCAAACCTATGCCGAGATAACGACCATAATTTTGCCAATATTCTATAGCTTTGGCATCTCCAGACTTAGCTAGATTTGCTAATTCTAGTGGTTCTAAACCCGTTTCGCGGCGAATTGCTTGGACGGAAACGTACTGTTCTAAGGAACCACGATTGCCACTGTTACACTCCGGGCCGTCGGGATTGATGGTAATTAATCCTAACTCGCCAGCAGCACCTTGATGACCGGAAAATAGTTTGCCATCTAGGATAATTGCACCGCCGACACCAGTGCCTAATGTGAGTAAAATTAGGTTTTTAAAGTGGCGACCAGCACCTAACCAAGCTTCTCCCAATCCGGCACAGTTAGCGTCATTTGCTAATATTGTCGGTAGTCCAGTTTTGGCTTCCAACCAATCAGCTAGAGGGACATTTTGCCAGTTTTTGAGGTTAATTGCGACTCTGGCTATTCTACCAGTGGCATCTGCGGGGCCTGGTGTGCCGATACCGATCGCCTTTACAGCATTTTCGACTGGATTGAGCTCAGAAATTGCATCTACCATTGCCGCTAAAACGGCTTCTGGGGTGGCGGGTTGAGGTGTTGGTACTGTTAAGGATTGGTGGCAAATTCCGTCGGCGCTGAATCTGCCGAGTTTGATTGCGGTGCCGCCTAAGTCAATGCCGATTACTTGTGTCATTTGATTGTGGATTTGGGATTATAAATTATATCCTGTACCATTGTCAGCAACAGGCAAGATGCCTGTTCCACAAAGGATGAATTTTCTTGTGGAACAGGCATCTTGCCTGTTCATCAAAAGCTTGCTTGTTGTCAATGGTGCAACATCTCAGTTGTAACCCAAAATTTATATCTGTAGCAACTTATTCGTCGTCATAAAGACTCAAACCATTCCCCAGAAATATGGCTTCGATCACATTCCCATTGCCAACATGATCTTCAACAATCGGTAGGGGAAATCTTGCTAATATTTGCCTGCTAATTTCCCTCGCAACATTTCCCAGTTCGCCGTCACGAATTGTACTGAATAAGAGCAGCCTGTGCGCTAATTCCTGAAGCGATTCGATGGCATCTGTAGCGGGGACATCCTCATGTTCGCCCTCTAGCAATCGAACGCCAAATCGGCGCAACCAAGCGGCTAATTCTGGATCTTTGAGGCGTTTTGCGATGAGAAATCCGGCGACATCTCCTCTACTCCAGCCTTGATTGACTCCTTCGATAAGTTCCATGAATTTGGCTTCGTATTCGGTGTCTGTCGGGGTTGGTGGAACTGGTTTTTGTTGGGCTGGGGGAGTTGGTTTGGTTTTGAATAGTCGCTGTATTAGTTGTTTGAGGAATTGCCAAATTTTGTTTAGCATTTGAGTTGGGATTTTTTGACCGCAGATTTAGGCGGATGTACGCAGATGAACGCAGATGGATAGAGATGGATGGAGATGGATTGAGATTTTTTTATCTACTTTAAAAGTGGATAGTAGAGTTCTCCGGTTGAGTTGATGAAGCCGGCTCGATCGCCTGCGAGGTTCCCGGTGCCCATAAATACGTCTACTCTACCGGCACCTTTGATTGCACCGCCTGTATCTTGGTCTAAAACGTACCGATTCACGGCGTTTTGTTCGAGTTTTCCGGCGGCGTTTGGGTAGGGAAGTTTGGTGCTAATTAATGCTAGGGCTCCGGGTGGCATTAGGGATTTGTCGGTGGCGATCGACCTTTCGGCAGTTACGGGTACTCCAATGCTTCCTGTGGCTGGCACTCCGTTGGTGTCTCGGAAGAATACGAAGCTTTGATTTTTTGGCAAATACTTGTTCATCTCTGTGGGAGAATTGGCGAAATATTCGGTTAGTTTTGGCAGATTTAATTGTTCTAATGTAAATTTGCCGTCTTTAACTAATTCTCGTCCAACTCCTGTGTAACTGTGAGTTGTTTTGCCGGCGAAACCGACTGTCATCACACCGCCGTCTGTTAGCTGTAATCTGGCAGAACCTTGGACGTGAACGAGAAATGCTTGGAAGCGATCGCGCAACCAAACTAATTCTAGTCCGCGTAATAGTCCTTTACTTGCTTGCAAAGCATCTGCGCCTTCTAATTCCAATCTGGTTGGGTGAGGTTTTGCCCAAGATGCCATGTTCGATGGCACGCGATACAGGGGATACCGATATTCGGCGGTGGGGGTTCTGGATGCTGCGTAGGTTGGCTCAAAATAGCCGGTAAATGCTACTGTTCCTTTGCTGTCTTTGCCTATGGATTTGTAAAATACAAATTCTTGCTTGACAGATTGTTGTAGTTGTGCTGGTGTGGTTGAGTTGATGACTAATTGGCGAAAGCGATCGAGGGAACGGCGAACCCGATCGCGCGTAATGCCTGCTACTTGATAGCGACTGTAAGCATTAGCTGCGGCGTTGGTATTGAGATAACCCAGGCTATAGTCGATCGACTTTAACAACAATGCTTTGTCTCCCGGTTGACCATTTTCGCCCCAGATTTGGGCGTCAAAGGCGATCGATTCCGATTCAGTCGCTGATAGCTGAGTCAAACTCATCGGTTGTAGCGGAGGAACTGCAACCACGGGGACTGCAAAGGCGATCGCCAAAACACAAAAGGCGATCGTTAATAGTTGATAGCGAAAAATCTTGCCCCGCATCCAATTTCTCATTCCCAATTTCTGATATCCCTTAATCATCGAATCATCTTTCCAGGCTAGAACTAAAGATCGGTTCTACGCGAATTGCGTGAATACTGGTAGGACGAACCACCATGTATTCGCCTTGAATATTTTTGATTGGGACATTCAGAAATTCTGATGAGTCTTGTTTGGGAACCAGGGTTTTGCTATACCACAGTTGAAAATCTTGCAGCGTTGCAAAACGGATTTCTTCGCGGTGACCGCCCTCAAGCAGCAGGTGGACGGAATATTCGCTGGGATTTCTAGCCATATTTGTATCTTAGATTTGGGATTTTAAGCTTTTAGCACAATACTATACTTTACTCGACATCTGGCGTCACTTTCAACTAGCCCAGCAAGATTCCCCTGCAAAGCTCTCATCGTAAGCTACAACGTGCAGAAAATCCCAAGCAAGTGATTAGCGTCCTCATCCGCAGCCGGAAGGAAAAAGCCTAAGAATTGGGATCCCAGTACAGCAGGTGGGTTTGCCCCTAAAATCTCAGATTTAAAACCTATTGACTTTTGTTTTATAAAAAACTATCGTAGTTATCTATACCCTTTCATCAATCAGTGGAATGAACATATCCATTATTGGCGATCATAATTACATTTTAGGAATAGCAGCACTGCTGAAATCCATAGAACTTAATGTTAGCGAAGATCCGAATCAGTCGGTTAACATTACTGTTGTATCAACTGGGTTGAATGCACAGCACAAGGAACAGTTACAGAAGTGCTGTAAATATAAAATCGAATGGCAAGAAGTTAAATCTAATTACAATGAATTGCTGTCGCTTTCTGGTTCTACACTCACTTACGCTAGATTGGAGCCGGAGCAATATACAAATGCCAAAGAAAGACTGATTTGGCTCGATAGTGATATGATTGTTTTGGGAAGCTTGGAGCCATTGTGGAATTTAGACTTTCAAGGAATGCCCATAGCAGCAGCGCCTAACGTCTGGGGAAATCCGAACAATTCTCAAGATAAAAACCCTTATTTTAATGCTGGCTTGCTGGTTTTTAATATGCAGCTTTGGACAGAAGAAAAACTGTCGGAAAAAATGATGAAAAACGCTAAAGATAATCTTTGGTGTGATTGCGACCAAGGGACATCAAATTCGGTTTTAGCGGGGCGGTGGTACAAACTCGATCAGGTATGGAATAACTGTGATACTGAAGATGCGTCAGTTAAAGTGATGCACTTTATATCAAGACCAAAACCTTGGGAAAGTGCTAAACCGAATAAATTATGGATGGAGATGTTGTCTCAAACACCGTTTAAGGATGAACTGGACAAAATTCAACATAATTCTGATTGGCTGGCGGCATTAAAGCTAAAATACATAAGATGGGAGCCGTGGGTGAGACAACCGATCAAAAAAATTAAGAGCTACTTGAAAAGGCTAGCTAGGTAAATTACAAGGTACCGAGCTTTTGTCCCTGTGGCTGACCGCAGGGGCTGACAGCTTGCTGTAGAGGAGTTAGGTCGCCTACCGGAATATTTGCTCTCAATAAAAATAAAAATTAGGTTATAGCAAGTGCGATCGCAGGCGAAGCAGTGTATGGGGAGTTAAAGCATTGACAGCCGAAAGTTCAAAGCATTTTACCAGGCAATTTGTATTATACAACACTATATGACCAGCAACAATTAAAATAGTTTGGACTTGATCAGATATTGCACCATTTTTTAAATCCAACTTTTAGCTGCTGGGCTTTCCCAATCGGCAAAAGTTGCGAGGTTCAGCCTCCTAAGCTGTTCTCCATTTAAACCAGTAACGAGGCTAGTAGGGTGCGTCAGCTATAACCCTTACGCTGAAACGGAAAACCTGATAATACTGACGCACCGACAGCCAGGAGTTTAAATGCCGAACAGCTTATTTGTGAAAATTGATGCAAAATGTCCAGTTAATCAATAATCTTGTCCAACTACTAATTACGAACCTATGCCTCGTCGCCAAGACTTAAAAAAAATTCTGCTAATTGGTTCCGGGCCAATTGTGATCGGCCAAGCCTGCGAGTTCGACTATTCAGGAACACAAGCTTGCAAAGCTTTGCGAGAAGAAGGTTATGAAGTAGTGCTGGTGAATTCCAACCCAGCCACAATTATGACCGATCCGGAAACAGCCGATCGCATCTACATCGAACCTCTAACGCCAGCCATCCTCGAACAAATCATTGCCAAAGAAAGACCTCAAGCAATTTTACCGACAATGGGCGGTCAAACGGCGCTAAATTTAGCAGTTGCATTAGCTAAAAATGGCGTTCTGGAAAAATACAAAGTCGAGTTAATTGGCGCGAAGTTGCCGGCAATTGAAATGGCAGAAGACCGACTGCTATTTAAAGAAGCGATGGCGCGAATTGGAGTCGCTGTTTGCCCTTCAGGAATTGCTAACAATCTCGATGAAGCCAAAGCAATTGGTCACCAAATCGGTAGTTATCCGTTAATTATCCGTCCGGCTTTTACAATGGGCGGCACTGGTGGTGGCATTTCTTACAATCAAGAAGAGTTTGAAGAAATGGCACAAGGCGGCGTTGATGCTAGTCCGGTATCGCAAATTCTGATCGAACAATCTTTGATTGGTTGGAAAGAGTATGAACTGGAAGTGATGCGGGATTTAGCCGATAATGTGGTGATTATTTGCTCGATCGAGAATCTTGACCCGATGGGCATTCATACCGGGGATTCCATCACCGTCGCGCCAGCCCAAACCCTCACAGACAAAGAATATCAACGATTGCGGGATGCTTCGATTAAAATCATTCGCGAAATCGGAGTTGAAACAGGCGGTTCTAACATTCAATTTGCCGTGAATCCGGTAAACGGAGATTTCATCGTCATTGAAATGAACCCCCGCGTTTCCCGTTCCTCCGCTTTGGCCTCGAAAGCAACTGGTTTTCCGATCGCAAAAATGGCCGCAAAATTAGCAGTAGGTTACACGCTGGACGAAATTTCTAACGATATTACCAAGAAAACTCCTGCTTGTTTTGAACCCACAATTGACTATGTGGTGACGAAGATTCCCCGATTTGCCTTTGAAAAGTTCCCCGGTTCCGAACCGACTCTGACGACGCAAATGAAGTCTGTTGGAGAGGTAATGGCGATCGGGCGGAGCTTCAATGAATCTTTCCAAAAAGCCCTGCGGGGATTGGAAACAGGCCGCGCAGGTTTCGGTTGCGACAAGCCGGAAAAATTGCCAAGTTTGGAGCAAATTCGCGCCGGATTGCGGACACCAAATCCCGATCGCATTTTTACCGTTCGTCACGCGATGATGATGGGAATGTCGGTAGAAGAAATCTTCGAGCTCACAGCAATTGATCCTTGGTTTTTGGACAAAATGCAGGAGTTGCTGGAAACTGAGAAGTTCCTGAAGCGGACGCAGCTCAAACAGTTGACAAAAGACACAATGTTTGAAGTGAAGCAGTTGGGATTTAGCGATCGGCAAATTGCTTACGCCACCAAAACATCGGAAGATGAAGTTCGCGCTTACCGCAAACAGTTAGGCGTAATCCCGATTTACAAAACAGTTGATACCTGCGCCGCTGAGTTTGAAGCACTTACACCTTATTACTATTCTACCTACGAAGTGGGCGCGGCAATTTGGGACTTGGGCGATGAAGAAAAGAAGATTTCACCAGTAGGTCACAGTCTCGCACCGGAGTCGGAAGTTTTGCCTTCTACTAAGCGAAAAGTGATGATTTTGGGCGGCGGGCCGAACCGCATCGGACAGGGGATTGAGTTTGATTATTGTTGCTGCCATGCTTCCTATTCTCTAGGGGAAGATGGGTTTGAAACCATCATGGTCAACTCGAACCCAGAGACGGTTTCAACAGATTACGATACGAGCGATCGCCTGTATTTTGAACCGCTAACTAAAGAGGATGTTCTCAACATTATCGAAGCGGAAAATCCAGAGGGAGTAATTATTCAATTTGGCGGACAAACACCCCTGAAATTAGCGATTCCTTTACAGAAAGCTCTCGAAAATCATCCCGATGTCCAAACAAAAATCTGGGGAACTTCGCCGGATTCAATTGATAGCGCTGAAGATAGAGAAAGGTTTGAAAAGATTCTGCGCGTGTTGAATATTCAGCAAGCTGCTAACGGTTTGGCGCGTAGTTTTCAGGATGCTTTAATCGTAGCTCAACGCATCGGTTATCCGGTAGTAGTGCGCCCCAGTTACGTGTTAGGCGGACGAGCAATGGAAATTGTTTATTCCGATACGGAATTGGAACGTTACATGACTTACGCAGTGCTGGTAGAACCGGATCATCCGATTTTAATTGACAAGTTCTTGGAGAATGCGATCGAAGTCGATGTAGATGCGATCGCAGATCATACGGGTAATGTCACCATCGGTGGTATTATGGAACACATTGAGGAAGCGGGAATTCACTCCGGCGACTCAGCTTGTTCTATCCCTTACCAAACACTTTCCGAGGAAGCTGTAGCAACAATTCGTCGCCAGACAATCGAATTAGCAAAAGCCCTAAAAGTAATCGGGTTGATGAACATTCAATTTGCGGTTCAAGGAAAGGAAGTTTTCATTTTGGAAGCTAATCCGCGCGCTTCTCGAACAGTACCTTTTGTCTCAAAAGCCATCGGAGCTCCCCTCGCCAAAATTGCATCGCGGGTAATGTCTGGTCAAACTTTAGAAGCTTTGGGCTTTACTAAGGAGATTATCCCAATTCACGTTTCCGTAAAAGAGGCTGTGCTACCATTTGCCAAGTTCCCAGGGACTGATACTCTGTTGGGGCCAGAAATGCGATCGACTGGCGAAGTCATGGGGATTGATACAGACTTTGGTAAGGCATTTGCGAAGGCTCAATTGGGCGCAGGACAAGTGATGCCATTGTCGGGGACTGTTTTGGTCTCCATGCGCGATCGGGATAAACTAGCAGTTGTACCAGTTGTCAAGGAATTCTTAGAATTGGGTTTCAAAGTAGTAGCAACTCATGGTACTCGCAAAGTTTTGCGAGAGCAAGGTTTAGATGTAGAATTGGTGTTGAAACTCCATGAAGGGCGGCCGAATTTGTTGGATTCGATCAAGAATGAGAAGATTCAACTAATTATTACTACGCCTTCGGGTGAAGAGTCTCGCGCTGATGGCATCTTTATCCGCCGCACTGCTTTGACTTACAAAATCCCGATTATTACGACTATTGCTGGTGCGAAGGCGACGGCGGCGGGAATTCGTTCGCTCAAATCTCACCCGATGGAAGTAAAAGCACTTCAGGATTATTAAATCCCAAAAGTTTGTAAATTGGATTGTGGGGCGGGCATCTTGCCTGCCATTAACTGCTTTTTAGGAACAGGCAAGATGCCTGTTCCACAAGGAGTTAATTTGATTGTGGGGTGGGCATCTTGCCTGCCCATTAACTGCTTTTTTAGGAACAGGCAAGATGCCT
>REAP01000157.1 GCA_004294385.1 Oscillatoriales cyanobacterium | reverse complement strand
GTGGAACAGGCCGGAGAGCCTGTTGCCTTCCAGAACGGGCAAGATGCCCGTTCCACAAGCAAATTTACTCTTTGTGGAACAGGCCGGAGAGCCTGTTGCTGACAGAGGTGCAATATCTCAGTTCTAATACTCTACTAGCCCAGAGCCCACCCGAACCCAGTCAAGAGCGCAGACATCCACCCCGTATAGATTTTGCCACTGCGGCCAAACAATTAGGAGTCACCGAAGCCGAGTTAATCAAAGCATTGGGGCTACCTGCTAAACCCCCGGAACCACCAACTGACAAGAATTGTCCGCCCCCTCCACCGCCCCCTCGTTTAGATATTCCCGGTGCTGCGAAAAAGTTGGGAGTCACCGAAGCACAGTTAATTAAGGTTTTGGGCATTCCACCGCGTCCACCTGGCGATCGTAATCTACCCCAAGATTCGGAAAAACGCTAATTTTTCCAGATTACAAAACTGTAATCCCAGCACAGGGATAAATGTCATTTTCAACCAGCTTAATGATTGTATCGACATCAAAGGGCGATCGAGAATTCATTCCTTTAGCCTGACAACTGCTTCAAACTCAAAAAACTAATCAAGGGAATTACACCATGCCACCACTATTTCCGAATCCTAATTCAATTAATGCACCGGGCAATCCTCCTTCTCAAAATCCAGGTACACCGGGTAATCCTCCTCCCCGAAATCCAGGCGCACCTGGCAATCCTCCTCCCCAAAATCAAGATGAACCGGGCAATCCTCCTCCCCAAAACCAAGACGGACAACTTACAAGTTCTGCCCTACCTCCCCAAAACCAAACTCCACCCCCAGCACCAGCTAACAGTATCAACACCACAGCCGGAAACGACAATATTACCGGAGATAGTTTAGATAACTTCTTCCTAGGTAGTAGCGGCACTGATAGCATCATTGGAGGATTAGGCACGGATACAATTAGCTATCTTTCCCTTCGCAGCGCCATTACTGCTAAGGCTCAAGGTATTGTAGATAAAGGCACCGCTGGTACTGATACCCTGCAAAATATAGAGCAGATAATTGCTCCTTTGGGACAGATTAATACGATCGATGCTTCTACAGGTAGCGGCACAGCTTCTATTGATGTGGATTTGTCGCAGAATCGGTTGGCGGTTAACAATATACCGGGTATTGGCACTCAGAATTTGACTGTAGAGAATTTCGTGAATGTCACAGGTACTGCCAATGTAGATGTCCTTACCGGAAACCGCCAAGACAACTCTTTAGTAGGAGGAGATGGTAATGATACACTCTCAGGTTTGGGTGGCAATGATATCCTGATTGGAGTAAATCCATTGAGTGCTACACCAGGAAGTAATGAAACAGATGTGCTAATTGGCGGTCAGGGTCGAGATATTTTTGTGCTAGGAGATGCCACCAAGACATACTATAGTGGCACCGGATTTGCATTGATTCAAGATTTTCAGCAGGGAATCGATCGCATTCAATTAAGTGGGAGTATTTCCAATTACAATATTGTTGGTAATTCCATAACTCTGGCTGGTACTTCTGACCAAATAGCTGTGATTCAAGGCGGCTTTACTCCTGATAGTTTCCTGTTTGTGTAAACTATACGCTCTTAGAGGTACAGAACTTACGCATAAGGGATCAGAAACCGGGTTTTTTTACTAAAATCGAGCGCTCACACGTAGATTCGGTAAAAAACCCGGTTTCTTTGGTCGGAGTGCGTAAGTCCTGTACTTCTTCCTACTTCTTCCTGATTCTTCCTTCGTGTCCTTCGCGTCTTCGCGGTTCAATAATCCTAATTCTTTGACCCAAAGGAGCAAATGCACTAATTTTATGTAAATACCGATCGCCCTTTAATCCAATCGAGTAAAATAGGATTGACCAATTCCGGCGCTTCATCCTGCGGGCAATGACCAACTCCCTCCAGCGGAATAAACTTTTCAACAGCCGGATATTTAGCTAATTCTCTGCCTAGTGCGATCGGCTCCCAAGGGTCATCCGTCCCCCACAAAATCAAAGCCGGACAGCTTAAACGCGGTAACAAATCCTCCGGTAACGGCCCCTGAGAATAACTGATGAATGCCACAAATACATCGACTGCGCCACTGTCTTTGGCAGGTTCCAGCAGCATATTTACCAGTTCATCGGTGACAGCTTCAGGACGATGGTAGGCTTGCAAAAGCACTTTTCGCACTGTATTCGGCGTTGCCAATTGTTTGAAAAATAATTGACTAATCCATTTGACATTTAAAACTTTTTGTGCTATTGGCGCTCCAAAACTGCGATACCAAGGCATTTCGGCCCGTTTGCGATCGTGCAACAAACGCAACGAACAATTTAGTAAAATGACACCGGAAGCAATATCAGGAAAATCCACAGCGGCTTGCATAATTGCCACACAGCCGATCGAATTTCCCACCAAAAAAGCCGGCCCGCCCGCAACTTCCCGACAAAAATCAGCAATTAACTGACCCCAAGTTTCAAAAGTATAATCAATTTCCAGTTTCGGCGCAGGCTTAGCAGAACCGCCAAAACCGATAAGATCGATCGCATAACAGCGACAATCAGCAGCCAATGCCGGCAAATTCTTGCGCCAATGACCCCAAGACGCCCCAAAACCGTGGACAAACACCACCGCAGGGCCCTGAGTACCCGCAGTCTGGTAGCAAATCGGAAAGCCTTTCCACATCCAGGTTTGAGGCGCGACAACTGTTGACAAAGTGGGAATAGAAGATGCCATAAGGTAATTATTTAAGGGTGCAAAGGACTAAAGTCCTTACTACAAACCGTATCGCAATTCGAGGTAACAGTGAAATCCTCCTCCTTCTTCCCTCTTCTTTGTATCCGTTACATCCGTTACACAATCCGTTGCCAAACATCCGTTACATCCGTTACATCCGTTACACAATCCGTTGCCAAACATCCGTTAAATCCGTTACATAATCCGCTGCCGAACTTCCTTTGCACCACGAGCCAATATTGTGCCACCATTAAAGATGCTGAATTTTTTGCCTTATTGAAATTTCCCCTATGCCAACGATCATTTCCACTGCTGTCGTACCATTTCTAGGATCAGAAATCGTACCCGACTACGACACCGCCAAAGTAGTTATCTTGCCAATTCCCTACGAAGCTACCACCACCTACCGCCGGGGCTGCGAAAACGGGCCCGCGAAACTTCTAGAAGCCTCTCATCAACTGGAATGCTACGACGAAGAACTAGATTCCGAAGTTTGCTATGATGTTGGAATTTATACAAAAGAGCCGATCGCCGATACCCGTAACAGCCAGCCAGTTTCATCCCTAGAAATGCTGCGAGTCACCCAAGCCGCAGTCTATCAGCTAGTTACAGAAAATAAATTCGTGATCTCCCTGGGAGGCGAACACAGCATCACCGCCGGCGTTGTCGAAGGTTATCGCCAAGCATACCCAGACGAAGCTTTCACCGTCATACAAATCGATGCCCACGGCGACTTGCGGCACGAGTACGAAGGCTCGATTCACAACCACGCCTGTGTGATGCGGCGCGTTGTGGATATGGGTTTACCGACATTGCAAATCGGCATTCGTGCTATCTGCAAGGAAGAAGCTGACTTGATTAAAGCAAAACAGCTCAATGTGATTCGAGCTAGGGAAATCGCTAATGAACCGGATTGGGCCGATCGCGCAATTGCTAGCATAACCACTAAACGGGTGTTTTTGACGATCGACTTAGACGGCATCGATCCGACTTTAATTCCAGGGGTTGGCACTCCAGAACCGGGTGGGTTAAATTGGTATTCCCTGACTGGATTTTTGCGCCGTGTCTTCGAGTCCTACGAAGTAATCGGCTGTGACATTATGGAATTAGCACCTCTTGTCGATTCTGTAGTGTCAGAATTTACCGCAGCCAAATTAACATACAAAATGATTGGATATCAAGCTCTGGCTAAAGGTTGGCTAAAGCAAGGCGAGGAATAAACTGGTATCGCCTTTCTCAGGTAAATTAGGTACTTTTGGGCATTGGGCATTGGCCAAACAGGGCATTGGGCATTGGGCATATAGATGTTTCTTTTCTTCACATCCTGAAAAAATGAGTTTACTAAGGTCAACAATGGGTACTCCGATTAATAGCTATGCTCCCGATTTTGAACTACCGGGAGTTGATGAAGAAGTTCACCATTTAGCTCGATATTTAGAAAAGTTTCGGGCGATCGGTGTAGTATTTATGTGCAATCATAGTCCTTACGTGCATTTGTATTTAAATCGCCTTAAAGAACTTCAAGCAGAGTTTCAAGATCGAGATGTTACCTTAATCGGGATTAATGCTAATGATGCAAACCGGCATCCCGATGACAGTTTTGAAAACATGAAAATTTTTGCTACTAACAATCAACTCAATTTTCCGTACATCCGAGATGTTGCTCAAGATGTGGCTGAAAGTTTTGGGGCTTCTAAAACGCCGGAGGTTTTTTTGCTAGATCAAGATGGTAGATTGCGCTATAAAGGTTTGATTGATGATAATGCTGACGATGCAGGCGCTGTGCAGGTGTCTTATCTGCGAAGTGCGATCGGTCAATTGTTGAGTGATGAATCGGTAGAACCGTCGAGTACAGATGCGATCGGCTGTTCTATTAAATGGCGAGAATAATTATTAGTCATTAGTCATTAGTCGTTAGTCATTAGTCATTAGTCATTAGTCATTAGTCATTAGTCATTAGTCATTAGTTGCTGTACCCTGAGCGTAGTCGAAGGGTTAGTCATTTAACTGGTTCCCCGGCTCTGCCTGGGAACCCATTTCCAGAGGCTCTGCCTCGTCAAAAAGTAGAGTAAAATTGGAGGCAGAGCCTCCGGATCAGCATTACTAGGCAGAGCCTAGTAACGAGTAAAACTATTTCGGATGAACTTTAAAAATACACGCTTTATACCTTTGATTGTCGCAGCTATTGCGTCGCTAGCACTGCTAATTAGTTGGAACTTGTTTCAAAGGAATTCCTCAACAAAAACACCAAAGAGCGCATATTTAACTGTATCTGCGGCTATTAGTCTGTCGCCAGCCTTAGCAGAAATCAAGACGGTTTATCAAGGGAGCAATCCTAATGTTAATATCACTTATAATTTTGGTGCTTCCGGCGCTCTAGGGCAACAGATTCAGCAGGGAGCTCCGGTAGATGTGTTTTTTAGCGCCGCTACCAAACAAATGAACGATTTGCAGCAAGCTAATTTGCTCCTTAACGAGACGCGCCGCAATTTGCTGACAAATCGCCTGGTTTTGATTACTCCCAAAAATGGTGTAGTTTTGAGCGATTTCAAACAGTTGACAGATGCCAGAATCAAGAGAATTGCGATCGGCGAACCTAAGAGCGTACCTGTGGGACAATACACTCAGGAAATGCTGACTAAGCTTGGATTGTGGCAGCAACTTCAGCCAAAGTTAGTGCTAGGAAGTAATGTTCGCCAAGTATTGACATTTGTCGAAAGCGGTAACGTGGATGCTGGTATAGTCTACATGACAGACGCTAAAGCATCGGACAAAGTAACCGTGCGACTAACGGCTGCGGAAAACTTGCACTCGCCGATTGTCTATCCTGTGGCAGTTATCAGGAGCAGTCGCCATCCTGATGCTGCTAAAATGTTTGTTGAGTTTTTGGCAGGCGATCGGGCTAAAATAGTATTTAAGAAATACGGATTTGGGATAGTCCGCTAGATATGATTTGGGATTTGGAATTAGAGGATACGGCAATGCCGTTTCCCTACCCCAAAGTAACATTGTAGGGAAACGGCACTGCCCATTGGTGTCAACTTCTTTGAGAGGACTTTCGCTATTAGACAGGGACTTCAGTCCCTGGCGGACTCGCGGGATGACTAACGGACACGGGGCGGGCTGACAGCTTAAGTTGACACAAATGGGCACTGCCGTGTCCTGATTTCGGGTAATATCAATTCCGATGCTTAAATTTTGACAAATTTGACAATACATGGCAATTCCAAATCTGCAACTTCCCCACCACTTAATAACGGTAAAAATTCAGCCACTCTTTCCGAACCAGCTTGCTGCAAAGCATTCAACAGTTTAGCACTTTGTTGCAGAAAATCTTCCACAACAATCCCTGCATAACTTGGCTGATAATAACTAAGCCGACTTATGCCTTCTCCCAACAAGATTACAGCACCGCGCCAGTTTTGATTTCCTAAGTGATAAAGTGCGACAGAAATTTGTAAGATTCCTTGATAAAATCTTTTTTCAGGTTCACCAGCTTCCATCCACAAAGCCTCTAAAGTATCATGGCAAGCATAAAATTCTCTACTATTAAACTCTCCAATGCCTTGCCAAAACTCAGTCGGCATTTCCTCTTCCATTTGGTTACCTAACTAATTATATCCTTTTCGGTAGCATCGGAATGATCAAGTCGAGTCGCATTACCACTAAATATAAGCGCAATTGTCTGTTTTGCGACTCCGAGTCAACAGCCAACAGTCAACCCAACGACTGCGTTTATCCTGAGCCCAACGGCTGCGTTTATCCTGAGCGTAGTCGAAGGGCTCAGGATAAACGCAGCCGTTGGGCTCAGGGCGACGCAGTCAACAGTCAACAGTCAACAGTCAACATCATTCCGGTGCAACCGGAATTGATATTACATAGTCTCTCTGATTGCCTGAAGCTGATCCATTCCAATTTCCTGATTCGTTCCAGCAAAATCGTTATCTGGTGTCAAAAACAACATACAATGACACTCTTTGCGCTCACGCATGGGAATGCAAGGACAATTCCAGTAGGCTGCTTTGACTTCCGCCTCTTTGTCTTCGTAGTGGCGACAAGGGCACAAAGGAGCGCCTAATTCGTCTTTGTTTTTTGCTAGTCCTTCAATTACAACTGCGGTAACAGAAAGTTCGGAACAAAAGTAAGTTCCGGTGCGCTTGGCGTAGGTTTCGGAGAAATTTTTCATAGCCTCCAATGTTTTTTCATTGGAGAGTTTAGATTTTTCTGTTGTGTTCTCTGTTGTGTTCATAGTTTAGGATCAGATTTGAGGATGTCACAAGCTTTTTATGATTGTACCGCAGAATGTGACTTTTATCGCTTTTTAGTAAACAGGTAAATGTCATCCCGCTGATATTTAAGTTGAAATTGGGGATTGTTGGTGAGTTGAGTTATTAAGTTTTGTACAAAATCGCGATCGCTCATCCAACCAGGATACCGCAAATTCAGCAACACATACTCGAATTCTGTCAAATTTCCAGGCGGTGTGTCAGCCTGAGTTAATTTTACCACAGGACGGTGAGTTAAATGCGGAGCAATATGAGATGTGGTTAAAATATTGCCTGTGGTTTGAACCAGAGAAATTGCCTCTTTTGTCGCTGACAGAGTGGCGGACTCATTTAAATAAATTGTCCAGAAATAGCCGTACTTCGCCAAGCACAAAAAAGCGATGAATGACCAAGTTACGATCGCCTTGGATAATGGTAGACTGGGAATTCGTAATTTGTCGAATATTTTAGGTATTTTTACCTCTTGTAGATTTTGATGTGACAAATTTGCGATCGCAGCCACTAACAAAAATGGCAATATTGGGATAGAATATTGATGGATCAAATCTCGTTGAGCCGGAATATCCGAAAGAATATTCATCCCTAACATCGGCACTGCACTAATTAAAGGTGTCAGATGCCGTGGAGAAATCCACCAAATTACCGGAAATACTAATAAAACTAAATACTCAAAAGTATCTAAGGAAAACAAACGCCCCAAAATTAGATGAGGTTTCAAGATTAAATTAGCAGCAATTTCTAAAACAGAGTTTCCCAAATATTGATATCGCCCGATTCCCGCGTGTTCTCTGCCCTGATTAAAATATGGGATAACTCCCTGAGTAGCTATCAAAAACCAACCAGCACCGAGAAATAGAGCCATCAGTCCACAATTACGGTTTTTTTCAAAAAACAGCAGCCACAAACCCATCGCAGCCACAGTTAAAGATAGCACGGCTTTGCAACTCAAAACTAATAAAATGGCTGCACAAAACCAGACTGTTTTATTCAGCCGCGCGGCTAAGATTGCGGCTAACAGTGCGGGTAAAGCAATTACTTCAGGGTGGAAGTCGAAAAGATTGACATTGAATACTAATGGATAGAGCAGGTAAGTAAGTGCGATCGCCCAAGATGTGCTAGGATTTAATCCAGCTTGACGCGCCAAACTCCAACTAGGCAAAGCACCCAAGGCTAGGGACACGGCTTGCACAAATAATAGCCAGTGAACATCGGGATATATTTTGTACAACAAAGCCACAGGATACATCACCCAAGCGGCATGATTTCCCATGTGATGAATATCGAGAAATGACGAAAACGGCGTTTGTCCCTGACTGATTAAATAGGCTACTTGGTCATAAATTCCTAGTTCAAAAGCATTGGATTCCAGCAGGGCGTGTCTGGCGCTACTAGCACAGAAAAATATTAGGGAAAAAAGTGCGACTCCCAAAAATATCTGATTAGATTTACCATCTTTAAAATAGTTAATTTTATTCATGTTTATCTACTTAATTGCATATTTTTGAAACAACAAAACATCATCTTTTTCATAACTTATTTTAAACAAAGGAGACTTTTTAAGTTCAGCAGTTACACTCATCGCAGTTTCCTTAGTATCATGCCAAGGATGACGCAGATTGAGCAAGACATAATCAAATTTATTCAAATCTTGTTCAGTAGAAACTTGATGCAGCAATTTAATTGTTGAACGATGGGCGAGATGAGTTGCTAAGGAATTATCTGTTAATACACTACCTTTAGTTTGAACCAGATGAATTGCCTGTCGCGTCGCTTGCCAAGTATCCATAGATTCTAAATAAATAGTCCAAAAATATCCATATTTGGCTAAAACCAAAAAAGTTAATAGCGCCCACAAAATTAACAACTTTGAAACTGAGGAATTAAGAAACAGTGATTTCCCCCATCTCCAAATGCGTCGAATCGAAAGGCGACGCATCCAGATATGTTTGACAGATTTCATAGAAAAGTGTGGTGATACTCGATGCCAAATTTTAGGAGTCCAGTGGCGCTGATTCCAGAGATAATTTCGGGTGTTTCTCCAAAAATATTGTTCCCTTTTTTGTCTATCAGCTAGCGTCGCAATTACGGCGGTTAACAAAAAAGGAAATATCGGCACAGAATACTGATGAATCAAGTCTCGTTGCGCCTCAATATCTGAAAGAATATTCATCACCAGTACGGGTAAAGCACCAATTAATGGTGAGAGATGTCGTGGGGAAAGCCACCAAATTAGAGGCAAAAATAACAAGACTAAATAGCCAAAAGTATCTGCGGAAAAAACCCGCCCTGCGATTAGCTGAGGTTTGATAACCAAATTAATCGCAATTTCAAAAACAGACTTTCCCAAATATTGATATCGCCCGACACCGGCGTGTTGTTTACCTTGATTGAAATAAGGTACAATGAGTTGAGTTGCAACCAAAAACCAAGCCATACCAAAAAATATGGCAATCATTCCGTAATTGCGTTTTTTCTCAAAGATGAGTAGCCACACACCCATCATCATCACCGTCAAAGATAGCACGGCTTTGCAGCTTAGAATTAATCCAATGGCAGCGCAAAACCAAAATATTTTATCCAGTCTTGCTGCTAGGATTGCTGCTAAGATTGCGGGTAAGGCAATTACTTCTGGATGGAAGTCAAAAAGATTGACATTAAAGACTACGGGATAAAGTAGATAGACTGCTGCTAGGGCTATTGATTTTCTTTCATTTAAACCCGCTTGCCGTGCTAAACTCCAACTAGGCCAAGCGCCCAAGGCTAGGGAAATTGCTTGTACGAATAGCAGCCAGTGAACATCTGGATATATTTTGTAAAGTAAAGCCAGCGGATAGAAGATAAATGCTGTATGATCGCCTAATATGTTAATTGCCATTAAAGATGAAAATGGCGTTTGATTTTGAGAGATTAAATAAATTGCTTGGTCAAATATTGCTAAGTCGTATGCGGTTGAATGAAACAAAGCGTGTCGCGCGCTACTCGCAGCAAATAAGATTATCGTTGTGACGACAATCATTAAAAATACTGGATGAGATTTTAGGGATTTTAACGTTAGCACTTGATTGGTTTAATTAGGGATGCGTTTGAATAGCAAAACTTTGTTTTTTTGATAGGTTAATTTAAATTTGGAAGTATTTTGCAGTTGATTTGCTAAGTCATTGCCAATTTTCGCTGTATCAGGCCAGGGATGGCGCTGGTTTAATAGTATATATTGAAATTCTGCTAAATCTGTTTGGGGTGAAATTTGGGAAAGTAATTTGACGATGGGGCGGTGGGCAAAGTGGGGTGCAAGTCTATTATCTGTTAAGATGCTACTTTGGGGTTGAATTTGCGCGATCGCATCTCGTGTTGCTTGCCAAGTATCTAATCTATTGAGATAGAGGAAAAAATCTTTGTACTCGCCGAGAAATAGAAATATGATTAATGACCAAATTATCATGGCTTTTGGCAACTGCATTCCCAACCAAAATTGACGAATCCGAGAAAATTTCCCCCTCTTCCCAACATCCGCTAAATCCGCTACAAAATCCGCTGCCGAACTTCCCCCTTCCTGCCTCCCAACATCCGTTAAATCCACTACACAATCCGCTGCCGAACCTTCCCTCTTCCCAACATCCGTTAAATCCGCTACATAATCCGTTGCCGAACCTTCCTTCGAGATAACTGCTAATAAGAGAAAGGGAATTATCGGCACTGAATATTGATAGGCTAAACTGCGTTGAAATGGCAAGTCTGAGAGGATATTGATGGCGAGAGTTGGAATGGCTGGAATTAGCGGTATTAAATATCGCAGCCCTATTTTACTGGAAAATGGTAAGAGTCCCCAAATTACTGGTAAACTGAGTATAAAGAGATATTTGAAAGTGTCAAAGGAAAGGACTCTTCCTAAAACCAATTGTGGTTTTAATATGAGATTGATCGCAATTTCTAGTACAGATTTGCCTAGATAGCCGTAGCGCCCGACTCCGGCGACTTCGCTACCACTAAAGAAGGGGATGATTTTCTGGGAAGCAATCAGAAACCAAGCTATACCGAGTAAAATAGCGATCGCGCCACACGACCTTTTTTTCTCACACAACAACAGCCAGAAGCCCATTGCAGCAACGGTTATAGACAAAACTGCCTTGCAACTTAGGACTAAGAAAACAGCGCTACAAAACCAGATAATCTTATTTAAGCGGGCTGCTAAGATGGCGGCTAAAAGTGCGGGTAAAGCGATGACTTCTGGGTGAAAGTCAAATAGATTGATATTAAATACTACCGGATATAGTAAGTAAATAAATGCGATCGCACGAGATTGC
The DNA here is from genome assembly GCA_004294385.1 of Oscillatoriales cyanobacterium. Classification (GTDB taxonomy): domain Bacteria; phylum Cyanobacteriota; class Cyanobacteriia; order Cyanobacteriales; family Microcoleaceae; genus Microcoleus. Next base: position 25,999 of record REAP01000157.1, on the reverse strand, counting down.
GATCGAGTCAAACCAGCTAAACGTGCTAAACTCCAACTAGGCAATGCTCCCAGGGATAAAGCAACGGCTTGTACCAAAAATAGCCAATGCACATCTGGGTAAATTTTGTACAACAAAGCCAGCGGATAATAGATTACCGCTGCGTGGTCGCCTAAAATGTGCATCTGCATCAAAGAAGAGAAAGGCGTTTGGTTTTGGCTGATGAGGTAAATCGCTTGGTCAAAAATGCCTAAATCGAAGGCGGTGGATTGAAACAAAGCGTGTCGCAAACTGCTAGATAAAAATAGGATTGTCGCAAAAATCGCGATCGCAATTAGCAAACTCGACGGTGGATGCGATCGGCTTTCCTCTACATTTTCCGGGAGAGAGATGCTACTGTTCTCACCAGAATCAACAAAATTGGACGAATTCTGCATAAAATTTAGAATAATCCACAAAACCTTAAAAAATTGTGAAAGCAATAACTCTTCTCGGTTCCACAGGCTCGATCGGCACTCAAACCCTAGATATTGTAGCTCAATACCCGGAACAATTTCGGATTGTCGGCTTAACCGCTGGACGAAATGTCACCTTACTAGCCCAACAAATCCGACAGTTTCGCCCCGAAATTGTCGCAATTAGCGACGAAGATAAATTAGAGGAATTGAAAGAGGCGATCGCAGATATCGACCCTCAACCTATTATACTTACAGGCGAGACAGGCGTTGTCGAAGTTGCCAAATATGGCGACGCTGAAGCCGTAGTCACCGGCATAGTTGGCTGCGCTGGTTTGCTACCAACAATTGCCGCCATCCAAGCAGGAAAAGATATCGCCTTAGCCAATAAAGAAACATTAATCGCAGGTGGCCCCGTTGTCAACCCCCTCATCGAAAAACACGGAGTTAAAATATTACCAGCAGACTCCGAACATTCAGCAATTTTTCAGTGTCTCCAAGGCGTTCTTCCTGGGAGTTTGCGACGAATTATTCTCACAGCTTCGGGAGGTTCTTTTCGAGATTTGCCAATTGAAAAGTTAGCAGGAGTTACTGTTGCTGATGCTTTGAAACATCCGAATTGGTCGATGGGACAGAAAATTACGATTGATTCTGCGACTTTGATGAATAAAGGATTAGAGGTGATTGAAGCTCACTATTTATTCGGAATGGATTATGATGATATTGATATTGTCATTCATCCCCAAAGCATCATTCACTCGTTAATTGAGTTGCAAGATACGTCTGTTTTAGCACAATTGGGATGGCCGGATATGCGGTTACCACTGCTTTATGCCTTGTCTTGGCCGGAGCGAATTCATACAGATTGGAAACCATTTGATTTGGTGAAAGCTGGGGATTTGACTTTCCGAGAACCAGATCATGAAAAGTATCCTTGTATGCAGTTAGCCTATGCGGCTGGACGGGCTGGCGGTTCGATGCCTGCGGTGTTGAATGCGGCGAATGAACAGGCTGTAGCGCTATTTTTGGAGGAGAAGATTCAGTTTTTGGATATTCCGAAATTGATTGAAAAGGCGTGCGATAAACATCGACTCGATAACTGTGCAAGTCCTGGTTTAGATGATATTTTGGCTGCGGACAAGTGGGCGCGGCAGGAAGTTTTGGCGGAAAGTATGGAGTTGGGTGCGCGCATTCTTTCTGTTCGCTAATTGTATTAACATATTTGCACTTACCCACAATCCCGACGGGGAATTAATTCCCCGTCTCATAGAAGACAGTCGGTTGAAACTGAGATGTTGCAGTAATGTCAATAAGGGGCTTTTTGGTGGGGGAGGGCGGGTTTATTTAACCTGTTTGCAGCCTTTAAGATTATTGGTGAACCCGCCCCTACCAGTTATTGAGAATGGTGCAACATCTCGGTTGAAACTAATGTCAATAAGGGGCTTTTTGGTGGGGAGGGCGGGTTTATTTAACCTGTTTGCAGCCTTTAAGACTATTGGTGAACCCGCCCCTACCAGTTATTGAGATTTGACTGCAAAATCAGCCGCACTCATTTTTTCATACATTTCAAAAGGTTGATGAATCCAAGGATTATCCGCCAAATAATCGACATAATAATCTGGAATCGCCACAGAACAAGCCTTGTACCAAAGCACCGCAGTCCGAATTTCCTGAATATCTGCGCTGTATCGACTTTGCAACCAAACTATGCTTTCCTGCAAACTCACTCCCGAATCCACCAAGTCGTCAACCAGCAAAATTCTGTTGCCAAAATCATCGCCCACCATTGTCAAATCGCGGGCGAATTTAATTGAACCCCGAACTTTTCCCCCATCCCCGCTGTAGGACGAGGCCGCTAAAATTGCTAGCGGTTTGTCAAAAATCCGTGACAGAATATCGCCAATCCGCAGCCCTCCTCTGGCAATACACACAATGCGATCGAATTTCCACTGAGATTCATGAATTTTTACAGCCAAATCCTCAATTTTGCGATGGTAGTCTGACCAGGAAATGTAAAGGTCGCTCATGCCGAATATTATTGAAATGTCAAAGATATTATTAAATATTTTGATGAAAATGACCGAAAGTATCCAGGGTAAAAGTCCCCGGATTCATTTTTTGGCAGCCTGATTGATGGGAGTAATCTAAAATCTAAAATCCAAAATCGGATGGGGGCGCAACTTAGCTTGACCAGCAGAAGCTCCGCGCTCTACCCAATCGAAGGTGAGCGACGGTATGAATACGAGCGAGTTGACGATTCCATCCCAAAGTCGAATTCCTTTTCGCCACTGGGAACAACGTCGGGGTGGATGAGGAAATGAGCAAATTCTTTGATATAATGAATCATCTTGACCATTATCTCCTATGCGAAAACCAAGCTAAACGGGGCGTGTTGCAAGAAAAAGTATGGGTCTTGGGAACCAGGACTCCTGCCCTTGGAGGCAATGTAAGACCAAAAGAACTGCGGAGTTCGCGCTTGGCGGTTGCCATTGAATTGGGAAGCCCGTGCTGTACCGAGCGGTCAGCGTCGGGTAGTTCACTCTACTACTTTCAGCCAGCCGCGACGGACAGCGTGCAGTAAACGGTTGATGGCTGTTTGATCTTCTTCGGTGAGACAGTCGTTTAACAGCACTGTTCTGAGCTGTTGTCGATGAGTATGAGTTAATAAACCAGAGTGATATACCTGAAAGACTAGCTCTGCAATAGTAAATTGAGGTAAAAGTGTTTGTGTCATCATTAGATTTTTTTTGAACTCACTTTTGACAGTATTGAGTTATTTATTTGATATTTATGTGATTCCAATACACGAGTAAATGTGATATATTTGCTTGGAGTTAGTGATTTGTGTCATCAATAGTTCACGCTGGGACTTATATCCGATCGCCCGCCAAACTCCAAATACTAACTCTGTCTCAATTCCTAGCTCTGGATAACTATACAATCTCAACTATGTCTTAAAATAATGTTACACTTAATCTCTAATGGGTGCTGAGTGCTGGCTGCTGAGTGCTGGCTGGTGACAAGCCCCACAGATTAATCCGTGGGGAAAATCCTAAATCGATATGAGATATAATAATTACCAATATTTCGATCGCATAAATAGACAAGCAGGTTAAAAAAATGATAATCATTGGCTACTTCTTGATTGCCTTAATCGTCTTCTTAGTTTGGTTTCAACGTTTTTGGAACGATACTTCTACATCTAAAAAAGACTTAATATCTTGGGTTGCTTTAGTGTTGGGCCCTCTTTTTTGGCCTGTAGTTCTGCCCTTCTCCCTCTTCCAACTTAATAGCAAAAAGACCGAAGTAGAAACAGCTAAATATGATGGAGAATCATAATTAATTATTGAGGTGAAAGTTCAGAGTGAATTCTATAACAGAATAAATGTTTTTTCTCGGTCATTGCTTCAATCTTTTTGTGGGCTGGGCTTTGGGCTCGTGGTGCGGGACTATTGCAAATTGTGTATTAGCTCACTATTGTCTGGATGTCAACAGCAATTTGGCTGAGTTTCTAGTTCCGAGAGACTTGCAACTATGGACTACCAAAGTCGATCGATTTTCGATTTTCGATTTTTGATTTTCGATTGAAGAATTGAGTTCACGACTCAATGCGGGGATGAGGGTTTCAAGTGGTTTTGGTGGTGACAGGGAGCGAATATTAGCTCGTTTGAAAAATTTTGATTTTCGGGGAACTATTGGCAGAAGTCAAAAGTCTGGTGAATCAGACTATACTAACAGAGCGCAACTTGGTAACTGCCTTTTTTTGGGGCGATCGAACAAGTTGCGATCGACATTACCGAAATCTCAGGACTGAGCGATTAATTTATCACGCTTGGCTTCATCGTGAAAGCTTACCGAGGGATAACCGCTCCCATGCTCCCGATGAAGTAAGAAGCAAATGTCTAGCTTGTCTAGTATTTGTATAGCAGGTAAAAGTGTATTGTAACTGCCTGGATCAGACGGGCGGCTGCCCACAGAGGCCGAGTAAGACCACGATCGAGGCTTTGTGTCGCCCTTTTGGTGTTCGTAGCATAGCATCGGTCGTTGAGACGAAAAACCTCGGAGACGCATAAGACCGTCCTAATCTTTGTGTTAGTTGGAACCCCCAACTATAGCTAAGTTTAGTTGAGGTGGTTCAGATGACAGCCTATAGCAGATGGGTAAATTAGAGTCTCGACCGATGTCCGGTTTCATTTTTTGAATCCGTTTGGAGGGAAAAGTGTATTGTATAAAAATGATTCATCTAGGAGGAGTGTAAATGACACAGGTTACTAATCCAACGACCCCAGCAAGTTCAGTACCTAATGCCCAGGGCGGACTTGATATTAGAGGTGTCGCAGGCGACAACAGGCTGAATGCCGGCACTGGCAACGACAACATCCAAACTAGGGCTGGCAATGACACTATTTTTGCTAACGCTGGTAATGACACTGTACGTGGTGGTAAAGGTAACGATTTCGTTGATGGTGGCGCCGGTAATGATGTCCTCTTTGGGGATGCCGGAAACGACACTGTAGCTGGCGGTGCTGGAGATGACGCGATTTATGGAGACAATCCCTCGCGTTCAGGTGGCGGCAATGACGTGCTCAGCGGTGGCGACGGTAATGACCTCATCTTCGGCCAGTCTGGCAATGATGTGATCAATGGCGACGCTGGTAACGACACTCTCTGGGGTGGTAAAGGTGCTGACACGGTAAACGGCGGTGCTGGTAATGACTTCATTTCTGGAGACACCGGCAGCGATCTTCTGACTGGTGGTGCTGGCAGCGATACCTTCTACTTTGCTTCTATTGGAGGTAGTGATATAGACACGATCACTGACTTTACCCCAGGCGAAGATAAGATTCGCATGAAGCAAGGCGGTGCATTGGCTATATTGGGCGGCACCGTAGATGCTAGCGAGTTCGTTGTGGTTTCTGATACCGCGCAACTGAACGCAGCAGCAAATGCGAACAAGGTGATTTACAACTCCGCAAGTGGTCTTCTGTACTTCAACAACGCTGGTAATGTGCTGACTGTGGCTCAGTTGACACCTGGACTGACTATCGGAACCAGCAACTTCGAGTTGTTCTAAAACGATTGATGGTGGGACAGGAATCGATCGCAGATCAATTACTGTTCCCACACCGTTTTGAGTTTTGGTTTATAAAGTGTCACTCTGCCACACGCAGGGTGACATTTTTATAATTATTGAAAGAATTCTGATATTTTTAATACTATTAGTCCTGAACGCACGGATAATATCAATTCCGGCTGCACCGTCAGGAGTCCGACAGGGAATGAATTCCCTGTCTCATAGCGAAAGTCCTCTCAAAGAGGACTGAAGAGTTAATTGATCTGTATTGGTTTCAGGCAAATATTCAGTCAGTTTCAGGCAAATATTCAGTCGGTTTCAACCGACTTTAGCTATGAGACAGGGGTTTAAACCCCTGTCGGACTGGCGGGATGACTGACAGACTTAATGCGCTGACAGCTTAAGTTGACACCAATGGGCACTGCCGTCTCCTCCTTTTATATCATTCTGATGCAAACGGATTTGATATAATGACATATTTGTGTATTTTTCCAGTCGTCAAGTCTAGTTATTAAAAATGAGTATTCAAGAATATATCCGGTTGGCTGAGGGCTATTTGGCCCAGGGGAAATGGACGGAGGCGATCGCAAATTGTCGCCAATGGATTAAACTACAGCCTGATTCTGCTGCTGCTTATACGACGTTGGGGGAAGCTATCGAAGCTGAGGGCGATGTGAATGAGGCTTGGAGAAACTATCTCAAAGCTTTGGAAATTTCACCGCTGTTTGTGAGGGCTCATGTTTGCCTCGGTCTGTTATATAGTGAGTATAATTGGCTGGATGAAGCGGTTGTTCACTACCAACAAGTTCTGGAAATTAAACCCAATTGGGCAGAGTTACACTACAATCTGGCCAATGTGTTTCATAAGCAGGGAAATTTGACGGCGGCAATTGATAGCTACCGAAATGCGATCGCCCTGAAACCAAACTATACCGACGCTTACTACAATCTGGGAGTTTTGCTTGATGAAAACAATCAGTTAGAAGCGGCAATTGATGCTTACCAGCAAGTAATTTCCATAGATCCAAACTATTTGAAAGCTTATAGTAATTTGGGTTGCGTTTTAGTTAAGCAGGAAAAGGCACAAGAGGCGATCGCAATTTATGAACGGGCGATCGCGATTCAGCCAGATTGGGCGACGCTTTATAATAATTTGGGTCAGGTTTTGCTTGACAAAAATCCCGATCGGGCGATCGCAGCTTACCATAAGGCGATCGAGTTAGAGCCGGATCTGGTTTTGGCTCATTACAATCTGGGGAAAGCGTGGCAAATACAGGGTGAACATTCTGCTGCTGTTGTTTGTTTCGATCGCGTGGTTGAGTTGAATCCCGACTATATTTCGGGCTATACAGACGCTGGCTTTTCTTTGATGGCTTTGGGCAAAATTGCGGAAGCATTGCCTTATTTTGCCAAAGCAATTGCTCTCAAGCCCGATTTTGTTGAGGCTTACTGCGATTTGGGAGAAAGCCAGCAATTTGCTCAAGATGATGATGATGAATTCTCAATGGCGATCGTTGCTTGTGGTAGATTTTTGCAAGCATTAACGGGAAGGAAGTTCGGCAACGGATTCTGTAACGGATTTAACGGATTTAAACGGATTACCAATTTCCAATTCCCAATTACCGATTCCCAATTCCCGATGCCCGATTCTCAATTGGAAATTGGTGAAATTTGTGATAACTTAGCAGAAATTTACTGGCATTTAGGGAATGCTTTAACAGAATACGGCGGCTATGAAGCGGCGACAGCTTACTATCAAAAAGCTTTACAAATTCAGCCGAAAAATACAGAGTTTTACTGGCGACTAGGCAATTCTTTAGTCAAGCAAAAGCGCTTAGATGCAGCAATCTTAGTTTACCACATGGCTTTGGCAATTCAACCGGCTCTTCCGCAAGTTTATTTTGAGTTGGCGAAAGTGCTGGAAAGACAAGGCTCTTTGGAACGAGCTCTCGATTATTATCAAAAGGTTTTGGAGTTGCAATCGCACGGATATTCGCAGCCGCAACTATCGAAACAAAATCATGGTATAGAATTTGCATTAAATGCGATCGAACTTCCCCAAGGTATTTATTTATCGACGTGGGATTGGCTGGTTGCTGCTAAGTTGGATGTGGGAAATTATGTTGAGATAGTTTGGAAATATGCACCAGAAGCAAGTACCGAAAATATTCCCAATACTTCGGCTACCCTTCGACTACGCTCAGGGTACATGGCTTCCCCCAATACTTCGGCTACCCTTCGACTACGCTCAGGGTACACGGTTCCCCTGAACCCTTCGATTTCCGGCTCCCTGAGCCCAACGATTTCCGGCTCCCTGAGCGAAGTCGAAGGGCTTAGGAAGGATGAAGTCGAAGAGATTGTGACAAGTTCCCAATTAGCTAATTCCGATTGTGGTGGTTTAACTTGTGGGTTGTGTTTGCAGCGACTTTCTAAGTGGTTCGATCCGATACATTTGGGTTGGGGAGTTTGCCGTTTATCCAACTCGCAACCGTTACCCGTGGAGTCGCCGAAGACTTTCGTTGCTGCAATTCCCGATGGGCGAGTTTGGATTGTACCAAAGGAAAATTATTGGCTGATTTGTAAGGCGATAGCAGTTATGACTCCTGATAACTACTTGCTGGCTGATGTGTCTAGAGATTATCCCGGATTTTTGCCTGGATGCGAAAGTCATGATGTCAGAAAACATAGTGTTTTTAACTTAGAATCATTTCCACCTTTAAAGCAGATTGAAGGTAGTGTGGCGGTGCTTTCTGGTTTGTCGGGAAATGTCTATTTTCACTGGATGGTGGATGTTTTACCGAGGATTGAATTGCTGCGACGCAGTGGTAGGGATTTGGCGGAGATTGACTGGTTTTTGGTGAATAGTTATCAGCATCAATTTCAGCGGGAAAGTCTCAGGATTCTGGGGATTCCAGAGGGAAAAGTCTTGGAGAGCGATCGGCTACCTCACATTCAAGCAACTGAATTAATTGTACCATCTTTTGCTGGATATTTGGGCTGGCCTTCTGGGTGGGCGATCGATTTTTTGAGGCGGAAGTTTCTCCAGGGAATTATACCTAGTTATAACTATCCAAAACGGATTTATATCAGTCGCAGCAAAGCGAGGTATCGGCGAGTTTTGAATGAGCCCGATGTCGTTGAGGTATTGGAGGGATTTGGCTTTGTTTCTATTTTACCTGAATCTATGTCTTTGCAGGAGCAGATTGCCTATTTTTATCATGCTGAGGTGATAGTTGCCGCCCACGGTAGCGGGTTGACAAATACGATTTTCTGTCGGGCTGGTACTAAAGTAATTGAGTTGATGTCGCCTCATTATATCAGTCATTATTACTGGGGAAGTAGTCAATATTTGCAGTTGGAGCATTACTTTTTAACTGGTGAGGCTTTTGAGTGTTATCCTATTAGACAGTTGATGTATCAGAATTCTTTGACAGAGGATATTTTGGTGAACTTGAGTTCGCTAAAACGGATGGTGGAAGTGGTTGGTTTGGGTTAGTTGGCGTCTGGAGTAGTTGAAATTATGCCCTCGATTGAAAAGATGGAAAAAGCAGCGGTTGATTTGAGTCAGCAAGCAGAAGTTTATTTAGCTGAAGGTAGGTTAAATGAGGCGGTGGCTGCGTGTGAGTCAGCGCTGAGAATTCAACCGAATTTGGCGACAGCTTGTCAGACTCTGGGAAAGGTGATGGAGGTTCGAGGTGAAATCGAGCAAGCTAAGCAGTGGTATGAAGCTGCGATCGATCGCAATCCCAATTTACCGGAAGTTTACGCTAATCTCGGCAGTCTGTATTCTCAGCTCAAACAGTGGTCTAAGGCGATCGCAGCTTGTGAAAAAGCAATTTCCATCTCACCGAACTTTGCTGAGGCTTACCGACTGTTAGCGCGAATTTGGACGCAGTTGCAAAAACGCGAAACAGCCACAGAGTGTTGGTATCAAGCTTTTAAGATTGAGCCGAATTGGGCTACGGCGGAGGAGCACGTCAGTCTGGGAAATAATCTAGTTGAACAAGAAAAGTTCGATCGCGCGATCGAGTGTTATTCGCAGGCAATTCAAATCGATCCAACGCTCTCCATAGCTTATCATAATTTGGGGGAAATGCTGTTTCGTGAAAAAAGATGGGAAGATGCGATCGCCAATTATCGAAAAGCTATTGAAATCAACCCCAACGCCTTTGAATCTTACCACAGTTTGGGTAAAACTTGGGCAGTTCAAGGAGAATTAGATCGGGCAATCGCCTGTCACCGCAAAAGCATCGAAATCAATCCAAATTACGCTCGTGCTTGCCTGAGTTTGGGTAATGTTTTGGCGCAAAAGGGCGAGTTTGATGCTGCAATTAACTGTTACCGTCAAGCGATTAACATTAACGGCAATTCCGCTTGGGCGCACAATTATTTGGGCGAAGCTTTAGCTCAAAAAAAGCTATGGCAAGAATCTATTATTTGTTACCATAAAGCGATTGAATTAAATCCAAATATTCCTTGGTTTTACATCAATTTGGGAATTGCCTTAACTTGCGAAAAATCTTGGAATCAAGCTGTTGCGGCTTATCTCCATGCAATTCAGCTTCAGCCGAATTTGACTGGAATTAATCAGAGATTGGGATATGTTTTGCGGAAGCTGAGCGAATCGGGTTTAGATAACACAATTCTCAGTTATTGTCAAGGTATTGAGGTACTTGCCAATGGGAAAACATACCACAAATTGCTGGGAATTGAGTTGGAGGGAACGGAGTTTTATCTAAACTTAGGCAATAGTTTAGCTAAGCAGAAACAGTTGGAAGGTGCGATCGTCTTTTATAGCATGGCGCTGCAAATCGAACCAAACGCTACGGAAGTTGTCGCTAAACTGGATGAGGCGCGCCGGAAACAGCAGGAGTTATATGCACAAATTGCCAGTTATCGTCACCAAATTGCGATCGCCCCGAATGATTCTCAAGCCTACAACGATTTAGGAAACATTCTACCACAATTAGGCGAATTGGAGGAAGCAATTGTCTGTCACCAAAAAGCCAGCGAGTTGAGAGGTTGGGCTGAATGTGCGACGAAAAATTATCAATTTACGCAAGATTGGTTTACGCACAATATCCCGATTTGGCAACGACATTTGCAGGAATTTACGGGAAGTGCGGATTTTCAAGTTGTGGAAATCGGCAGTTTTCAGGGAATGTCGGCTTGCTGGCTATTGGATAATATTTTAACTCACCCCACAGCCAAAATTACTTGCATTGATTTGTATTTTCAACAAGATTTTAAGGGCAATATTGCAAAAACTGGAGTCGCAGATAAAGTAATTGAATTAGAAGGCTATTCTCAAGATTTATTAGTGAATTTGACTTCGGAATATTACGATATTGCTTACGTTGACGGCTGTCACAAACCCACCAGTGTTTTGCAAGATGCGATTTTATCTTGGAGGTTGGTGAAAGTTGGCGGATTGATGATTTTTGATGACTACGAATTTACGTTTCCCGACAGCCCGGAGCAAGATACGAAAATTGGCATCAATCTTTTCTTAGAGATGTTTGCAAGTCAGTTAGAAGTAGTTCATCAAGGCTATCAACTGATTGTCAAAAAAATCGGTAATCAAAATTTGGGTGAGGAGCAAGCTCTAGTTTCTCAAGGCTGGGAAAAGTTGGGGGATATAGCGGCAAATGCGGGTTATGCGGATGAGGCGATCGCACGCTATCAAACAGCCATTAAAATTAAGTCGGGAACTTACTCACTTTACCACAAGTTGGGTAAAAGTTTGCAAAAAAAAGAACTGTTTGAACAAGCTATCAATGCTTATAGACAGGCTATTCAATTGAATCCAGATTTTTGTTGGGCTTACCACTATTTGGGGGAAACTTTGCAGGCGATTGAGGAATATGCTGATGCTGTTACTGCTTACCGCAAAGCGATTGCATTAAATCCTGATTTTTGTTGGACTTACAGCAGTTTGGGTGATGTGTTGATGGAGCTAGCTCAGTTGGAAGAAGCTGCTGTTGCTTACCGCAAAGTGATTGAATTGAATCCTGATTTTTGTTGGGCTTATGACAAGTTGGGTAAGGCTTTGATTGCGGTGGAAAATTGGGGGGAAGCGGAGGTTGCTTATCGCAAAGCTGTTGAGTTGAATCCTGACTTTTGTTGGCTATATAATAGTTTGGGAGAAGTGCTGGAAGAGCAAGAAAAGTGGCCCGAAGCTGCGGCTGCTTTTCGCCGTGCTGTTGATTTGTCGCCGGATACTATTTGGCTGTACAAAAAGCTGGGTGATGCTCTACGAAAGCAAGGGGAATTAGAAAGTGCGATCGCAATTTATGAAAAAGGCATCAATCTCGATCCAAAATCCTGTTGGTTTTACGAAGGATTGGGCTTGACTTTCCTGGCAAAACAGCAGTGGGAATCGGCAATAACTAATTTAATTCAAACACTCCAAATTAAACCTGATTTGTTTGGAGTTTACTATCATATAGCTTATGCTTTGGAACAGAAAGGAGCAGCCGATGAGGCAGATATCATAAAATTTGGTCATAAAATGTTGCCGTTAAGCGCGATCAAAAAATACTGTGGATTTACTGATGATTTAGCAATTACAGCCGAATCAGATCCGAGCATTACTTGCATTGACATCTATCCTGCAAGTCAAATCAATTTATCTGATTCCAAAACAATCGACACCGATAACAGATGTTGGGAAGATGAAATTTTTTATATAAAAAAAGCTTTTGTCGCTGTACTACCAAAAGGACGAGCTTGGGCTGATATTGCTACTACCGCCGCCATTACTTCAGACAATAAACTTGTTACCGATATTTCAACGGGTTGTCCTGAATTGGTAATAACTTCTGATAAATTGTCTTCTGCGGAACACATCGAAGGAAATGTAGCTTTTTTGTCGGCTCGTTGGGGAGGAGCAGCTTACTTTCACTGGATGTTTGATGTGGTGACGCGATTCCATCTTTTGCAGCAGAGTGGATTGATTGATAGTATTGATAAATTTGTTGTCAATGCTTGTGATTCGGCTTATGAAAAAGAAACTTTAAATACTTTAGGAATTCCAGTAGATAAAATTTTAGAAAGTCGTCACCAGCCGCACTTGACAGCGGATAAATTAATAGTTCCGTCAATTTGCGATGGTGCTGCGGGTACTTCTAAATGGAAGTGCGAATATTTGAAACGAATGTTCTTAAATGAACAGCCGTCGTTAAAAACAGATTATTCAGAACGTATTTACATCAGCCGAGAAAAAGCATCTTATAGACGAATTGTCAACGATGAAGAAGTCATCGGCTGTTTAGAAAAATTTGGGTTTCGTACAGTCAAACTAGAAACTATGTCTGTAGCGGAACAAGCTGCGTGTTTGGCTGCTGCTAAGGTAGTTGTCGCACCTCACGGCGCGGGATTGACCAATCTAGTTTTTTGCAGTCCGGGAACTAAAGTAATTGAGATTTTTTCTCCGATTTATGTGCCAATTTGCTTTTGGACTATCAGCAATTTGTGTGATTTGGAACATTACTATTTAATTGCTGAATTGTTTGATGACAAAACTCATAAATATCCGGGACATAAAGATATGCGGGTGGATTTGAAATCCCTGGAGAAGTTAATGAATCTTGCAGGAGTTTCCCATGGATAATGAGTACCATAATTTGGGTAATTCCCTGCAAGAAAGTGGGAAATTTGATGAGGCTGTGATTGCGTACCAAAAAGCTGTTGAATTGAATCCCGATTTTTCGTGGTCTTATCACTGTTTGGGCGATGTTTTTGTGAAACTCGAACAGTGGGAGGAAGCTGTCGTAGCGTACAACAAAGCTGTTGAGTTAAATCCTGAATTTTCGTGGTCTTATCATAATTTGGGCGATGTTTTGCTCAAGCTAGAACAATGGGAGGATGCTGCTACTGCTTACTGCTGCGAAATTGAACTTAAGTCGGATTTTGCTTGGTCTTTCGGCAATTTAGGCGATGCTTTGATTCAGCTAAAAAAGTGGGATGAAGCGATTAATGCTTATTTAAAAGCTATTGTAATTGACCGAGATTTGCCGGGAATCTACGAGAAGTTGGGTTACGCTCTCCGACAAACAGAGTCTGATTTGAATTCTGTGTTTCAACTATGTCAATTGCCAGTTGTACGGGAAAATCGAGAGTTTTATTTGGACTTAGGGAGAAGTTTAGCACGGTGCGATCGCCCAAAAAGCGCAATTATCTTTTGTAAACTACTCTTGACAAATGAGCCAGATTGTGATATATGGGCGGCGCAATTAGGGGAATTTTTGCAGGAACAAGAAAAGTGCATTAGCGCTTTAGCCTCATCTCGCGCCACTGTCGCCCAAAAACCTGATGATTGCTGGTCTTATTACAATTTAGGTGCTGTTTTAAGCCATCAAAAAAAGTGGGATGAAGCCGCGACTTCGTTCTTAAAGGCAATAGAAATAAATCCCGATTTTTACTGGTGGTTTTATTACAATTTGTGGGAAGTCTTGGCTAAGCAAAATAAGCTTGAGGAAGTCGCGAGTTTATATCGCGGAGTTGTTGTAGCAAAACCGGATGCTTTTTGGCCTTATTTGAATTTGGGGGAAGTTTTGACGAGACAAGGCAAAATTGAGGAGGCGATTTGCTGTTATCAAACTGTCAGTTATCGGCAAACTTTTGGAGCTATTATCAGTAAGGACACAGGCAAGATGCCTGACACAGGCAAGATGCCTGTGCCACAAAATACACAAGACACAGGCAAGATGCCTGTGCCACAAAATACACAAGACACAGGCAAGATGCCTGTGCCACAAGATATACAAGACACAGGCAAGATGCCAGTGCCACAAGATATACAAGACACAGGCAAGATGCCAGTGCCACAAGATATACAAGACACAGGCAAGATGCCAGTGCCACAAGATACAGTAAAAATTCCTAATTTTATAATTATTGGTTCCCAGCGGTGCGGCACAACTTCTCTGTACACTTATTTAGCTCAACACCCGCAAATTTTGACTCCGATTAAAAAGGAGATGGATTTTTTCTCGTGGCACTTTGACAGAGGGATTGATTGGTATTTAGCTCATTTTCCGCCAATGCCGGAGGGGGAGCAATTTTTGACCGGCGAAGCAAGTCCGAGCTATTTTGACTCTCGGTCAGCACCACAACGCTTGTATAGGGCGTTTCCAGAGGTGAAGCTAGTGGTACTTTTGCGAAATCCGGTCGATCGCGCTATTTCTCAATTCTACCGCTTGACTGACTTAAATTGGGAAGTGCGATCGTTCGATCGGGCAATTAGCGATGAGATTACACGATTGGCTCAAAATCCAGCATACATTATCGGCGAGGAACCAGGGAATTATTTAGCTCGCGGCAGGTATATAGAATTTATCAAAAACTGGCTGGCTTTCTTTCCTAAAGAACAGTTATTAATTTTGAAAAGTGAAGATTTTTATGCAGGTGCGGCGACAACTGTTAAACAAGTTTTAGATTTTTTAGATTTGCCAGAATATCAATTGTCTGAGTACCACAATGCTAATCCCGGTTCTTACCAGCCTATCAGTGATTCGATGCGCGATCGGTTGAGTGATTATTTTAGACCTTACAATCAGCAACTAGAGGAATATTTAGGCAGAAAGTTTAATTGGGAATAGGGCATCGGCCAAAGAGGGAATCGGCCAAAGAGGGCATCGGCCAAAGAGGGCATCGGCCAAAGAGGGCATCGGCCAAAGAGGGCATTGGCCAAAGAGGGCATCGGGAAACTCTCTTCCTCTCTCTTGACAACTCATACTCGTTATGAGTACGATTAGGTAGAAGTGAATTTAACACGACTGACACACTCCGACTAAAGAAACCGGGTTTTTTCCCAATCTGCGGGCTGGAACTAAGTATTTTTGTAAAAAACCCGGTTTCTGGGTCCCAGGAGTCAGTCCTATTTAACCCAAGTACCCAAGGATTCAAAATCATGCTGCCGAACAAAGAAGGTCAAAGAGTACCAACTGTCACCTTTCGCACCCGCAAAGATAACGAATGGGTTGATGTCACCACCAATGATTTATTTGCAGGCAAAACTGTAGTAGTATTCTCCCTACCAGGAGCATTTACTCCCACTTGTTCGTCAACGCATCTCCCCGGCTACAACGAATTAGCCAAAACCTTCAAAGCAAATGGTGTCGATGAAATCGTTTGTATTTCCGTCAATGACGCATTTGTGATGAACGAATGGGCAAAAGACCAAGAATCGGACAATGTTACCTTAATTCCCGACGGTAACGGCGAATTTTCTGAAGGTATGGGAATGCTGGTTGACAAGACAGATTTAGGTTTTGGCAAGCGGTCTTGGCGCTATTCTATGGTAGTGAAAGATGGCTTGGTTGACAAAATGTTCATTGAGCCGGAAGAGCCTGGTGATCCTTTCAAGGTGTCTGATGCTGATACGATGCTTAACTACATCAACTCAACCGCATCAAAGCCCAAAGTTGTATCTTTGTTCACCAAAGTCGGCTGTCCTTTCTGCGCCCGCGCTAAGGCAATGTTGACTGAAAAGGGCTTGGATTATGAAGAAATCGTCTTGGGTCAAGATATCACAACTCGATCGCTCCGAGCCGTAACTGGGGCAACAACCGTCCCGCAAGTATTTATCGACGGCAAGTTGATTGGCGGTTCCGAAGCTCTAGAATCTTATTTGGCTGCTAGTTAGGGAAAAATACCTAACAGAATACCCTGACTAATCCGCGACTTCTTGAAAAAGTCGCGGATTTTCAAGTGCGATCAAATTTAATGTTCTGAGAGTATCCATTTTGTGTCACAATTGTTTCTGAAGTAAGATAAAAAATCAGACATGGGAGTGACCGATCGTGGATTTAAGCCTTGTAGCGTCAAATCTCTTAAATCCACCCGTATTAGCTTTTTTTATGGGAATGCTGGCAGTTTTTCTGAAATCTGATTTAGAAATTCCAGCACCAATCCCCAAACTGTTTTCACTGTACCTGTTATTTGCGATCGGATTTAAAGGCGGCGTCGAACTGGCAAAAAGCGGCTTCAATCAGCAAGTTGCACTGACAATCGCGGCAGCAATGTTGATGTCAGCACTTGTGCCCATTTATACTTTTTTCATACTGAAAATTAAACTAGACTCCTATAATGCTGCTGCGATCGCAGCCACCTATGGTTCAATCAGTGC
This sequence comes from Oscillatoriales cyanobacterium, assembly GCA_004294385.1. Classification (GTDB taxonomy): domain Bacteria; phylum Cyanobacteriota; class Cyanobacteriia; order Cyanobacteriales; family Microcoleaceae; genus Microcoleus. The sequence continues at coordinate 9,360 of REAP01000157.1, read as the reverse complement.
AGTAACATTTATCACCGCAACTTCTTTCCTCAAAGAACTGGGGATCGATTTTGATGGCTACATGGTAGCAGCCCTAGCATTAATGGAATCCCCAGCAATTATAGTCGGCTTAGTTCTCGTGAGTGTTTTCGGCGGCGAGGAAGGAAAACGCGAGATAGTTTGGTCAGAAGTGCTGCAAGAAGCCTTCCTCAACAGTTCAGTATTTCTGCTGATTGGTAGCCTAATTATGGGCATCCTCACAGGAGAACACGGTTGGGAAGTTATGAGTCCCTTTACCCAAGATTTGTTTTACGGCGTTCTGACTTTTTTCTTGTTAGATATGGGACTGGTAGCCGCCAGCAGAATTAAAGATTTGCAAGAAGCAGGAGTTTTTCTGATCGGTTTTGCAATCCTAATTCCCATAGTTAACGCAGTAATTGGTTTGCTAATTGCTCACTTAATCGGAATGCCAAAGGGAGACGCTTTACTATTTTCCGTATTGTGTGCGAGTGCTTCATACATAGCAGTACCCGCAGCCATGCGCCTAACGGTTCCCGAAGCTAATCCAAGTCTTTATATTTCAACGGCCTTAGCAGTGACGTTTCCGTTTAACATCATTGTAGGTATTCCCATGTATTTATACGGAATCAATATGTTCTGGAGGTGAGATGATGGAGTCGGTTAAAAGGATAGAAATTATAGCTCATTCAGTTGAGTTGGGCAAGATTTTGGATGGTTTAGACAAAGCTGGTGTCCAAGGTTATTCGGTGATTCGTGATGTGGCTGGAAAAAGTACCAGGGATCACGTTTCCCGTGATTCATCTATGACGATGCTGGATAATATTTATGTGCTGGCTTTTTGCGATCCCGATCAAGTATCAGCAGTTGCAGAGAACATTAGACCAGTTCTCAATAAGTTTGGTGGGTCGTGTTTTATTTCGGATGCGGTGGAATTGTTAATTACTAGGTGTGTTGGATAGTTTTGGGAATTGGGAATTGGGAATTGGGAATTGGGCATAGGGCATGGGGCATGGGGCATGAGGCATGGGGCATGGGGCATGGGGCATGGGGCATGGGGCATTGGGCATGGGGCATTGGGCATTGGGCATGGGGCATGGGGCATGGGGCATGGGGCATTGGTAGTAGTCGTTAATAGTTAACAGTCAACAGTTAACAATCAACAGTCAACAATTCCCAATTACCAATTCCCAATTCCCAATTCCCAATTCCCAATTCCCAATTCCCAATTCCCAATTACCAATTCCCAATCACCAATTCCCAATTCCCAATTCCCAATTCCCAATTCCCAATTACCAATTCCCAAATTCTTAAGATATAAAAAAGATTAAGTTATGTGAATCAGTTCCTGTGGTAAGTTTTAACGCACAAGTTGCGATCGACATAGAGATATTTTCAAGAGGAGTTTAAATCATGGCTATCCTAAAAGTTGGTATCAACGGATTTGGTCGCATTGGACGGCTAGTCATGCGTGCCGGCATCAAAAACCCCAATATCGAATTTGTTGGTATTAATGACTTAGTTCCCCCAGACAACTTGGCTTACCTGTTCAAATACGACTCCACTCACGGCATTTATGACGGCGAGGTTGAAGCCAAAGCAGATGGAATTGTGGTTGACGGAAAATTTATTCCCTGTACGTCAATCAGAAATCCGGCGGAGTTGCCTTGGAGTGCAAGGAATGCAGATTATGTTGTAGAGTCTACGGGATTTTTTACCGATTTTGAAGGTGCATCAAAACACTTGACGGCGGGAGCAAAACGGGTAATACTTTCAGCACCAACAAAAGACCCTGAAAAAGTAGCAACATATTTAGTAGGAGTCAACCATCACAAGTTTGATCCGGCAAAAGATACTGTTGTTTCTAATGCTAGCTGCACTACAAATTGTCTAGCACCAATTGCCAAAGTTATCAATGATAATTTTGGTTTGGAAGAAGGTTTAATGACGACTGTTCATGCGATGACAGCGACTCAACCTACTGTAGACGGGCCGAGTATTAAAGATTGGCGGGGAGGAAGAGGTGCGGCTCAAAATATTATTCCATCTTCGACCGGTGCGGCGAAAGCTGTTACTTTGGTGTTACCCGAATTGAAAGGAAAATTGACGGGGATGGCTTTGCGCGTACCGACTCCCGATGTATCTGTGGTTGATCTTACTTTCAAAACGGCGAAGGAAACTAGCTATAGGGAAATTTGCGAAGTAATGAAAAAAGCTTCTGAGGGCGAACTCAAAGGTATTCTCGGCTATACTGAGGATGCGGTGGTTTCGACTGATTTTAAAGGCGATGCGCGATCGAGCATTTTCGATGCTGGTGCAGGACTTGAACTGAATTCTAGGTTTTTCAAGGTCATTTCTTGGTATGACAACGAGTGGGGTTATTCTAGCCGCGTGATTGATTTGATGTTGTCGATGGCAAAGAAAGACGGAATTTTGAATAATTAATTTTTTGTAGGATGGGGATTTTGGGTGGGTTCCCAATTCCCAATTCCCCACCAATTCCCAATTCCCAATTCCCAATTCCCAATTCCCAATTCCCAATTCCCAATTCCCAATTCCCAATTCCCAATTCCCAATTCCCAATTCCCAATTCCTTCTTTAGATATGTCTGAATTGCAAACTCTCAATAACGAAACTATTTGGGCTATCCTCAACGAAGAGATGGACGATGCTGCTGTCAATCGGTTAGTTTGGCAATATCTGGGCTATCACTGTGATGCAGAGACTGGCAAATGGAACAGCATAAATGTTGCTGACGAGTGGCGCAAAGAGTATCCTGAACCGCCGGATTTCATCGATTCTAGACCCGCAACGGTGAAATTGACTCGATCGATCATTTCAGAAAATAAGCAGTTACTGAAGGAAAAATTGGGCTTTCAAGGCTATAAAATTGGGGAATTTGGGCCGAGACAGACTCGCAGGGCGACGATGGCTAATTGGCTGATGGGTTTTATGGAAGTTGAAGGCTAGCTAGAATCTCAAATAGACTGACATCGGCCTGTTCTGTGAACTATTCTAGAGTCTGCACAAACTCACTGTGAGAAAAATTTATGAAAACAACCCGGATGTCTCGCTTGACCAGCATTTCCCTTGCTGCGCTAATGCTAGCAGGTGTTTCGGTAAATGCGATCGCCACACCAGCCACTACCCAACCCACAATACTCCAAACAGCCCAAGCTACTGCGAAAAAACGCCTTGTGGTGATGGACTTCGACTACGGCACTACCAACAGTTACTATAGCTCCTACAGAGGAGTCGGCGCGGCCAAAGGCATCAGCGAACTGCTAATCAACGAACTTGTCAACAATGGGACTTATACTGTAGTCGATCGCAGCAAAATCGAACAAGCCCTCAAAAAGCAAAATCACACAGGTGCGATAGATGCCGGTACCGCAGCCGAAATTGGCAAACAATTAGGAGTTGATGCCGTACTCATCGGCACTATTACCAAGTTTAATGTTGACAAACAATCCGGCGGTGGCAGTTTTATGGGAATCGGCGGCGGTTCAAGCAAAACCAAAGCCATCGTTCAAATTGATGTCCGCTTAATCGGTACTGCTTCTGGAGATATTCTTGCTACCGCCAAAGCAGTCGGAGAAGCAGATAAAAGTGATTCTAACATCTCCGTAATGGGTATCGGCGGCAGTTCCAGTAGCAACAATGAAGATTCACTTTTGAGCGCCGCCGTCGATAAAGCCGTATCACAAATGGTGACTAAACTTGCAGAATTATCTAAGAAATTAGGTTAGCAATCTATCATATCATTTCCGGTTGCATCGGCATGATTATCAACAGTTAACAGTTAACGGTTAACTGTTAACTGTTAACTCGAATTTCAAAAGAATTGAATTAGCTAGAAAGCCGATGCTTCAGCCAGGCTTTACCTGTTCTTGCTGCACCTGCCAATTGCCTGATCCCAGGTATACGGTCAAACCACGGATTAGGATAGATGTCACTACGGGAACTTTTTTGCCACCCCAGATTTGGAGAAGCAATCAAGGTGACAACATCGGGATTTTGAGTTCGGAAAGTAGAATAAGCACCGTCAAGGTGCATTGGGCCACCGTCAGGATGTCCCGGAGGTCGCTGTTGCAGTTCTTCTAGAAAGTGCAAGAGACGATCAAAAATCCTGCCATTTACAGCATAAAAATGAGTGGTCATCACCCCCTCAGAAAAGGGAACAAGGGCGACAGGAGACTTTTCTCCAACCTCTTCGACGTGTCCGAAATAGGCGAAATCCCAATCTTGCTGACACAGTTGTTCGACGATAACAGCTTCGTCTGTTCTAAACTTTGCTGAAATTTCTAGGTCGTCTTCTACAATCAGGATATTACTCAACCCCTGTTGTTTTGCCTGCTTCAGAATAGCGAGATGACTAGAAAAGCATCCCCTCGCGCCAATGCTGGGGAAACCTCCAGCTTCGTCGGGGCGGATTGCGGGAAATATCTCAACCTTATGGGGTGTGAGGGGCATTCCTGCTGACTCTAATTCCTTGACTATGAGTTGGTATCGGTCTGTCCTCTCAGGGAGATTTACCGCATAAACTCCCTGGCAATAGTCTGTGATTTTTGTCATAGTTGATCTTGAATCAAGAAGTTGAGTAATGTTTGACTTCAGCGATACAAATTTTATTTTAGGTCTGTGTTTGCCTTAAATCATTCTATTTTTAGCAAACTGCATCTTCTATTTTACCAAACTTATTCAAATCTCCTCGGCAACATCTAGCACTGAAATTTTAATTGGCATTGGGATTTGACTCAGAAACGAGACATTTTCCCTGTTGATTCGGTTTTACAACTGGGTTAGAGACTAGCTTAAACACAGCATCTTTTTCTTGAATCCATCCCGTTTCCCCCGCTTGCAGTTTAGCGATTTCTACTGCAACAGTTGCTTTAACTGTGGGGGAAGTCGAGGGAGTAGAAACAGCGGGAGATTGATTGGTTTCTGGTTTAACAACTCCCGAAAAATCTTTATTTGACTTAGGCTTAGGAGAAGTAGATACGACTATTTCAGGAGTCGAGCAAACTTTCAATTCCAACCAATTACCTTCCGGTTCAACTTGTTTGTTTGTTACCTGCAAGATGCTACCAGCAGGGACTATTACTTTTACATCCTCACTGATTTTCTTGAGCAAATACAAGCGATAGTCTTCTGTTTCCGATTCCCCAAGGGCAGAATTTTTAATTTCTACAAAGGAGCCTGTTTCTAAAGATTGAATCGGAGAAGCTGAGGTTTTTTCAGTTTTCTCTGGACTTCTCTGAGTATTGACTACACTGCGTTTACCGAAAATCGATTCCCCGGCAGTATCGATCGCTCGACCTACCGGAGGGATGAAAAAATAAGCAAATACTCCTCCCAAACCTAATAAAAATAGAATTTTTAGCAACAGCGAAAATGGACTTTTGATTTTGTCTGGTAGCTGTAAAAACTCCGTTTTTAGTTGAGAATTACCATGACCAGTATTTGTGCGATCGTTCAAATCCGTTGGCACATCCTCGCTGTCAGCAATTGGTTCGATCGGCAGATCCAATGCTGCAATGGACAATTCTGTAAAAGTATTGCCTTCTTCTCTCAAATGTGCTTGACAGTGAATTAAACCAATGGTGACGTTATCGTGACCATTTCTAGTATTGGCAATCTCGATCAATCGATCGCGCGCCGCAGCAACACCAATGCTACCGTCAAGAATCGGCAAAATCTCCGTTTCCCAGCATTCCTCAACCCGGTCTTTATCGCTCAAACCGTCGGAACACAAGAGCAAAACGCAGTCCTCATCCACCGGAAAACGCTGCACACTAGGGTGCAGAGTGCTGGAAGAAGTAATCCCCAAAGCTTGAATCAGGGCACCGGCAGCCACTTGTTCCAAAGCATCCCGATAAAGCGCGTAGCCCAAACGTACCTCGCGACAAGCCACATCGTCATCCAGAGTCACTTGATAGCAGCCAGTGCGAGTAATCAGATAAGCCCGACTGTCTCCCACATGAGCAACATAGAGCTCGTGGACATGGGCTAAAGCCATCACCAGGGTAGTTCCCATCCGCTGGCGGCCTTGGCGGTGTTCGCTGTCGTTGCGATCGGCAATTTCGTCATTAGCAGCACAAGCCGCCCGTTCCAGCTTGGAAATCAGACTCAGTGGCTCATAAATATCCTTGTGTAGGACAACTTGCTGCAACTTTTTTCGGAGTACAGAAATTGCCAATTCCGAAGCAACTTCGCCGCCGTCTTGTCCACCGATACCATCGCAGACGATCACGCAAGCTTCCGAACCAGGAACCACCGAGGACACAGTACCACTGGGAGGATAACAAGCATCTTCGTTGTGGGCCCGCGATCGACCTACATCAGTCCCCGTGGCAATCTCAACAGTGCGCTCGTACCATCTACCGCAATTAACCAGAGCTTTATCCAACTGACCGATCAGTTGTTCCCCGTTGCGAATCTGACGGGCGACCATTTGCTGGCACAGTTGCCCCAAAAAATTAGCAATCGCTGGGTGAGCGTCGTCCAGCCACTGCTGCCACAACTTGCCCAACTCGGACAAATTAGGTGGTTTGCGATCGGGCTGCAACTCCAGAAACCGCACCACAGGCCCTTCCACCCGCAGCAATTCAGGAGTCAACAGCGTCGAAGCCACGCCCTGAGTAATACAAGGCTGCCAAAGTTGGGCAATTTGCCACAGCCAATTAAGCTGGCGCATCGCCGAAGCCCCTTTCCACTTCTCGACCAATTTCGGCATCAACGTTTCGTCAAATTTCCGAATTGGCCCATTTTCCAGCAGCCAGATATCCCCGGAAAGCTTACTCACCTTGGCAGATACCAGCCCGTATACTTGAGGTACGTGTAATTGATGGGCAAACAGTCTCAGATAAGGAGTTATAAAGTTCGGAATGTCTTCGGGCAGTTCCGGCAAATGTTCAGGTTGAGTATCGATCAAAAGCCGATCGCGCTTGAGCAAGTAGCGATCGGCGATTTTATCGCCCGGTTTACAGGTTTTTATCCCTTCACCTAAAGCCCATAAGTAGTTTTTTGGCACAGAGTTTTGCATAAGGGTTCCTAGACGCCTTTGGGCCCAGTGCTGATCTGAACTATTTTAGCGCTTGAACCTGGACGGGTTAGATATTATCAAAGAGGGTGGCGATTATTCGACACTCCCCGGTCTATTATAAGCGGGATTCTTAAGACTTTACGGCCTTAATATTGATCCCTATTGCTAGGGTTTCCGGGCGCAATCCTTTTGCCAAAAATGGCGGTCTGCTATCCTAGTCTTGCAACTAAGCTCCTCGGTCGTAACTTTCCCTCAGTCCGGGGGTAGGTTTTAATGTCTTGTACTGACAAGTGGTATTTTACCACGCTAAAACACAGTGTTAACATGATTCGGCACCATGGGAATTTTCCAATAAATTGCAGCGCTCAAGGGAACTGAGATATTAGACTTAGTCTAATGGTAAGATGCAGATTCATAGAAATTAACTCAGCCTACGGGAATCAAAATATCAATTCTGCGTTTGCTCGATCGGGCGATCGGTGCATCGTGCCCCAATTTCCCAAGTCAAGTTTAATATCACCCGCCTCTCCAAGCTGTTGAGTTACTACCCATGCCCCCAAAGGAATCCAGCGCCTTTCCAGAAAATTTTCCCGACCCGAAACTTCCTGCCGCATTTGAGGTAGACGAAATGCTGACCAGGATTAAGCATTCTCACGGTCATTACTACAAAGTGATGAATCTTGAGGTTTGGGCGCTGGTGGAAACGCTCGATCGCGTATTTCCCGGTGCTTGGGGTCAGTTTATGGCCAACCGCCAAGTTGCGGTGAAACAGTTTTTGGAACGCGATCGAACTCCCAATTGTTCAGTTGATGCTGAGGAGGGGGAGGACAACGAAGAAAAATAAAACCAGATTTTCCGAATTCTCCCCATCTCCCGATCGCCCTTACAGGTGAATTTTGGCATCAACTTGGGGAAGTCCCATGCTGTAGTTGACAGCGCGGCTGTTCAGGTTATAGCTGATTTGACCTTTCTGTAAGAACGATCGCACCAAATGCTCCAATTCCGAACCAATGCGGCGGAGATTGTACTCCGTCAAGTCTTCGCCCTCGTAGGAGTCTACGAGTTGGTCAAATTTGGCATACACCTGTTTGACTGACTCATCATTCCAGTTGAGTTCATTATCTGGGTCAATGTCGATCGTCAAAAGATCGTTGCTGGGTACAAGTTCAGTGCCTTCGAGGATGGCAGTATATATGCGAATATGGCGGGTTGTGGACTTGAGCTGCATAAGTTCTTGATCTGTAAAGATTTTTTTGCTGAACTTATTGTAATGGCTCAAAGACCGTTGCAGGAGACCCCTACTCAATTCAAGACCAAAAAGGAAAGGTTTCGCAAGCTATAATAATTCAGAATTGGCATAGGAGAACAAGGTGGAAGGCAAAAGATTTATTCACTCCCTGCAACTCCAAAACTTCCTTTCCTATGGGAGTGAGGGCGAAAAAATTGAACTCCAACCCTTGAATGTGTTGATCGGTCCTAACGCATCCGGCAAGTCTAACTTAATCGAAGCGATGGGAGTGTTGAAGGCAACACCTACAGACTTACTTGCTCCGATTCGTCAAGGGGGAGGCATCAGCGATTTTCTGTGGAAAGGTGAAAAAGGTACTCCCACAGCAAAAATTGAGGCTATTTTAGATTACCCAGAACAAACGATGCCACTGCGCTATCAGATTAGTTTTACCGCAGTCGGTCAGAGACTTGAAGTAGTGGACGAAGCTATAGAAGATATGAAACCGCGCGATAGTTCAGAAAGCGAACCATTTTTTTATTACCGTCATAATAATTGGGGACGCCCAGTTATCAATGTTATAGAGGACAACGAGCAGCAAACAAGAAAGCTGCGGACTCTGCGGCGAGAAGATATCATTCCCGATCAATCTATCTTATCTCAAAGAAAAGATCCAGAACAATATCCAGAACTATCATATCTGGGAAATAAGTTTGCAGATATTGGTTTATATCGTAACTGGCAGACAGGGAGAGATGCAGTATCTAGAAAAGCTCAGCAAACTGACTTGCCGGAACATCCACTTTTAGAAGATGGTGGCAACTTAGGACTGGTTTTAAATAACTTACAGTATCAATTAGGAAGTAGACAGATTATTGAAAAATTACAACTGTTCTACGATGCAGCCGAAGAACTGAGTATCAAGATTTATGGCGGTACTGTCCAGATATTTATTCGCGAAACCGGATTGATTCAGCCAATTCCCGCAACTCGTTTATCAGACGGTACGCTGCGTTATTTATTCTTAATAGCTTTACTCTTAGATCCAACTCCACCGCCACTTATCTGTATTGAAGAACCGGAGATTGGC
>REAP01000156.1 GCA_004294385.1 Oscillatoriales cyanobacterium | reverse complement strand
CACAGGCAAGATGCCTGTTCCACAAAAAGTGCATTTTCTTTATACTTGTGGGATGGGCTTCTAGCCCGTCCAGCACAGGCAAGATGCCTGTTCCACAAAGAGTGCATTTTCTTTATACTTGTGGGATGGGCTTCTAGCCCGTCCAGCACAGGCAAGATGCCTGTTCCACAAAGAGTAGATTTTGATTGTGGGATGGGCTTCTAGCCCGTCCTCAAAGATGATTGAGAATCATACAATATCTCAGTTAAACCAGATTTGAAAATTTTTGAATAAATTATGACAGACACCAATTTGATAGTTTCTCCTGAATGGTTAGCCGCCAATACCGAAAATCCGCAAGTTGTAATTATTGACTGCCGGTTTTCCCTAGCCGATGCAGAATTGGGACAAAAACAATATCAAGAAAGTCACATTCCCGGAGCTTTCTATTTAGATTTAAACCGGGATCTCGCCAGTCCGGTTGACAAACATGGTGGCCGACATCCACTGCCAAATATTGCAGAATTAGCTGATAAATTGAGTGCAATTGGCATTAAGTTTCAAAACACTTTAGTCGTCGTCTATGATGATTCGCGATTGGCTTTTGCTGCTCGATTGTGGTGGCTACTGCGGTATATGGGACATAGCAAAGTGGCAGTGTTAGATGGTGGTTTCAGTGGCTGGAAAGCGGCTGGATATCCGGTGACAAATATTTTGCCAGAATCTATTGAGGGTAAATTTGTGCCGGAATTGCGATCGGACTGGATTGTCGATATTGAGGCGGTAAAAGCGCGCAAAGACTTGCCGGGAATGGTTTTGGTTGATTCGCGAGAAAACGATCGCTATCTTGGCCTCCGAGAGCCGATCGACCCGATTGCAGGTCATATTCCTGGTGCTGTCAACTATCCTTGGCAAGATGTGACGGATGAGGGCTCAAAAGTGCGATCGCCTTCCGAACAAAAACAGCGATGGAGTGAATTAGAAACAGCCGCAGAAATTATGGTTTATTGCGGTTCTGGGGTGACAGCTTGCGTGAATTTATTGTCTTTAGAAATAGCCGGAATTCCCAATGCTAAACTTTACCCTGGTAGCTGGAGTGACTGGTGTTCTTATCAGTAATTGAGGCGATTTTTGGGATTTTTTTTTACCGCAGATGTCAGCAGATGAACACTGATAAACGCTGATGGGATTTCATCTATGTTTATCTGCTTACCCTTTTTTCTTCCTTCTTCCTTCTTCCTTCTACTTATCTAAAAATCAAAATAAATATAAGGTAAACCACCCTCCGGTGCAAAAATCCAAACTGCATATAAACAAAGCGGTACTAACATCAACTTTACGGGCCAATTCAACTCCAACTTCAAACCTCTAATTAACGTATAATTAACCAGCATCGCTACCGCCAAAGCCCCCAACATCCAACTTAACTGCACTCTTTCCAAACCCAGGGCTTCCACATAAACTTTATGGGCAAATTGGACATCCGCAGGATGTCCCCACAAATGGGAAATTACCGATGTAGAGTCTTTCAAATCGGGAAGCCGGAAAAATATCCAACTACCAAAAACCATAGTTTGAGTTAATAACCAACCGATGAAAATACCGATCGCACTTTCCCACAAAAAACCCAGCCGCAACCACTTAAATACCACATCTGTCAGCCTGTGCACCGCCAAAGCCAAACCGTGTAATCCCCCCCAAACAATAAATCCCCAAGCCGCCCCATGCCAAATTCCAGCCACCAACATGACAATCAATAAATTCAGACAAGTACGCCACCAACTAACTCGCGAACCTCCCAACGGAAAATACAAATAATTTCGCAGCCAATCACCCAAAGTCATGTGCCAACGTCGCCAAAAATCCGCTATGCTAGCACTAAAATAGGGGAAGTCAAAATTGGGTGGCAAATACCAACCTAGCAGCAAAGCAGTACCGCGCGCTATATCAACATAAGCACTAAAATCGAGATAAAGTTGCAAGCCGTAAGCAAAAATCGTCAACCACAAATCTTCGCTTCCCGCCCGCTGCAAGTTCGTGAAACTTAAATCAACATAAATCCCCAAATTGTCAGCCAAAAGTCCTTTTTTGACCGCACCGGAGGCGATCGCCCAAAGCCCCTCAGCGATCCGATCTACTGTCGGAAATTCCTGGCCTTTGAGTTGATAAATTAAGTTGTGATATCGAGTAATTGGCCCAGAAATTAGTTTGGGAAAAAACAACTTGTAAGCAGCAAAGTGTAGTAGTGAATTCGCCGCCGGCGCGCCTCGATACACGTCAATCAAATAAGCAATGCACTCAAAGCAAAAAAAACTTAATCCTAGAGGTCCAATGACATGAGTTTTTACCCAATCAGCGCCGTCTAAAGCAACGGGCCAACTTAACAAATTGCCGATCGAACTTAAGAAAAAAGGCACATACTTAAAACCTAGAAGCAGCAAGACATTCAGGCTAATTCCGATCCACAGCAGCAACCAACGACGGAGGTTCCAAGATTCATTCGCAATCCGCCAATCCAGGGGTTCCCCGATCGCCATCGCCAAGCCATAATTAAACAGAGTACCGACTAACAGCAGAGGAATGTACCAAATTTGCAGTGAAGCATAAAAAATCAGACTAGCAATCAGCATGATTGACAATCGCCACCACCTCAGCGGCACCAACCAATAAGCCACGAACAAAGCTAGCAAAAATTGGGCGTATTGAAGGGAAATAAAAGTCATTATTCACCAATAAAAAAGATAAGCGAGGAGGACACGGCAATGCCGTTTCCCTACAACTGTAAAATGCGTTTTACGATCGCACTGGTAGAACTTGGAACTTCTATTTGAATCAAAGAAATCTTACCACCAACCGCCAAGATAGCCGGTGCTTCCGGTAGTGTTTCGATTTGATAGTCCCCTCCTTTGACGTATATATCTGGTTTCAGGATAGTTATGAGTTGAGTTGCGGTACTTTCGGAAAAAATTACTACGGCGTCTACTGCTTTGAGGGCGGCTAAAACTTCCGCTCGCTGATCTTCTGGTACGATCGGGCGTGGTGGTAATCCCGGCTGCTGGGGTTTGATGGCTTGTACGCTAGCATCGCTATTCAATCCCACTATAAGCGATCGCCCCAAGGCCTTTGCTTGCTGCAAATAGCGGACGTGCCCGGCGTGTAAGATATCGAAACAGCCGTTGGTAAACACGATCGGACGCCATTGAGCCGGATTCGATGCGATCGCAGCAGAAAGTTCACTTAACCTGTAAACACCAGAAATCATTCTTTTCACCAACAACGAGTTTGAGCAGCGTTGAACCATCCTACCAAAAAACATTTCTAGCAACCGCCAAGATGGTTAGGATACTTCTGATCACTGAGCAGAGCGGTGCGGTACCCTGAGCGTAGTCGAAGGGTCCACTTCGACTACGCTCAGTGACCGTATCACGACTGGTATCACAGTCAACAGTCAACAGTCAACAGTCAACAGTCAACAGCCAACACTTCTTACTATTTCTGATTAGGAGGAATCTTCTCAATACTAATCAGCGCCTCCATCACCGACTCCACAATCGGTGCAGCAATAGTCCCCCCCGAACCCCCCTTCGGCTCATCAACCACTGCCAAAACCACATACCGAGGAGCCTCCACAGGCATAATCCCCACAAAGCTAGTAATAATCGCATTATCAGAATAACCACCACCACTAGCCTTTTGAGCCGTACCAGTTTTCCCCGCAATCCGATAGCCCGAAATCTGTGCAGCTTTCCCCGTACCGCCATCAACCACAGTTTCCATCATTTCTAAAACTTGCTTAGTAGTTTTCGGCGAAAAAACCTGCTTCCCTACACTTCTCGGAAGCTTCCAATAAGCTTCACCTTCTCGATTGAAAAGTCCTCGCACAACATGAGGAGTTACCAACTTGCCACCATTTGCTAAAGCCCCATTAAGCTGTACCAATTGAATTGGAGTAATCGAAAAACCTTGACCAAAAGCAGTAGTAGCAGCTTCCACAGGAGAATTAATAAATTGCTCTCGATCTTTGAGCTGACTTGTTACTTCAAAAGGCAAATCAGTACCCGCACTTTGTCCCAGTCCTAGTTTTTCTAAGGCTTGATAGTAAACAGAAGACTTCATAGTTCTCATGATGTGTACCATCCCCACATTACTAGAATGTTTCAAAATCTCCGTCACAGTTGAAGGGCCGCGCGGGCCTACTTGCTTATAGTCAGAATTTTGGATCGGCCAGACACCCACGTTAATTCGACCTTCGTCGTTAAATACAGTATTAGGTTTGACTGCACCGGCTTCAAGTGCGATCGCCAGATTAATTGCTTTAAAAGTCGAACCAGGCTCATAAACATCAGTTACAGCCCAATTTTTATAACGTTCCAAACCAAAATTAAAATACTTATTTGGGTCATAAGAAGGTTCCGCCACCATCGACAGCAACTCTCCATTACGGGCATCCATCACAATCACCGTGCCTCGTTTCGCCCCGTGTTCCTTCATTTTATCCTTCAGAGCAATCCGAGCCGCCCGTTGCAAACGGCTATCAATTGTCAATTGCAATTTCAAGTCATCAAACTGGACAAAACCTGCCGCCAGCCGATCGGGCAGCCAATTCCCATTAATCGACTTGCTAAATTGAATCGACGGCATCGATCGCTCCAGCAAATTCTGCTGACTGTATTCTACCCCCGCTTGCCCCTTCCGATCCCCATCCACATAACCCAGGACGTCGGCCACTAATTCCTGCTGCGGATAAAAACGCTGCTGCTGTCTTACCAACTCCAAGCCATCAACCGGACTATTTTTAATAAACATCCGCCCCACTCGATCGGCAACTTCTTGAGCCAAGGAATCGGCGATCGTAATCCCACTTTCGGCAAGATCGAACTTTTGCAGCAATTCAGTTTCCGCTGTATTACCCGCACTTGTCTTCAGGGGCAACATCGGAGCCAATGAGGCCGCGATTTCGGCCTTTGTCTGCTTGAATAACTTCGGGTGAGCATAGAGCGTGTACACCTGTCTGTCGATCGCCAAAACATTCCCAGTGCGGTCAATAATTGGGCGTCTTGGCACAAACGGCTTAGTTTTCAGAGTTTGCTGTTGCTGGGCCTGTTTTTGCAGCGCTGGGGCTCGCGTCACCTGCAAATAAAACAAATTGACAGCCAGCCCCAGTCCCGACAACATCAACAGCGCCCACACGGCCCACAAACGGAATTTGCTCAGTTTTAAACGCTCCATCGGCGGCCGAGGTGGCCTGCTAGTTGTAGCGGAAACAGAGCTTTTTTTGGGTTTAGGCGATCGAATGCGATCGTCCTGCTGTTTTGGACGTTTCGAGTTCGGCGCTCTATAGCGGTCAAAACGGGGGTCATAGCTCATAGGTCAGAAGGAAGAAGGAAGTTCGGCAACGGATTATGTAACGGATGTAACGGATGTCAGTCCGATGAAAGTCGGAAGAAGCAAGAAGCAAGAAGCAAGAAGACCCTTCCACGCAGTTTATCCTGAGCGGAGCGGTGCCCTGAGCGTAGTCGAAGGGTCGAAGGGCTCAGGGAACAAACTTCCAATGCCCAATGCCCAAATGCCCAATTCCCAATTCCCAATGCCCAATTCCCAATGCCCGATGCCCAATTCCCAATTCCCCATGCCCCAAATCAATAGCCCAGTGGCGTTTCAGCAACACCTTGACGTTGAAGAGATGGTTCAGGACTTGGTATGGTAGCCGCTTGGGGCGATCGACCAACTGGGGCCGGCTCCAAGAAAATCATCTCCCCAGGCTTCTGCGATGCCAAACCCGTTTCTGGATTTTCCGCCTCTTTCGCCAGTTGGTGTTTCAAGACTTCGCTGGCGGCACTCAACTGCTGTTCTCGGAGACGCAGATTTTCCAACTTTTGATACTCTTGACTCCAGCGCTGCTCGCTGTAGACAGTCAAACCGTAGAGACTCAAAGCTCCCCCCAAAATCAGCATCACTGCTACTGAAGAAGCGCGCTGAACTTGCAGGAGCGATCGCAGCCACGCTGGTTGGAAGCGGGAATTCGGCAGCACTTTCAGCACAGATGCTTCCCGGCGAGGTAGTGCCTGAGCTGGTTCGGCTGCGGAGTAGTTTGGCAGTACAGGCCCTGTTTTGGCTCGCTTTCGTTGAGCAATTGAAGTAACTTTGCTGTTGGTAGACCCTACAGTGGGTTTGCGGGCAGCTCTGGGGCCGCGAGAATCTGTGGATCTGATAGTAGCAGTCATAACACTCACCAATACTTGACTTAGGTTATAATTTATTTTGTGGCGATCGGATACCGAATTGTAGCAATTTCTGCTAAATCGGTTATCCTTGCCAAGGATAGCTCACAAACCAACTAAACCATCCTATCACTGGCACATTTTCCTGCTTCTTTTACCGGAAAAAGAAAATTTTTGCCAATTCGGATGCTGGGGAGTAGAAGTTATCATGTAGCCCGATCGAGTAGTGCGGCCTGGCATCATCAGTAGCTAGTAACTATCGCTTGACGATTGGTGACTAAGTAGACGGCATTTGACGACCGTAGCGAGAGTCTTACTCTGTCAGCAGAATCTCAGTGTCTTTAGACTTGAGAGTGTCAACCTCACTATAAAACGGTCTGCTGTCAGCCCACAAAATAATCTTTGATTTGATGTGGGAAAATGTGACTAAATGCAGTATTGTAATCAACGAGCGAATAGTCGTTCTATTCGTGTCAGCATTAGTTCTTTCAGATGCCGATGCCACGGAATCTCACCGGGAGCGGTCAGATTTCTGCTTTTACGGTTAAAACCGCTCACTCGTTTTCATCCCTGCTCTAAAGAGACAGGGTTTCCAACCTAGGAGATTTTTTATGAACAAGGGATTAATTCGTCTGACTTTGGCACTGGGCTTAGCAGCCACTCTCGGCGCTTGCGCTGGTGAAACTGCTCCTACCGCTACCCCCCCTGCCGGTGGCGACACAACTTCTCCAGCTTCTACTCCAGCACCAAAGGAATCTATGAAGAGCTCTCCTGATGCTGGCAAGACTCCTGATGCTGGCAAAACTCCTGATGCTGGCAAAACTCCAGCCTCCAAGGAATCTCCTTCTGCTTCTCCTAAAAAGCCCTAACCTGGGCGATTATCGCCAAATACAGCCCCAACGGGCCTAGCCTGCTGATCAAAAAATCGTTCGCTTCTCGCATTTTTTGATCGGACTGGTCTCGGCCTTATGTTGGGTCTTAGTTTTTCTCTAAGACTTTGAAAGAAAGTCTAATATCATATAAAAAGTAAAAAGTCAATCATATTTCGAGATAAATATAAATTCTTCAATTTGTTTTAATATTTCTATACTTAGACACTAGCCGTTAGCAGTAAGACCCTAGCTCAAGTGCCGAGTCAATTCAGTGGTACGATTAACAACAAAAAATGTAAAAAAATGTAAACTGCTACGTTGCTCTATGTTTTTGTTTTGAAAACGATTAAGTTAAATGATTGAGGTTGACGCACAGTAGTCATTTTCCTGCCAATCGTTAACACAAGCTACCAGATGCGATATCGTTAGTGAATGGCATATAGCGGTTCTCAAAAAAGTGAGGTATGCCTAATGCCCTATGCCCTATGCCCTATGCCCTATGCCCTATGCCCTATGCCCAATAGTACCTCATCTATCTGAGAAAGGCTATATATACCGCTTAGACTCATCAGTCGAATTTCTAGGCTTGCATCCAAACAACTGAAGGAAGTACGCAGATGAAGGGCAGATTAAATCAATCAAAAATAGACCAGGGCAACGCCTTTACGACGTTGACTCCTACCAAAAAGATGGAAGCATCGGCTCTGGACTTAACTTCTTCAAAAGACAAGGACTGCAAGCCTTACTGGTCAGATTTATGCGCCCAGATCAGCTCACGATTGTTGTTGCCTGTAGAGACAGATTGTCTAGATTCGGATTTGAACTTTTCGAGTTTATGGCTCATCAAAACAGTGCAGAAATCGTGGTTCTCTCAAATCCTGTTCACGCGAGCGAATCCGAACTCACAGCGGATCTTCTTGCCATCCTTCATGTCTTCTCTTGCCGAATGCACTCCCTGGGGAGCTACCGCCAGAAAATCAAAGAAGCTCCGACTATTCCTAAACCCTGAGCAAAAGGCAATACTCAAACAATGGTTTGGAGTTAGTCGTTACGTCTACAACACAACTATCAAATACTTGCAGCAACCAGGCACTAAAGCCAATTGGATGTCAATTAAAACGGAAATACTCAATGGGCTGCCTGATTGGGCAAAACCTGTACCGTTTCAAATTAAATCTATTGCCATTAAAGATGCTTGTGATGCCGTCAAAAAAGCCAAAGCAGATTTCAAGAAAACTGGCAAGATTTGTAGCTGCAAGTTTCGCAGTCGAAAAGATACAAAGCAATCTCTTTATATTCCGAAGTCGGCCATTCAGTCGAAAGGAATTTATCCGACAAAATTGGGTCAGTCAAAGCTGAAAGAGGCATTACCCAAAGGCTTCAGTGATGGACGATTGACCCTTGCCTATGGCGAGTATTACATTGTTGTATCTGAAGAAGTGCAACCACGTCAGACCGATAACCAAGGTCGCGTGGTTGCCTTAGACCCCGGTGTTAGA
>REAP01000155.1 GCA_004294385.1 Oscillatoriales cyanobacterium | reverse complement strand
GGCGGAAACCAGCGGTCAGCAATGATTATTTCACAACCAAACTTTTTCGCCTTATATTCTAGGTGACGCTTGAATTCAGAGAATCCACAGTCAGCTATTACCTGCGCTAGTTTGTGATTTTTTAGCATCCCATCAACATTTAAATCTTCTACTTATTGTTGCGTGGTTTTTGCATAAATAAGTAGTGACTTGATACTGAAAGTCCAAGCTTTTTCGCAAATCGCGCAGAGTTTGAACATGGTACACTATGAGTGTTTGTCTACAAGTGTACCATTTTGTCTATTTGATTACTAGCGTATGACTAGCTCAATTCGACCTAGATTCGAGCTGGCAATTAGTAACGGTAGTGAGCAAAAGCCTTGTTAGCTTCTGCCATACGGTGTGTTTCTTCGCGCTTACGAATTGCACTACCTGTTTCGTTAGCTGCATCCATCAGTTCGTTAGCCAGCTTGGCGGCCATTGAGCGGCCGGTGCGAGCACGAGCAAATCTAATCAGCCAGCGAAGAGCGAGGGTAGTTCCGCGATCTTGACGCACTTCCATCGGCACTTGGTAGGTGGCACCACCTACTCGGCGAGCTTTGACTTCTACCAGGGGTGTAGCGTTTTTGACTGCTTTTTCAAACAAGTCTAACGGTTCGGCTCCTGTGCGTTCTTGGATGGTCTTGAGGGCATCGTAGACGATGCTGGAAGCAACGGATTTTTTACCGTGCTGCATAATCCGTCTCACCATCATGCTGACCAACCGACTGTTGTAGGTTGGATCAGGTGGGACTGGACGTTTTTGAATAACTGTGCGGCGAGACATAGTTCTATTTGGGATTTTTGATTTTGAATGATTGAGTTTGGGGTTTTTGTCAGCGATCGATATATTAATTAGCGATCGAGGAGTAATTTTTGCCCTTCAACCCCGAAAAGTGCGAATTTTGTCTTATTTCTTAGCTGCTTTAGGGCGTTTGGCACCATATTTGGAACGACCTTGTTTGCGGTCTTTCACGCCGGCAGTGTCTAATGTACCGCGAATGATGTGGTATCTAACCCCAGGCAAATCTTTTACCCTACCGCCACGGATCATTACTACCGAGTGTTCTTGCAAGTTGTGACCAATACCGGGGATATAGGCTGTCACTTCAAAACCAGATGTCAGCCGTACCCGCGCCACTTTTCGCAGCGCCGAGTTAGGTTTTTTCGGGGTGGTTGTGTACACTCTGGTACAAACTCCGCGGCGCTGGGGGCAACTCTTGAGAGCTGGCGATTTGGTTTTTTTCTGCGTTTGTTCCCGTGCTGAACGAATGAGTTGCTGAATAGTGGGCATGAGTTACGGCATTTCTAGCTTTTTGCTGAATAGAGTGATTTTGTGGCATCCGCACTGAAAGTCCCTTCCCCTATGCGGAGATGGGATTTTAGGGAAAATTATGGATAAATGAGGATACCAGACTCTGTATTCTACACGACTTCACTCTTTTTGGCAAGGAATTAGGATAGAGGGAATGTCATCGATACCTCCAACTGTCGATCGAATCATCATTTTTGGCAGATGCGTTTCAACCGTAGCGGGGGGTTGCATCACAGTCATGGGTCGATCCACATCACATAAAATTATAGAAGCTTCCCTAATAATAAATCATATAAATTCAAGACATCCGCTCAATTCAAGACATCGGGGCTGGCTGTCCGTGATGGACTGATTTTGTAGGGAATGCGTGATTTTTGAGTTAAGATGCCATTAATTAAGCCCAAGAGAAATTCAAAATAGACTCACAAATCTTTCAAGGACATTAGGGGTAAAAAAACGGGTATGTTTAATTCTACTGAACTATTAATCGAGGTTTTCATTCAACACCTTGAGGACGGCTACAGGCGTACTTACGGAGGATATAAGTCAGATTATGCGGATATTATTTCTTGGGTAGGAGCAATGGCTTTAGAAAACATCGCCAACAGCGATGCTCTGTATCACAATGTAGAACACGCAATTTGTGTCACCTTAGTCGGTCAAGAAATCTTGCGAGGAAAACACATTCGCAAAGGCGGAGTATCCTGCGAAGATTGGCTCCACTTCATCATTTCTTTGCTGTGCCAAGATATCGGATATGTCAAAGGAGTTTGTCGAGAAGACAAAAAAACAGAAGGATTGTATGATACAGGAAAAGATGGTAAGAAAACAGCGCTTAATCCCGGCGCAACCGCAGCCAGCCTAGCGCCTTACCGACTTGATAGATCAAAACTATTCATTGAAGAACGCTTCGGGAATCATAAACTAATTAATGCCGAAGCAATCAAACAAAACATCGAGGAAACTCGTTTTTCAGTGCTAGACAGTAATGCCAATGAAAATATAGTTAATTATTCGAGTTTAGTTCGGGGTGCTGACTTGATAGGTCAACTGAGCAACCCGCAATATTTACAAAAAATTGGCGCGCTATTTTACGAGTTGGAAGAAAGCGGCGCTACTAAGGATTTGGGCTACCGACATCCGGGGGACTTGCTGCAAAGCTACTCTAAGTCTTACTGGAGCCGTATTTATCCCCATATCAGCGAATCCCTCGGCTATTTACAATTGACCCAGGAAGGTAAACAGATTGTAGCTAGTTTATACGCTAATGTATTTCGGATGGAACATCAACGTTCCGATTCTGAAGTTGCTTAATTCCGAAGGGCGGCGCTCTTGACACCGCCCCTAGAGCATTTCAAGCTCCATTTCTGAATGGTATTGAGGACATGACCAATTGCTGGGTACCAAAGAAGGCCATCCCTCCCGCAGAGCTTCAAAACAAACAGCGCGCACAGTTAACTGACAATCCAGCAACTCTACACCAGCTTTTTCAACTTGCTTTTTGCCAACTTTTAAAATCGAGTCATCGCTAAACTCAAAAGTCTTGTGACACTGAATGCAAACCAAGTGATGATGGTGGTGCAATTCAGGCAAATTTAGTTCGTAATGTTTATGTCCTTCTGCTAATTCTAGTTCGCGCAAAATTCCAATTCTGGCTAACAAATGCAGAGTTCTATACACAGTAGATAAGCCAATTTTTTCTCCTTGCTCCTGTAAAGTTTTATATAACTCTTCTGCACTCAAATGATTGCCTTGCCGCAGATTTTGGAATACACTCAAAATAGTTTCTCGCTGGGGAGTCAGGCGACAGCCCCTTTGATTTAGTTCGACTTTGAGTGAGTTAGCATTGTATAAATTCATATTCGTGAAGAAAGTTCGGCAGATGTAATTGGAGGATTAGTTGTCGGTATTACTGTGTAAGATTTGTGAAGCTTTGAGCAATGTTGCTGACAGGAATTGGCCAAACAAGTTTTTGGTTCAAAGTCAGTACAGCCGATCGCATCTTCAGTACAAGCAACACACGGCCGTACAGTACACTTGAGACGGTAGTCATTAGTAAAAAACTCGCAATCCGAACACGGAATTTGATGCAGTCGCCGAATTTGATAGACTCCTTCTCGCAGCGCTACCGAAATACTCCACAAAAACAGAACCATCACAGTTGCGATACAGAAACAGAAAATAAAAACAGTCATAGGGTGATTTTCTCAAGGTATAGCCGAAGGAAGTTCGGCAACGGATTTTGTAACGGATTTAACGGATGTTAGGCGCTTTGGCGAAGCTGAGCGCCTAAAAAGAAGGAAAATCGCATTTAGCTATTCAGACGGGCGCGAGAAGCGTGCCAGATGTGACCCCCAAGCGCTGTTATACCCAAGAAAAACTGTGCATTTGTCAATCCGAGGCGATCGCTCCCGTAGAATTCCACAGGATAAACAGTCGTGTTATATCCGACAAAAGCACAAGAAAGAAAAGCCATAAAAGCTAAACCAGCCAAACTGTAGGAAAGAATCGCATCGGCATTAATAATTAAAAGTCGCTTAGCCCAAGAGAAAGGCTCAACGCGAGTATGCCATACACCACCTGCAATCAGCATTGCGCCAATCCAAATATGACCACCGATGACATCTTCTAAGTTATCAACAGCAGCCATTCCTAAGATTGTCCAGCCACCATTAGCAAATCCCAAAAGATAGCCAAAAATTGTTGCCGGATTCAGGTTGGGATTAGTAATCAAGCGTACATCATCAATTACGCAGTCATAAATTCCCCCAAAATTCATCGCTTTGAGGACTAGCAGAAAAGCACCCAATCCTAAAATAATTAAGTGACTTCCCAAAATGAAACCCAGTTTCTTAGCATCATTCCATTCATAGTGAAACAGAGCACCAAGTTCGCCTCCATTGTGCAAAATAGCCTGGCCGCGAAAAACATGAAAAAGACCACCAGCACCCAAAACAGCCGATGCAACTAAATGCAATATGCCGATCGCAAAATAAGGATAAGTATCAATCACCGCACCCCCAGCACCAATACCCCAGCCTAAAGTCGCTAAATGCGGCAGTAAAGAGAAGTTTTGTTCGTACATCGGTACGTTTCGTACAAACCGAGAAACTTCCGAAATAGTAATAGATCCCGCCCAAAACATAATCAAACCCGCGTGAGCAACATGAGCACCCAACAACCTACCCGACAATTCAGTTAAGCGCGCATTACCCACCCACCATTTAACATTCGATCCATCCGTTCCAAAGTCATTAATATTAGCAATCGTCATAGTTCTCTCTCCTCAGCGCTATCTGCGCTTTGTGGTTAATTAAAAAAATCTCATTCACAAGTTGATCAACCTGAGATATTGCACCATTGTCAGCAACAGGCTCTCCGGCCTGTTCCACAAAGAGTCATTTTTCTTGTGGGGTGGGCATCAGCAACAGGCTCTCCGGCCTGTTCCACAAAGAGTCATTTTTCTTATTTTTCTTGTGGGGTGGGCATCCTGCCCGCCCATGAAACCCTAATTTAGAATTGTGCAATATCTCAGTCAACACAATAGATATCTCCCATAATTGTTGTGGAACAGGCATCTTGCCTGTTCAAAATTGGCTTTTTAGGAGAGGTCTAATATTTTTGCAGGAGCGGGTTTACTAGATATCTCATTTGTATAGTAGATATTAGTGAACTCGCCCCTACAGGAATTTAGGACTCAGTTCCTACCGCATTCAAAGAAGTTTCAACTTGCTTGAAATTGAAGCCAATCGCCCGCAGAGCGTGCCACAAATGACCTTGCAAGAAGAAGAAAGCCAAGAAGAAATGAGCATTTGCCAACCAGCAGCGAGGAGTGTGAGCGCCTAGTGGTAATTGAACTGTATCTGCAAAATAGGGGCTAACACCAAGCTTGATATCTAGCACAGGGCCGTAGAATTCAACGGGATAAGCTAAAGTATTGACTGCACAGAAATAGGCTGCTGTAAATCCGGCTAAAGCAATACCGCCGATAGAGTATGAAAGAATAGCTTCCCCAGAGAAACTTAACACTCGCTTAGCCCAAGGAAACGGCTCTTTGACGATGTGCCAAACGCCACCAAGAATTAGCATAGCGCCAACATAAATGTGACCGCCAACTAAATCTTCCAAGTTGTTAACACTGGCAAAATGAGTTTGATATCCGTAAATTACTAACGGGTCAAGAGTAGGATTGACAACAGTGCGGACATCGTGAATTACCGAGTCGTACAAACCGCCAAAAAACATTGCTTTTGCTACCAGTAGTAGCGCACCTAATCCTAAGAAAATCAAGTGATGTCCTAGGATGAAACCGAGTTTTTTAGGGTCTTCCCATTCAAAGTGAAACTTCCCGGCGCGACCTTTGGCATCCTTCAAGCTTTTAGGGCCTTTGAAGGTGTGAAATAAAGCACCAGCACCTAGAACTGCCGATGAGATGAGGTGTACCATTCCGACCACGAAGTACGGATAGGTATCGACGATTTGACCACCTGCTCCTACACCTAAACCGAGAGTTGCTAAGTGGGGGAGCAAAATTAAGCCTTGTTCGCCCATAGAAATTGCTGGGTTGTAGCGAGACATTTCAAACAGAGTAAATGCTCCGGCCCAGAAAGTGATTAAAGCGGCTTGACCGACGTGGGCGGAAATGAAATATCCCGAAAGATTGGCGAAGCGAGAATTGCCGGCCCACCAGTCATATTTAACGTTCGGATTGTCGTAGGTTTGCATTTTTGTTTCCTTATTGTCAGTGTTTGGTTGATCTCAATTTCGGTTGGACTGTCAGATGATTGTTAACTGTTAACTGTTAACTATTAACTGTTGACCCTTCGACTCCGCTCAGGGAACCGCAGTTGTTAACCGCAGGCGGATTTGTTAATTTACTAAGCCTCGGAAAATGGCATCTAGACCAGAAATATTGTCTAGCAGCAAATAGCCGAGGAAAGCTCCAGATGTACCGCCGATGACAAAACCACCTCGGAATAAACTCCAATCTTCTGGAGTTTTATGCCAGTAGAATGACTTTTCAGTTTCCAGGTTTTTGCGTTCGCCAGCAGAAAGTGCGATCGACAAAATCAGCATTAATGCCAGCGTCGCCAGCAAACCAGCCAGCGGTGTCAGCCCTTTGTCCTGCAAAGGAATCAACACTGCGATCGCTCCTACTAGGAAATATCCGTGAGCTAAACTCACTTCTAAACCTCGGACAATTGGAGACAAACCCTTGCGATAAATAGGCAAGTTTCTCAAAAAAGTCACAGTCGTGTCAGAAAAACTCACGGCTGTCGCTGCACTTGCAGCTTGAACCACAGCAGGAGTTACTGTTACAAAATCTCCTGAACGGAAATCAAATCCTGCTGCTTTTGTGCGAACCCGCAGTGCGTGCCAAATGTGACCGGAAAGCGCCAAAATCGCTAAGATAAAGTGACTTGTTGCTAGCCAAGTCCGCGAAGAAACAACTGCTGCTTCGGGGCCTGTCAAACCCACAGGGCCGTAGAAAACTTCTGGATAAACTGTGTCATTTACAGTCACAAAGTAGGCTGCAAAAAATCCCATGTAAGCCAGAGCGCCCAAACTGTAAGAAAGATAAGCTTCTCCCGACCAAAATAGGACTCGCTGGGCCCAGGCAAAAGGCTTGGTGAAGATATGCCAGAAACCGCCAATGATGCACAGTAAGCCGACATAAATGTGACCGCCGATCACATCTTCTAAGTTGTCAACTGCTGCCATTCCTTCCGTGCCGTGTATGGGCAAGAGATAGCTAAAGATGCGGACCGGATTGAGGGTTGGTTCGCTAATTATCCGCACATCCGCGACGTTGGGATCGTAAAGACCGCCCCAAAATAAAGCTTTTGCGACTAGCAGCCAAGCACCGGCACCTAACAGTAATAGGTGAATGCCGATGATGCTGGTCATTTTGTCTTTGTCTTCCCAGTCGTAGCCGAAGGAACCGAAGAAAGTCTTGTTTTGTGGCAATACTTTCGGGCCGAGCAATGAGTGGTAAAGTCCACCTGCACCGAGTACGGCAGAGCTAATTAAATGCACAACTCCGATCGCAAAATAGGGATACACATCAACAATTTGACCACCCTTACCTACTCCCAAACCCAAACTTGCCAAATGTGGAAGTAAGATTAAACCTTGGTCGTACATGGGCTGCTGTGGGTTGAAATTGGAAATTTCAAACAGGGTCATCGCCCCGGCCCAGAGTACAATCAAACCTGCGTGAGCGACGTGAGCTCCTAAAATTCGTCCTGAAAATTCCGTGAAACGGGCGTTACCAGCCCACCAGCCGTACTCGTTTTCCGAGTTTTCCGGCTCTAGTTTTAAATTCGGTTCAGCTATTGCTTGCATTTTTGCTTTCCTCTAAATTTCGGTAGTCTGGGTCAAAAACTCCCGGTGGTTGTCCTTCGACTACGCTCAGGAACCGCGCGAAACCATATCTCAATGGGTCAAAAACTCCCGGTGGTTGTCCTTCGACTACGCTCAGGAACCGCGCGAAACCATATCTCAATGGGTCAAAAACTCCCGTTGGTTGAGCGGAGTCGAAACCCTATGTCAATATCTGTGGCAGAGATGCACTCTTGACAGGGCGGGCACTCTTGGCACCGCCCCTACAGAAACCGGGTTTTTTTGCCTTAGTCATATTTGATTAACTGGCTGCATTCGCTGCAACTTGGTTCACGACTTCGCCTTTGCGGAAGTCAAATCCTGCGGCTCGGAGGGCGTGCCAGAGATGTCCTTGCAAAAAGAAGAAGGCTAACCAGAAGTGGGAGTTTGCTAGCCAAGTTCGAGAAGTCAAAACTTCTCCACTATCGAAATAGGGGAATTGCTGGATGCCAATTTTCAAAGCTGGGCCGAAGAATTCCACTGGGTAAACCAGGGTGTTGACTGAGACAAAGTAGGCGGCGATGAAACCCATTAAGGCTAATGCGCCGAGACTGTAGGATAAGTAAGCTTCTCCTGACCAAACGAACAGGTTTTCTGTCCACGCAAAAGGCTGAGTGCGAATGTGCCACAGCCCGCCGAGTATGCAGAGAATTCCTACCCAGATATGTCCGCCGACAACATCTTCGAGGTTGTTAACGGAGGCAATCCAGTTTTTGCCGCCTGCACCGAACAGGTAGCCGAAAATCACAGCGGGGTTGAATGTGGGTGCCGAAATTACCCGCACTTGCCCGATCGTGGTATCATATAAACCACCGAAAAACATTGCTTTGGCCACCAATAAGAAGGCTCCGATACCTAACAAAACTAGGTGGATGCCTAAAATTGTGGTCATTTTTTCTTGGTCTTCCCATTTGTAGC
>REAP01000154.1 GCA_004294385.1 Oscillatoriales cyanobacterium | reverse complement strand
CTTCGGTGATTAGTTGACCGCCGGTCAATACGGCGATATCTTCTAACATGGCTTTGCGTCGATCGCCAAAACCAGGTGCTTTAACAGCAGTTACATTCAGCACACCGCGCAGTTTGTTGACAACGAGGGTAGCTAGAGCTTCTTTCTCAATGTCTTCTGCAATGATCAGCAGTGGGCTTCCAGAACGTGCTACTTGTTCGAGCACTGGTACTAAATCTTGTACCATGCCGATTTTTTTGTCAGTCAGCAAGATGAAGGGATTGTCAAGCACTGCTTCCATCCGTTCGGTGTCGGTGACGAAGTAAGGCGAAATGTAGCCTTTGTCGAAACGCATCCCTTCGGTGATTTCGAGTTCGGTGGTCATGGATTTGCCTTCTTCAAGGGAAATCACGCCTTCTTTACCTACTTTGTCCATTGCGTTGGCAATCATTTGACCAACTTCGTCGTCGTTACCGGCGGAGATGGAACCAACTTGAGCGATGGATTTGGAATCTTCTACTTTGCGGGCGTGTTCAGCAATCTTTTCTACCAAAAAGGCAGTTGCTTTATCAACACCGCGTTTGAGGGCGATCGCATTTGCACCAGCAGCTACGTTCCGCAGGCCTTCTTTGACCATTGCGTGGGCGAGAACGGTAGCAGTTGTGGTGCCGTCGCCTGCTGCGTCGTTGGTTTTGGAAGCGGCTTGACGAATTAGAGCAACGCCTGTATTTTCTACATGGTCTTCTAGTTCGATTTCTTTGGCGATGGTAACGCCGTCATTGACGATTTGAGGAGCTCCGAATTTCTTTTCGAGAACCACGTTACGACCTTTGGGGCCGAGGGTGACTGCTACTGCTTCGGCGAGAATGTCCATACCGCGTTCGAGGGCGCGACGTGCATTTTCGTTGTAGATTATACGCTTAGCCATAGTTTTTTGGGGGTTTTGGGTTTAAGATTTGGGATTTTTGGATGGCGGTCATTTGTCCTTGGTCATTAGTTTGTTTGCGTTGTTTGCGATCGAACTAATGACTGATGACTAATGACTTTTGAATGACTAACGACTAATGATTAACTTAGTTAACGATCGCCAGAATATCTTTTTCGGCCAACAAGACATATTCATCGGTGCCGAGTTTGATGTCGGTACCGGCATACTTCGAGTAGAGAACTTTGTCGCCGACTTTGACTTCCATTTCAACACGCTGACCGTCGTCATTGCGCTTGCCGGGGCCCACTGCCGCGACTTCGCCTACTTGGGGCTTTTCCTTGGCTGTGTCGGGCAGAAGGATGCCACCGGCGGTTTTTTCTTCGCTAGCGCTGACTTTCACAAAGACGCGCTCGCCTAGTGGTTTAACGGTAGAAACACTCAGTGATACTGCTGCCATAAATAAATCTCCTGATTACAGATTGTCGTCATTCAGTGGTCAGAGGTCGCTATGAAAGCAACGACTGAATACTTACACTGACATATTAGCACTCTCGACTCCTGAGTGCTAATTTAGCTTTAGTCAGGGGCGATCGCAACTTAGGCGTCTGTACGGGTTCCCGAACCCAGTAGGAGAGTTGGAGATTTTTTGATGAGTTTTGAGCGCTAACTAATTAGTTTAGAATAATGGTTGAGATTCCCTGGCGTCACCGACCAGCCTCAGTCTCAAGTGACTACGTTTATCTAAAAAGTTTCTCAGTGACAGACACTAGGTGGTTTACTAAACTACACTAGAAAAAGTTAAACACGTAAGTATGGAGTCTGCTCAAATCTATTGATATCAAAGGTACGCGGTTTCTACATTCCCGAAAAATTTTATATGACAAAGGACAATAATTCAGGAGAGCAAAAACGCCTGATGCTGGTTGACGACGACCCCAACTTGATCTTGCTAGTCAAGGACTACTTAGAGTTTCGAGGTTACAACGTCATTACAGCAGAAAACGGCAGACACGCTCTGGAAAAACTAGAAGAAGAAGTTCCCGACTTGATCATCTGCGATGTGATGATGCCGGAAATGGATGGCTACACTTTAGTCAAGCACATCAGAGAAGACCCTCGCACTAACTGGATTCCGGTTCTGTTTTTGTCTGCTAAAGGTCAAAGCTCAGACCGAGTAAAAGGCTTGAGCACGGGGGCT
This sequence comes from Oscillatoriales cyanobacterium, assembly GCA_004294385.1. Lineage (GTDB taxonomy): Bacteria > Cyanobacteriota > Cyanobacteriia > Cyanobacteriales > Microcoleaceae > Microcoleus. The sequence goes on along the minus strand of REAP01000154.1, from coordinate 6,588 downwards.
GATGTTTATATAGTTAAACCTTTTGAACCCGAAGAACTGGTAGCTCAAGTTGAATCTTCTTTGAAAGCGGCATCCCGTTTGATTCGCCACCGCAATGAAAGTCTTGATGGTGGCCTCAAAGTTAAGGCGCGACGCAATGTCGAATTGACTCCCACTGAGTTAAAGGTGGTACAGTTGCTAGCGCAGGGTCTGGCAAACCGCCAAATCGCAGAGGTGATGAAGGTCAGCCAACGGACTATAGAGAGCCACGTCAGCAATATGCTAGGCAAAACTGATCTCCACAACCGGACAGAGTTGGCTCGCTGGGCTCTGGAAAGCAAAAAAGCTTAAGCTGGGTGTGCTGCTATAAAATGAGGGGGTTGATTAGCATCAAGACTTTTTCTAACATTTGTAACAGAAAAGGTGTTGCGAAGGGGCTGCGGTATCTCACGGAGGCGATCGAGCTGTAGTGAGTCGCTGGAAAACTCATTAACCTTGACACCGAAGCCACCCTAGAGTTAATAGGTGTCTGGTTTTTGTGGTGCATCGCTCAATTATGGCAGCCTGAACAAAGGCCCTCTGGCGGTAGAGCCTAAAATATGAAATACTGGGGAGATAGGGTTTTCTGAAGTTCAATCTATTGCCTCAGTTAGCTCCATATTGCTAAAATGTGATATTTAGATTAATTTCTTTCTACAATTATTAGGTCTAAGTTCTATGACAAATTTAATGAACCGCCTTTCTATTTTTGTTGACGGGAACAATATGTTCTACGCTCAACAAAAGAACGGTTGGTTTTTTGATCCTCGCAGGGTGCTCGAATATTTCAAAACTTCGCAGCCGAATGTCATCTTGATTAATGCTTTCTGGTATACAGGCTTAAAAGACCCCCAAGATCAAAGGGGATTTCGAGATGCTTTGATTAGTCTAGGTTACACGGTTCGCACTAAAATTCTTAAGGAATATTACGACGATGCTTCGGGCAGATATTCCCAAAAGGCTAATTTAGACATAGAGATTGTGGTTGATATGTTTAATACGGTGGATCAATACGACCAGGTGGTGCTGTTTAGTGGGGATGGGGATTTTGAGCGGGCGATCGAGCTACTGCGATCGAAAAATACTCATATTACTGTGGTATCAACCGAAGGCATGATTGCTAGAGAACTCCGAAATGCTACAGATAGGTATATAGACTTGAATGAAATTAGGGAACATATCGAGAAGATGGATTATTAGTCAGTAGTCAGTAGTCAGTAGTCATTAGTCAGTAGTTAGTAGTTATTAGTTGTTGGTTAGTAGTTATTAGTTATTGGTTAATGCTTATTAATTATTAATTATTAATTATTAATTATTAATTATTAATTATTAATTATTAATTATTGGCATGAGGCGTAACATCGTTTCCGTTGCATCGGCATTGTTAAAACAGCCAACAGCCAACAGTCAACAGTCAACAGTCAACTTTTGAGACCTATGAAAACTCAACCAAGTCAAGACCGGATTATTATTTTCGATACGACTTTGCGGGACGGAGAACAATCTCCGGGCGCATCTCTAAATGTGGATGAAAAATTGACGATCGCACGTCAGTTAGCCAGATTGGGTGTAGACATCATTGAAGCAGGTTTTCCTTTCACTAGCACGGGAGATTTTGAGGCTGTCCAAAAAATCGCTCGGACTGTCGGGACGGAAGATGGGCCGACAATTTGCGGTCTAGCCAGGGCGCGAAAGCCAGACATCAAAACAGCAGCCGAGGCTCTCAAACCAGCCGCCAATGCGCGAATTCATACGTTTCTGGCTACATCTGATATTCACTTGGAATATAAGCTGAAAAAGACGCGGGCTGAGGTTCTGGAAATTGTGCCAGAAATGGTGGCTTATGCTAAGTCTTTTGTGGAAGATGTGGAGTTTTCGCCGGAAGATGCTTGTCGTTCAGATCCAGAGTTTTTGTATCAGGTGCTGGAACGGGCGATCGCAGCCGGGGCCACAACTGTGAATATTCCCGATACTGTGGGTTACACGACTCCGAGTGAGTTTGGGGCTTTGATTCGGGGAATTAAGGAAAACGTGCCGAATATCGATCGCGCAATCATTTCAGTTCACGGTCACAATGACTTAGGACTGGCGGTTGCTAACTTTTTGGAAGCTGTAAAAAATGGCGCGAGACAGTTGGAGTGCACGATTAATGGGATTGGCGAACGAGCCGGAAATGCGGCTCTGGAAGAGTTGGTAATGGCCTTGTATGTGCGGCGTCAATATTTTAACCCGTTCTTGGGAAGAGAAGCTGATTCTGACGAACCGCTGACGAATATTGACTCGCGCCAAATTTACAAAACATCCCGCTTGGTTTCCAATTTGACGGGGATGTTGGTACAGCCAAATAAGGCGATTGTGGGAGCAAATGCTTTCGCCCATGAGTCGGGAATTCACCAGGATGGGGTGCTGAAAAATAAGCGGACCTACGAGATTATGGACGCTGAGTCGATCGGCTTAACCGAAAATCAAATCGTGCTGGGCAAATTGTCGGGGCGTCACGCTTTTCATACTCGCTTGAAAGAGTTGGGTTTTGAAATGGCTGACGATGAGCTAAATAAGGCTTTTGTCAAGTTTAAGGATTTAGCCGACAAGAAAAAAGAGATTACTGATTGGGACTTGGAGGCGATCGCCAATAACGAAGCCCACCAAGCACCGGAACTTTTCCGGTTAGAATTGGTGCAGGTTTCTTGCGGCGACAAATCTCGTCCGACAGCCACCGTCACCGTGCGAACTCCGGCGGGGGAGGAATTGACTGATGCTGCGATCGGTACTGGGCCTGTAGATGCCATTTACCGGGCAATTAACCGGGTTGTGAATGTCCCGAATGAGTTGATCGAGTTTTCGGTACAATCGGTAACAGGGGGAATTGATGCGATCGGCGAAGTGACTATTCGCTTGCGTCACGAGGGCAAAGTATTTTCTGGACACTCAGCTAATACTGACATTATCGTCGCCTCCGCCGAAGCTTACATCAGTGCTTTAAATCGCCTTTATGTCGCATTACAGCAGGAATCTACCGTAGGTAAAGCATCGAAAGTTGCAACAGCAGCTCAGTCTTAAGTTGCCACTCCTTTATCAGTTTTTAGTTAGTTTGTAGGGCGGGCATTGCTCGTCCTACTGCTGTAAAAGTATCAGAAGATGATGGAAAATGGGTAAATTCTGGGTGCATTTATTATTATCGATCGCAGCAATTTTGAGTTACAGTTTAGTTGGAGCGCCAGATGCTGCTAAGGCTCAGAGCGAACCTCTACCTACTCCACAGACTGTGACGATAACTGAGCCGAATCCAATAGTGCAACCCACTGACTGGGCTTACATAAGTTTAAAACTCGTAGACACAAAATTCAACTGCCTTTCTAAAACAAGTCTCTTAGCAACTTATTTTCTATCTAATATAGAGATAACACGCTATGAATTTGGAGCAGTTTTATTTGATTATTTGGATGACTTGAGTAAGCTTATATTGATATATCGAAAAACGCAAACTATCAGAAAGGAAGATTTAGAACCTATACAAAAACTACAAGAAGAATTTGGTGCGGAACTTGCTACAATACGATCATATCGCAGCCATAGACCTTCTCCTACTCCCAGGATACCCATTCAACCGAGCGATCCTATTTACGAGCAGCTACAGTCAGCGATTAAAGAATATGACTGCGCGCCAAAAAGTAAAAATAGCAGTTACGATCTTAGCAACAAAGAATTGAAGACGGAAGAATTTGTATCAAGTTTAAAAGGCTGCTTGCAGCGAGTTAATCAATTGGCAAAATCTGGTACAAACAAGTGGACGCGATCGGAATTAGAACCTCTTGCTAAATTAGAGTCCGAATTTTATGCGGAGCTTTATGACTGATAAAAAACTTCCGATCCAGAAGACACGAATAAGTTACAACTAATCCCAGTAAATCCAATAGATAAATAATCAATAGTCAATAAAATGCAAGACGAAACCTTAAAAAAAGAGCGAGAATTCCACGATGCTTGGGCATCCACAATCGACGTTGACGGCATCCGCGTCAATGATTACTTTGAAGCTTGTACAGCCCCAGAAAATAGATTTATCGTCCAGCAAATGGGTGATGTCGCTGGCAAACGCCTCTTGGATTTAGGCTGCGGCGCGGGAGAAAATAGCATTTATTTTGCGAAAAAAGGCGCGCATTGTGTGGCGGCTGACTATTCTCAGGGCATGGTGGAAGTTGCTCTGAAATTGGCAGAGGCAAACGGTGTCAAAATCGAAGGTTGTACTGTAAATGCAATGGCGCTAGATTTCCCAGACAATAGTTTTGATATTGTTTATGCTTCTAATTTGCTGCACCATTTGCCAGAACCAGAAAAAGCAATTCGCGAAATGTACCGTGTACTGAAACCGGGTGGAAAAGCTTGTTTCTGGGACCCGATGAAGCACAATCCGATAATTAATGTTTATCGCAGGATGGCAACTGAGGTGCGGACTGAGGATGAAACTCCTTTGGATATTAATATTGTGAAACTTGTCAAGTCTTTGTTTTCAGATACGGCTTACGATACATTTTGGCTGACATCGCTGTGGATTTTTTTGCGCTTTTATTTGATCGAAAAAGTGCATCCGAATGATGAGCGTTATTGGAAGAAGATTATTCTTGAACAAGAAAGATTGAAGCCGGAATACTCTCGGTTGGAAGGGTTGGATGGGTGGTTAAAGAAGTTGCCTTTGATGAAGCGGTTGGCTTGGAATTTGGCTGTGGTGGCAACGAAGTAAGACGATTTTAGTGGTATTTAACTGGTTCCCAGGCAGAGCCTGGGAACCGATGTCTAGAGGCTCTGCCTCGCGCAAGGAACAAGGAAAACTGCCTCGCGCAAGGAAGAAGGAAAATTGGAGGCAGAGCCTCTGGATCTGCGTTACCAGGCAGAGCCGGGTAACGAGTAAAGTAATTAAAAGAAGTACAATAAGTCAAAGCATTTAATTAAGAGGCTAGTTATGCCAGAAACTATTACTGCGGTGTACGAGAATGGGGTGTTTCGGCCGTTGAGTTCTGTGTCTTTGAAAGATGGTGAAACTGTGCAGATTCAACTTTGGCCAGATGATCCCAAAAAGCAAGCAGAATTAGCAATCCAGTTTTTAGTTGACCGAGGATTGGTGACTCCACTACCTAACGCTCCCGATAACGTCGAGGCCGTCACTGATGAAGATGTGTATGAATTGGCTAAAAGGTTAGGGGAAAAACCGGGCAAGCCTCTATCAGAAATTATTATCGAGGATCGTGGCCCGTGGTAAACATTTATTTTTTGGATAGCAGTGCCCTCATCAAAAGATATGTGGTTGAAATTGGCAGCCCTTGGATCAAGACGCTCACGGATTCGCAGACGGGTAACTCGCTGCTTCTGGTGCGGATAACGTGGGTGGAAGTTCTGAGTGCTTTTGCGCGCAGACAGCGTGAAGGTAGTATAAATGCTGCGGAAGTTGCTGCACTCATTCAAAATTTTCGTTTTGAATTCAATAGTCGGTATAGAGTTATCGAAGTTGATAAGGGACTGGTTGAAAGGGCAGGTGAACTGATTGTTGAATATCCACTGCGGGCTTTATGATGCTGTGCAATTAGCGTCTGCTTTGCGCGTTCAATATCTTTTAACATTAATCCCAGAAACTCAATTAGTTTTTGTTTCGGCGGACAATCGATTGCTGAATATTGCTCAGTCGGCGGGGTTGGCGATTGATAATCCTAATAATTATTCGTGAAAGTGCGATCGATTAAATTGGATAATGAGCTTGATAACGACTAGCAGTAGAATAAATTTAACCTTTTACAGGATTTACGCACTCCGACAAAAGAAACCGGGTTTTTTACCTAATCTGTGGACTGTAACCAAATATTTTCGCAAAAACCCGGTTTCTCGGCCCCCATCCGTAAATCCTATTTCGCTTATGTTTCTACTGTGGTAGCCGATTCAGAACTAGGGAAAAATTGCTGAGTTATCCAATCGGTTAAAATGTGAGAAAGCAATCCCATCGGGCCGGCAAATAGACACAATGCCAGAGAATGAATTGTCCAAACTCCGGTGCGTTGCCCTTCTAAATAAATCCAACGCCCGACAAACAAATCCATTACTAAAAAATGTATCCATCCTGTAGCTGCTGCGGTTTCTTCCCCAAGAAATTTGGCGATGTCTGCTAGTTTGGGATTTGATAAAGCTGCTGCATTTTCTGGGGTGATGCTGCTAGCAAACAAATAGATATACATGACGGCTAGCACGACAAAGGGGATGAAAGAATTCATCACTTTTCGGGTGATTCCCCAGTTTGGTAATAAAATCATGATTGCCCAAAATGGCAAAACGAATAGGTTTCCTACTGTGAAAATTAGTTCGGGTGTCATAGTTGATTGTTGGTTTCTGGGAATTGGGAATTGGGAATAGGGCATAGGGAATAGGGCATAGGGCATAGGGCATACCTCACTTTTTCGAGAACCGCTATAGAAGACCCTTCGACTACGCTCAGGGTACAAGGAAAGCCCTTCGACTTCGCTCAGGGTACAAGGAAAGCCCTTCGACTTCGCTCAGGGTACAAGGAAAGCCCTTCGACTTCGCTCA